>JAJCXQ010000610.1 GCA_029263355.1 Acidobacteriota bacterium | reverse complement strand
TCTTATTGATCTGTGTAGGATCGGCTTCGATCAGGGTTTGCCAAGGCTCTAGCTCGAGATCGAGCTCTGTTCCGCTGGCAAGGCTCTGGCGCAAGAGTTGTGCGTTTTCGGTCACGATCCGATTCAGTTGCAGCGGCTCTGGGGCGACTATTTGTTGTTGGCTGAAAGCGAGAAGCTGCTGAACCAAGCTCCCTCCTCGCTTGGCAGCTTGTGAGATTCTCTCCAGATAGCGCGAGTCGTTCGGCCGATCGGCTGAGTCACCAGCCAGCAGATCACTGAATCCGACGATTCCGGTCAGCAAATTGTTGAAGTTGTGAGCAATGCCGCCGGTTACATGGCTGATCACAGCCATTCTCTGTTCTTGAGACAGTCTGGGAGATTGCTCGGTGACCTGATGATTTTGCAGAGGGGCTGCGGCGCCTCGACCAGTGGCCTCTCCACGACGTGGAGGCCTGGCGGCCCTGCCTTGGGCCTTGGAAACTGGAGGGGCTGCAGGCTTCAAGAATTCCGAGCTCAAGAATACGGGGCTAGAGCGGAGATGATCTATGCTGTCGAAAGAACTCATGGCATTCATCCCTCCCGGATGCATCCAGCCTGATTTTAATGACGGACTCACCAGTCGTACCGTAGGTAGCGATTAGATGAGACAACAGGAAGGTGACGATACCTATGACGTGAGTCGAGATTCAGGTGATCTTCATGATTTCGGTGGATGATGAGAGGCAACTTGAGGAGTCCAGCACCGCTGATCTATCATTGATACTCTGCCTGAAGAGCGTTGAGCAAGCCCCGGAGAGGCGACCGGACCAACGGCTGACATGACATAGCTCATGCCGCGCCACTCCGGGGCAAGCTCTATTTAGACACGGAGTTCTTGCGTATTTTCCGATGGGTTCCGCGTCAGAAGGTGTATGTGCCGCACCCTCCGAGCAGGCTGTGTCTGACGTCACTCAGTATCTGTCGACGGATTTTGGATCGTCTTTGAGACGGGAGGCTACCGTATCGTCATGGATCCATCGGGACTTCGATCAACTGTTCATCTCCTAGGGGTAGGAAGATGCTGAGGTCTCCGTTCGGTTCATATTCCACCTGGAACTCACCCAGTCGGTTGCTGACCGTTTTCGCAAGACATGTGTCGCCAGTGACCAACATGATTGGCAGACCGGCCAATGGCTTTAGAGGATTCATTCGGTCTGCCAATTGGCCGACAAGGATCGCTGAGCTCGACTGGGGAGCCGAGTCGAGGCGCAGATCGAGGCAGAGATCTTCGACCTCGAAAAGCAAGTGCCGACTCGTGTCCCCTCGCCGCCGGGAGCCAACGGTATGGCTGCTCGCTGCCGTATCGAAAACCAGCTTGACTGGCAATCGCGTACGTAGCCTTAGTCGGGCAAGGTTATCGAAGCCTTCCATATTCGAGTCCTCCATCAATTTGTGCCGTCTGAGGATCTAGTTTTGGCCAGTTGTAGCACTGAGCTTGGGCCAGAACCTCATTCTGTGGCTTACGGGCTAGGCCGAGATGCGATGTGACAGGAGAAGACTGTCTTAGACTCTCGGGGAGCTCGTGTTTCGCGTCAGCGTTGGACTATTAGATGGGCTCAATATGACGTTACATATGACGGCATGATGACGGTAGCTTCGGGTATGGTCTCCACTCTTCCCGAAACTCATCCTGACGCTTCCGGTCGTTGGCGACTTGGCGGAACAGATGTGATCAAGAGCCATCCGCACAGGCTCGAGAAGCTGACGCGTTTCAGGGCCTTGACAGTTTTCGCGTAGGTAAAATCTCCGGCCTCGGGACCTGTGCGAGTTGTCTAGAGCGCCACAGTTAGGGCGCCAGACGATCCGCCCCTCGGCAGCAGTTGTAACGTCATGTAAGTTGTCATGCTGATGTCATCTGAGATGTGAGGTGGGGGGTATTGAATTGCGCACGTCAAAGGCAAGTGCCGACTCCATACAGCCGAGTAATTAAACAGAGGTTGCAGGGTCGGCGCCCTTCGGGGTAACCGGGGTTGACCTCAGCGATGAGCGTTGACGCCCCTCTCCCGGTTGAGACGGTCCGGAGGGCGCCACCCCTTTTTTATAGCTCAGGATTGCGAGCAGTCACAATTCAGCAGTCTTCTGAGAAATCATGCAGAACGGTCAGAGTCAGGGCGATGGGGATCGTCAGGGGACGGGGAAAGGTACGGTCGCAAACGTAGAGGCGACCCCACCCCGTCCCCGCCTGACTTCGGCGGCATCTTCATACTATCCGTAATGTTCGGTGGCTAAATTCCTCTCTAGACGGCGGTCAGATTGCCGCCAACGTACCCGAGAGGACACCCAGCATGAGCATTGTTGCCAGTCAAATGAAAATGAGTCTGCCGGAGGCGCGAGTCCTGCTTGCTGACGATAGTCCGATCAGCCAGACCGCCACACGTTTCATGCTGAATCACCTCGGTGTCGAGGTCGATGTAGCGGCCCACGGCAAAGCTGCGTTGGATCTCGCGACAGAGCACAACTACGATCTCATCCTGATGGACTGCCAGATGCCGATCATGGATGGCTACGAGGCAACTCGGGCCATTCGCGAACGCGAACAAACGCCGGAAGCTTTCGGAACCGTGCCCCGCACTCCCATCGTGGCGCTGAGCGGCAAAGTCATGGACGGCGACCGTGAGCAATGCCTGCACTATGGTATGGACGATTGTCTCGGCAAGCCGTTCGACCTCGCCAACCTACAAGCCTGTCTGCAACGTTGGTTGTCGGATCACGTCGAATAGTCGCTGTCGGCGGGTACCGACCGCCGCTCAAGCCAACAGCTTGACGTAACGCAGCAGTAGACACCCGAGGATGGCGCCGAGGGTCGCGGTGGCGAGACTGCGCATATCGTAGGCTGCCATGCCGCCAAAACCCAGGGCGGTCGCGAGCAGGCCACCGAGCACCGCCCCGCCGAGCCCGACACTCGCGACCAGTCCCAAGCTTAGCGGCGGTTCGCCGGGCAGAAGACGACCGGCGAGCAATCCCGCGGCAAGTCCGATCAAAATCCAAGATAAGAGTCCGAGTAGCAGCATCGCGTGATCTTGACCTCCTTCCATCGACAGGCAAGTCGAAGGACTTGATTGAGCGTTCACAGTTTATCCTGTCGCTCTGCGCTACGACAGGCCGCGGGGATAGAATCGGTTAATGAACAGCGAACGCCCCCGCCTTTTCCTGATCGATGGCTATTCCAACATCTTTCGCGCCTTCTACGCTATCCGCGGTTTGTCGAGCTCAAAAGGAGAGCCGACCAACGCCGTCTTCGGCTTCATCCAGATGCTGCGAAAGCTGCTGAAGGATGACAAACCCGAGTACCTCGGCATCGCCTTTGATGTCTCGTCCGATACGGTACGGAAAGAAAGTTATAGCGAGTACAAAGCCAACCGTGCACCGATGCCCGACGACCTCCGGCCGCAGATCCCATGGATCCGTAAAGTCATCGAGGCTTACAAGATTCCCGTACTCGAGATGCCCAAGTACGAAGCTGATGACGTCCTGGGCACCTTGGCGAAGAAAGCGGTGGCGGCGGGTTACGAGGTGGTACTTGTCAGCCCGGACAAGGATCTGATGCAGCTGGTGGGGGATGGGGTCTTTCAGTACCACACGACCCGCGACAAGCTCTACGACCCACAAATGGTCGAGGACGACTTCGGCGTCCCGCCCCATCAGGTGATCGACGTCCTAGCCCTAATGGGGGACAGCTCCGACAATGTACCGGGAGTTCCGGGAATTGGTCAGAAGGGAGCAGTCAAGTTGGTCGGCGAGTACGGCTCGGTCGAAGCGTTGATCGAGCGTGCTGGCGAGATCACCGCCCGGGGCTACGGCAAGAAGCTTACCGAGCATCAAGATTCGGCGCGCTTGTCGAAAGATCTGGTGACGATTCACACCGACCTCGAGATCGATTTTGACCCCCAATCGTTAGCTCTCGAAGAGCCGGACTACGGAGCTTTACGCGAACTTTGTTGGCAACTCGACTTCAACACTTTGGCTCAAGAGCTCGAAGCCTCGATTGGCCAAACAGCCAAGCCTGCGGCGCCGGCCGACGATCTGCAGTCACCGCAAGCATGGGTCGATCTCGTCGCTGGTCTCGGTAGCGAGATTGTTGTCAGTGCTATCGGCGCCAGTGAGGCGGTAGCAGTGGCGATTCTCGACGACGATGGAACATCGTGGTTGGCGGATTTTAGGCGTCAAGGGATGCGTGATGTAGTCACCTCGAGCCTGGTCAACTGGGTAGGTAGCAAAAAGATGACTCTGGTCGGCCACGATCTCAAAGAGGTCCTGCGCTTATTGCCGTCCCGCACCGCCGTCCAGTGTCGGCTGTTCGACACCATGTTGGCGTCGTACCTCACGCGCTCGGCGTTGCGCAGCCACGAGTTGCCGGTGGTCGTTTTGGAGCGGTTGCATCAGTCCGCGATCACCGCGGCCCAAGCGGGCTTCACCCGGGGCGAGGAACCGTTGGTTGGAGACTCCAAGTTGTTGTCTTTCGCCGCCGAGCAAGTTGAGCTACCCAAGAAGATGACGGCGGCGTTGCGCCAAGACCTGACCGACGACGAGCTGATGTCGGTTTACGAGTCGATCGAAGAGCCGTTGGTCGCGGTGCTGGCGGACATCGAGGAATCCGGAATCGAGCTCGATGTCGCCTACTTAGAAACGATGTCGGCGGAGCTGGCCGATGAGATCGCCTCACTGGAAGAGAAGATCTACGAGCTGGCGGGGGAGCGCTTCAACATCAACTCGCCGCGCCAGCTCGGCGTCATCCTATTCGAGAAGCTCGGGCTGCCGGTGTTGCGCAAGACGCGCAAAACCAAGGCCTATTCAACCGGCGCCGAGACCCTCGAGGAGCTCGCAGCCCGTGGCTTCGATCTGCCGGAGCATATGCTGCGCTATCGCGAGATCACCAAGTTGAAGTCGACCTATGTCGACGCTCTGCCCGCGCTGCTGGCTCCGGACGGCCGACTGCACACCCGTTTCAACCAAGCCGTCGCTGCCACCGGACGACTGTCCTCGGCACATCCCAATCTACAGAACATTCCGATTCGTACGGAGCAAGGCAACCGTATCCGCAAGGCGTTTCGTGCCGGCGTGGGACGCGCACTCGTGGTCGCCGACTACAGTCAGATCGAGCTCCGGGTGCTGGCGCACATCGCTGAAGAGGAGGCCATGATCTCGGCATTTCGAGCCGGCGAGGACATCCATGCCTCAACCGCCGCGGCGGTGTTCGACGTCTCACCCCTATTGGTCAACGCCGAGCAGCGGCGGATGGCCAAAGTCATCAACTTCGGCATCATCTATGGCATGAGCGGGTGGGGGCTGGCGCAACGCCTCGGTATCAGCAAAAAGGACGCCGAGCGTTTCATTGTTGCCTACATGGAGCGTTATCCAGGCGTCTCGCGTTATACCGAAGAGACCTTGAAGGAGGCGCAGGAAACCCGTCGGGTGAAAACTCTCTACGGCCGCATTCGTCAATTACCCGACATCAACAGCCGTAACTACTCGTTGCGCGAGAATGCCAAACGGATGGCGATCAATGCCCGCATCCAGGGGACCGCCGCCGATCTCATGAAGCTGGCGATGATCGCGGTCGATCGCAGAATACGGCGGGAGTTGCCCGATGCGCGTCTGCTGCTGACGGTGCACGATGAATTGGTGCTCGAGGGACCGGTAGAGGAGATTGAGGCTCTCTGCGACCTGACTCGTGAGGAGATGGAGGGCGTGGCCAAGCTCACGGTACCGCTGCTAGTGGATCTCGGCAGGGGAGAGACCTGGTACGACGCCAAGTCATCGTGAGAATCCGTCGAGCCCGAAAACCCCTACGACGATCTGTGGCTCGCCGGTTGACCGGCGACTTGATCGGACGCTGCCCGGTCAGGATGGGGCCGGGATGACCAGGACCTGACGCGGCTGGATGATGTGATTGCGGATCCTGTTGGCGCTCTGCAGTGCTCGCACTGTGGTGCCGTAACGGCGGGCGATACTGGCGAGGGTTTCGCCGGACCGCACGACGTGAGTTTGGAGCGAATCGACGGACGATGCCTTGGCGGGCAAGCGGAGTCGTTGACCGACGGTAATGCGGTTGGCGCTCCGGAGTCCGTTGTGTGAGCGCAGAGCCGAGATCGAGGTGCCATAGGTTTCGGCGATCGCCGACAAGGTCTCGCCGCGCCGAACCACGTGGAGCCCGGGTGTCGTCTGGGCGATCGCGGCGGCGACCCGCGAACCGCTAGATCCCGAGGTGGTGGATCGTGAACTCCGGCTACCCGGAGGGATCAACAGCCGCTGGCCGATGCTGATTCGATTGACGCTGCGCAACTTGTTGGCCTGCTGGAGACGGGATGTCGAGGTGCCAAACTTGTCAGCGATTCGGCTCAACGTATCGCCACGCCGCACCTTGTAGTAGTGGCCAACTTGGTGCCGCGATTTACGATCGGCGGGCAGGCTGGCATAGGCCGTCTCGAAGGCGATGTTTTGGCCCTCCGGAACCAGCAATCGATATCCCTTTGGCAAGTAGACGTCGCCGGTCCAGACGTTCGACGACAAGGCCGGATTCATCTTCTTCAGCGTGTCGAGAGAGGTATCCGCGGCCCGCGCCAGATCGCGAATCGGCACGTAATGTTCTGGGCGGTATTCGTCGTAGCGCAGCGCAGGAGCGGGCTCGACCCCAGGGAAGTAGTGCTCGCGGTTTTCATAAATCCGGGCGGCGGCGACGAATTCGCTGTAGAAGTTGCGCGACGCAAAGCCAAAAAGGCGGGAGCGGTAGCGGGTCGAGATCTCGCCCATATCGCGAGTGCCCAGCCGGCGGACGGCCCGCTGCATGCCGGCGCGTCCATGATTGTAGGCAGTGATCGCCACTGGCCAAGAGCGTAGGGCTTTGAAATTGCCGGCCAGATGTTTGGCCGCCGCTTCGGTCGCTTCAATCGGATCGAAGCGTTGATCGAACTCGAGCTCGATGTCGAGGTACAGACGCGCCGTTGGCCTCATGAACTGCCAGATACCGCCAGCCGCCGCCGACGAACGTGCCTTCCATTGAAAGAGGGATTCAACGAAGGGCAGCCGTGTCAGTTCGAGCGGCAGCCCATGGCGCGCGAAAATCGACTCGATCTCAGCCATGTACACGCCCGAACGCTCGATGCCCTCGGCGAACTGATCCTTGAGGCAGCGCTGGGTGCGCAACCGGCTAGCAGCTGCGGAGTATTTGCTGTTTCCGCCCGGGATCGTGGCCAAGAGCTGCTTGACCCTCGCCTGATCCTCTGGATGGTGTTTCGAGGTTCGGCCGGCTGCTAAATCCTGAAGCAGTGCACTATATTTGCTCTTGGCCTTTCGGATCTCGTCGCGTCGAGATTGCGCCTTTCGACCGGCGGAGCGGCTGGACGTCTCGAGGGCGGTGAAATCGAGAACTGCATAGACGATGTTCAGATGCCGCTCGTCGTGGAGCAGAACGTGATGGCTGTCGTACTTGGTATAAACGTCGGTCCAGAACGCGACGTTCGGTTCGAGCTGCTTGGGTAGCGGGAATAGGTTCGGATCGAGCGCCACCGCGGTGTCACTGACCATCAAGGTCAGAGTGACAGCCAGAGTCGCGACTTTGAGTGCTGCAAGTAACGGTGAGTTCATAAGATGCGGCAACCTGTTTGGGAGGTTTCTAGCAGCGCGTTCATGCGATCTGAGTATAACGTGTGGCGATCGCGAGTTGGCGACTGTCGGCGATAACGAGGTCCGATTGAGCGGCGATCGTGACGAATCACATGGGGGTTGCTTCGAGCGACTGGAATCGTGAGAAGATGAGAGTCCTCTGCCCGATGGGTTGACCGTTCCCAGAGCAGCACCGGCGGGGTCGATGGCAGGTCATCAGCGACCCCAGGCAGGAATTCGAGAGCTTGCAGGTGGCAACAGAAGCACCTCGCGACGAGTGACGTTACAGTAGGGCAGACTTCATAGCTGAGTTTGTTCGAAACAGGAGAAGATCCATGAGCGATATCGAGAGTCGGGGCTATGCCCAGCCCGACGTATTAGTTTCTTCCGATTGGGTGGCGGCGCATCTCTCCGACCCCAATGTGCGTTTGGTCGAATCGAACGAAGACCCGCTGGTCTATCCATCGGGCCATATTGCCGGCGCCGTCGAGGTGGATTGGACGCGGGACCTCAATGATCAGCTGCGGCGCGATTATCTCGACAAAGACGGCTTCGAGAAGCTTGCCAGCCGAATCGGCATCACCCCTGAAACGACGGTCGTCTTTTACGGCGACAAGAACAACTGGTGGGCCTGTTATGCATATTGGGTCTTTCAGCTCTTCGGTCACCGCAATGCCAAGGTGATGGACGGTGGGCGTCTCAAGTGGCACAAAGAGGGTCGCGACTTCGTGCGCGACCAGCCCTCGTATCAAGCGACGGCCTATGCTGCTCCTGCACGGGACGACTCGAAGATTCGAGCCTTCCGTGATCAGGTGATGGTGCACGCCGAGCAGCAACTGCCGCTGGTTGATGTCCGTAGCCCGGAAGAATACAGCGGTGAGCGGCTACACATGCCGGATTTCCCCAACGAGGGAGCCTTGCGGGGCGGCCACATTCCCGGCGCCAAGAGCGTACCGTGGGCGCGCGCGATCGATCCTGATGACGGCACGTTCTTGACTGCGCCGGCCCTCGCCGCCATCTATCAGGACGAACAGGGGCTCGATCCCAGTGACAACGTCGTCGCGTATTGCCGGATCGGCGAACGCTCGAGCCACACCTGGTTCGTCCTCACACACCTGTTGGGCTTTGGGAACGTCCGCAACTACGACGGTAGTTGGACCGAGTGGGGAAATCTCGTCGGCGCACCGATCGAGAGGTGAGCCGACCACCATGGGCCATCCCGCAAGAATCGCTGAGCTTGTCGATACGCTGGCGCTGTTTTCACGCATGGAGCGTATCGACTACCTGATTTCGGTCGCCGATCGTTTTCGGGAAGTTCCCGAGAGCATCGCTCGCCGCCCCTTCCCGGAAAACCACAAAGTTCCGGCGTGCGAGTCCGAGGCCTACATGTGGGCCGAGAAGCTCGCCGATCAGACCCTCAAACTCCATTTTGCGGTCGAGAACCCTCAGGGGATCTCGGCCAAGGCGATGGCAGTGATCCTCGACGAGAATCTATCTGGTGAGTCCCTGGAAGATCTCGCAGGGTTGTCTGGTGATGTGGTGTACGACGTCTTCGGCCGAGAGCTTTCGATGGGCAAGAGTATGGGACTGATGGGTATGGTGTCGATGGTGTCCGGTTCGGCGAAGAAACTGAAACGGACCCTCACGGAGGGGGCGTTATGACCGTTGCTGGCGTCAATGAGGCTGGCTCTGCTCGCCAGTCTTCCTGCTTCGAGGGTAAAGTGGTTCTGGTGACTGGCGCCTCGGGTGGCATCGGTCGCGCCGTGTGTCGACGTTTTGCAGAACGCGGAGCTCGAGTCTGGGTCCACTACCA
>JAJCXQ010000609.1 GCA_029263355.1 Acidobacteriota bacterium | reverse complement strand
TGTCGTTCCTCTAGCTGGCTCCCTCGTAGTCCTCGACGACGAAGCGCCCTTGCTTGTTCTGATCTAAGTGTGCGACCGCACCGTTAGTGAAGGGCAGTCACAAATCTGTACCGGGCGTGTTACTGATCCAACCGTTGGCGGCATATAGATCGAGATCAGAATCATTGTCGACGTCGAAGAAGTTGACGCTCCACCCCCAACCAGCGCGACCGGTATGACTGTCTTTCAACTCTTCGAAGGCGACTTTGCCCTCACCGCCACCACGATTCTGGAACAGGGAGTTTCCTTCGCCAATTTGCTGCCCGAGCTCCACCCAGTCGTTCCCAACGAGCCGATAGAGCTGAAAGTACTCGAAGAGGTCGGTCAACATCCAACGAGTGCGAACCACATTGCGGATGTACTGACCGACGGTCATGTCTTCACCGAACCAACGCTGATTGGAGTTGATGTTCGAGGTGTATAGATCCACCCAGCCATCGTCGTTGAAGTCTCCGAAGGTGAGTCCCATGCCACCCGAGAAGTCGAGCACCCCGGCATCCTTGGCAATCTCGGTGAAAGACCCGTCACGATTGTTGCGATAGAGGTTCTTGCGGCCAAAATCGTTGGCCACCGCGAGGTCCGTCCAGCCATCACCGTCGACGTCACCGGATGCCACCGCCAGGCTCCAACCCACATCGCCGACGCCGCTGGAATCCGTGACGTCAACGAATCGCTGCCCTCCATCATTACGAAAAAGACGGTTGGGACGCCCATTCTGGGCGAAGAACGGCAGTCGCGGCAGGGCCTCGAAAGCATGGCCGTTGACCGCCAGATAAATGTCAAGAAAACCGTCGCGATCGTAATCGAGCAAGGTCGCTGAAGTTGAAGGAACCGTCACATCGATTCCCATCTCGGCACTGACATCGACAAAGACGCCGTTGCCGTCGTTCTCGAGAATTTTGTTGGGCGCCAGGTAACGACCGAGAAACAGATCACGATCACCGTCGTTGTCGAAGTCGGCAAACAATCCGACGTGGGTCTCTCCGATACCGTCGAGCCCGGCTTCGGTCGTGACGTCAGAGAAACGAACCGCTCCCTCATCCGACGTCTCGACGTTGCGATAGAGGCGGATCTGCTGGCCATCGAGAAACAGCAGGTCGGGGCGACCGTCATGGTCGTAGTCCGCGGCACTGATGCCCCCAGAAGCATGCTGAATCACCCCGAACTTGAGATCATCACGGTATTGCTTCATATCGAGCTTGGGGTCGCGCTGGTGCCGGAAGTCGATTCCCAGGGTTGCTGGATCCATCTCGACCAGGCCGGTGCGCTCCCCCGCCACCCGCACCCCTTCCACCGGTTCGTCGCGTACGATCTTCCAATCGTAGGCCTCACCATCGGTCGCTTCGTTGACCAAATGCCAGCGCACGAAGTTACGATCCTGAAAAAAACGTCCATTGAGATCTCTACCGTCCGCGATCAGCTTGACGGTGAGCACCGCGCTTCGTTCGAGCTCGATGGTCTCGATGAGATCGATCTTGCACCAATTGCGATCGAGGCCATCGAAGCTGGCGAGATAGTCCCGATTCTCCATGAGAATTTCGTCAGCTGCGTAGTCTTGCTCGCCTTCTAGTCGTCGGTGCGACACGGCGGCGCCACTCTCCTGCACTTCCGGTCCCCACACCCAACGCCCTCGATCGGGCGAACGGTACTGATCACTGTAGAAAGCGGCCAGCTTGGCAGGATCGCCATCGGCCATCGCCGCCTCGAACCCCTTGCAATACGAGCTCAGAAAACCGTTGATGGTCTTGCCCGTGTTGTAAAACTGGGCATGTTCGAGATCTTTCTCCGCCAATCCGTGCAGCGCCAACGGCACCAAGACGATCAACAAGAGAACAGGACAGATAATGAGCCACGAAACCTTCTGTCGCGTTGTCATGGAACCCTCTAGAAAGTAGCTAAACGTTTCGAGTGAAGTGTCTGGGCAAAACTCTGTTCGCACCCCGAAAGCGGGGCTGCACCTTCGCCGATTGCAGGAACGGTCATATCGATGCCGCCACGTGCCGTAACCGCTCGGCGGTCCGACCTTCGACATTGTTCAGCCCAAGCACGGTCTGCGGATCGGCGGACGACACCGTGTTCTTGAGAACAGCTTCGGCAACATGCTGAGCCGACACGATGACCGGCGTGATTCCCCCACCGGGGCGAGTCCAATGTCCGACAAAAAAGAGATTGTCGACCGCGCCCACATTGTCCGGCCGGTCATCACCGAGCTGATCTGGTGACATCTCCCAACCCAACATCGCCCCGGCATGATTGAGAGTGAATCTCCACGCCGTCTTGGCTGAGGCGCTCAAACTGACAACCACCTTCTCTGAGACTCCGGGAAGCACCTTCTCCAGGTGACCCAAGACATAGTCTTCGATCTCCTTCTTGTGTGCCGGCCAATCATCAACGCCGGCATAGTCCATCTCCAACACCTTCTGCAGAATAATGATCTGGCCGCCGGCAGGCGCCATCCGCGGCTCGTAAAGAGTTGGAGAGAACACTTTGCAACGCAGCCCACCACGACCTACGAGGTCCGGGTCCCAGAGATTCCAGTAATAACCCTGGACCTCGTCGATGACTTCGGGAGGGACGTCACGCAAGGCGATATGAGCGAGAAAACACGGAAAGCTCGGCCGCATTCGACGCACGGTCTCCAAGTAGGAGGGCTCCACATCCCCGGGCGCCAGCATCTTGTCCAAGGTCAGCCGGAGATCAGCGTTCGAGATGACTGCGCCAGCGGCAATCTTTCGCCGCCCCTTGAGCTTGCCGACCGTCGTTTCAACCTCGACGCCACAGGCTTTGCCCTGGCGAACGACAATCTTTTCGACCCGGGTGCTCATCAGAATATGGCCACCGGCTTCCTCGAAACGTTGCCCCAACTCGTCGGCAAAGAACTGCGAGCCGTTGACGGGATAATAATTGCCCAGGAAGTAGGACAGGCGCAGCATCGAGTCGAAAACGAAGGATGTCCGTTTGGGAGGCGAGCCCCAGTGTGGGCAATCGGCCGTCAGCAACAGTTTCAACTTACGGTCGCGGAAATGACGCTCGAGCACATCGGTCACCGAGAGACGACGGTACTTCTCAAAACGCGCCGTGTGCCGGCCTTTGAAATAGTAGAGCAGGCCCGACAGGTAGGCCTCCCGTACCGCCTCGAAAAAGCGGTCCAAAGCCTCGACCTCGTGGGGGAATTCCGCTTTCACCTTACGCATGTAGGCATCGAGGTCGGCGGGCACCGTGAAACGTGAGCCGTCGGGAAAGTGAAACGTATCAACTGGATCCATCTTCACCCAGCGAGTCTGCATCCCCAGGTCAACCAATAGCTTGCCGGTCAAGGTCTCCGGGTTGCCAAGCAACGGGTAGAAGTGCGTCGACGCATCGAAGGTGAAGCCTTTGCGTCGAAACGTGCTGCAATACCCACCTGCCATGTAGTGCTGCTCGATCAGGAGCACCCGGAGACCTTCCCGAGCCAGCAAGTTGGCGCAGAACAGTCCGCCGATGCCGGCGCCGATGATCACCGCATCGTAGGAAGCGTCGGGGCCCGTCACCCGTAGACCTTTGAAGGGTCGCTTCACGGCGCGGCCTCGGGACGATTACGCCCATAGAGCTCATGGGCATCGACAAACTCACCACTGCCGATCGCTCCACCCATCGACAACTCACCAGCCAGCACCGTCGCGGCGGCAATCTCGGCGAACTTGAGAGCACTCCCATTGCCGACACAGCCCAACATTTCGAGACACTCTCGACTGGTGCCGAGGCTGGTGCCACCGCCGACGGTAGCGACGGTCAAAGATGGCAACGTGACGCTGGCGTAGAGGTCACCGTCTTCGAGCAACTCGAAGTTGGTGATACCCACCGCCGCATTTGCGACGTTGGCGACGTCCTGGCCACACGCGATGAAGAGGGCGGTGAGACCGTTGGCATAGTGCCCGTTGTAACCCAATGCACCGGTCTGCAGGTGACCCAGGACAGTGTGATGCCAGACCTCAACCAGGCGCTCAGCCGTGATGTGCAACACTGATTTGACCAGTGCCGAAGGCAATTTGACCCCGGCGGTGACCTTCTTACCCTTACCGCCGCGCAACAGCGATCCGCTCGCTCGCTTTTCGGAGTTGTAGCCGCTGAAGACATAATAACGGGCCCCGCCCAAATACTGCTGAATCCATCGACAGGCCTTTTCGCTAGCCTTGACGATCATATTCATGCCTTGGGCGTCGCCGGTGAAATACGAAAAGTTGAGGATCACCTCTCGGCCTACCGGCAGACACTCGACGCCCACCAGTCGACCATGACTGGTGGTTGATTCCGCCACCGACCGAATCTCGTCCAGGCGCTCGGTCACACGTTGGGCGAAGGCATGGGCAGCCGCGACGTCGTTGAGAAAGAACACCGGCGAGACACGATTTTCGTCGACCCACACCCGGACCGACGCTCCGCCCGCACGGGTGATTGCTACCATGCCCCGCTCGTAGGAACGTACCAAGGCGCCTTCGGTGGTGGCGAGCGGCACATAGAAGGTGCCCTGGGCGTGCTCGCCAGCGAGCAACAACGGTCCCGCCGCTGCCAACGGCATCTGCACGGCGCCGATTGGGTTTTCGATATTGCCGCGCATCTCTTCACTCGAGATGGTGTAAGCGCCAACCTGTTCGAGGCGACAGTCCGTCCGTTCCTCGACCCACCGGCGACGTTTGTCGACATCGTCCGGGGCATATCCCTGGTCTTTGAAGCGCGGCACCAGGCGGACACGCCGTGCTTCACGAAGGTCAGAGGGCGGAGCAGGCGTAGATTCAGACATCAGGCTGTCTCCACAATCCTCTGCGCCAGCTCTTGGGCGTTCATTCGCTCGATGACCAGTGCCGCCACGTTGCCGTCCAAGCCGATCGCGTTGACCAAACCGAGCCGCCCTTCAAGCTCTCGATTCGTCGCGCTGAGTCCCGTGAGCCCCAAGCCATCTTCACGTTCTTCCAGGCCACGCACGCCAGGCAGCACGCCGGCCCGCATCGATTCGAGCAGCGCAATTGTGGCGAAGGCCCCCGAAGCGCCGAGTGTCTCGCCGAGCATCGATTTGACCGCAGTGACCGAAGGCTCTTCGACCTCGGCGAACGCGGCAGCAATTCCAGCCGCCTCGTGACGATCCCCGAGGACACTGCCATTGGCTGCAGCACTGACCGCGGTGATCGCTTCACTCTCCAGACCTGCGTCACTCAGCGCCAAGCCGATAGCACGCCGCACGGCTTCGGCGGCACGTTCGTCCTGCCCTCGCGAGCAGTCGTAACAATTGCCGTGACCACGAATCTCGCCGAGGATCGTCGCACCACGATCGAGGGCGGAACGAGCTTCCTCGAGCATCAACAACCCGGCCCCTTCACCCAAGACAAAACCGTTGCGCCGGGTGTCGAAAGGTACCGAACATGCGTCATCCTCGCCGCTGGCTGCCAGCAACCCGGCTTGGTGAAAACCAAAAAGCGACTCGAAACACAGTTCGTCAGCTCCGCCGGCCAAGACGGCATCGGACCGACCGGTCCGGATCGCCTCGGTGGCATACGCCAAAGCCTGCCCGCCAGCAGCGGTTCCGCCCGCGACGGTCGAGTTGATGCCTCGCAGACTGTGCCAGATCGCGGTTTGACCGGCGGCAGCGTTGATCACACTATTGGCAAAGTCGAAGGGTTTCGCGTACTTGGGACCGGCCTCCAAGGCCCGCCGATCGAACGACGAAATCGTATGAATGCTGCCGAACATCGTGCCCAAGACCAACCCTACATTGTGCTCCTGACGCAATTCTGGGGTCCAGCCACTGGCTAGGAATGCCTGGTGGGCAGCTACGATGACCAACCTGGCGGCACGATCGACCGGCCTCAGATTGACTTTGCCGAGATACTTGACGGGGTCGAAGTCGCGAACTTCACCTGCCACACATGGCCCCAGCTTCTCGGTGTCGAACAGGCTGAGGGGCTGAATGCCACTCTCACCCTTGATCAGCGCCTGATGGAAATCGGCCGGATCATCAGCGAGCGACGACACCACACCGATACCAGTGACGACCACCCGCCGCGAAGATTGATTGGGGCTCATGGCTGACATTTTTCAAAAATCACCGACGCATTGTTGCCGCCGAAAGCATAAGCATTGTTCATCGCAACCTCGACCCGCTGCTCCCGAGCCTCGTTGGGTACGTAGTCGAGATCACACTCGGGATCCTGGTCTTTGAAGTGGGCCGTCGGAGGGATGTGGTCGGTCGCGACTGCCAACGCACAGACCGCGGCTTCGATCGCCGAAGCCGCCCCCATCGTGTGCCCGATCATCGACTTGATCGAGCTCATCGGAACGTTGTAGGCAGCGTCACCGAAAACTTTTTTGACAGCACTGGTCTCCTGCCGATCGTTGGTCGGCGTACCGGTTCCATGAGCGCTGATATAACCGACATCTTCCGGTTTCCGCGAGCTGTCGATCAGTGCCCCGGACATCGCCCGGGCAGCGCCATCAGGATGCGCGGCCGTCATATGGTGGGCATCACACGACAGCCCGTAGCCAGTCATCTCGGCGTATATTTTACCGCCGCGCGCCAGCACTCGCTCAAGCGGTTCGAGCACCAAGACCGCCGCGCCTTCCCCGGGAATCATGCCCTTGCGGTGGAGGTCGAAGGGCTGACATACCTCCGGTGCAATCGCGCCGAGCCGAGCAAAACCGGTATAGGTAATTCGAGAGAACGAGTCTGCACCGCCAGCCAACATGACATCTGCCCGACCGGAGCGAAGAACGTCAAAGGCATGCGCCAACGCGTAGTTGCCAGCAGCGCAAGCCGCTGGAATCATCACATTGACGCCCGCAAACTGAAGCTCGCTCGCGACGTGCCCGGCGATGACATGGCAAGGATACCTGGTGATGAACTCGGGACCAACTTGCTCCAAGTCGCCTGCCACATAGTGATCGTCGAACAATTCGACCTCTCGCGGCTCACCGGATGTTGTTCCCATCACCACTCCAGCACGCTCGGGCTCGATCGACGACACGTCGAAGCCCGCATCGGCAACCGCTTGCCGAGCGGCTGCGACCGCGAGTTGAGACGCGCGCCCAACGCGCGAAACATCGAGCTGACTGAAGTATGGCGTGGGATCAAAGTCCTTGATCTCGGCTCCCACATGGACGCTGTAATTAGCCGTATCGAACGATTCAACCTGGCTAATACCACAACGACCGGCCAGGAGGTTTTCCCATACCTCCTGCCGGCCCGCCCCCACGGGAGTCACCGCGCCGATGCCGGTGACGGCGATGCGCTGCTGCACAGCTAAGCCGCTCTTTCGGCCAAGCACTGTTGGACAAGATCGACAGTATCCTGAACGGTTCGAAGCTCGCCCAGCCTCTCCTCAGGCACGCCGAGCTTGAACTCGTAGTCCACATCGACACCGATTTCGAGGAGCGACAGGGAATCCAGCTGGAGGTCTTCGACAAACGAAGCCCTATCGCCAATCTCTGTCGGATCGATATTGGTAACGTTAGAGATGACGTCTTTGATTTTTCCGCGTATCTGTTCAACATCCATGAGTAATCCTCCTTGGTCCTCCACAACAATTCACAGCTACCGAAGATCTCTCGTAATCTGGAGAAACCAACGCCTTGACTCTTCGTTTAGAACCCATCTGAGCCCTTCGAGTCGATCCAGTAGTACCGGGTCTTGAATGCATGGACAAGCCTAACAGGCCTTCACAGGTGAGCAATAGATCTGGCGATGCATAAAGGATCTGAGCAACTCTAACCGAGGGTCTAGATGGGAACTGTCGTAGATCTAAAAAAGGTTCACAGGTTGGTCACGTCGTGCTTTTTCGGCTCTTGAGCCTCACCGAAGACGACCTGGGAAGGGGATCCTCTAACAAGCCAGTCTCGTAGGCTAATCGGATCGCCTCCCGTCGGCGCTTGACTTGGAACTTATCCAGGATCTTGTGTACATGATTCTTGACCGTCGGTAGCTTGATTTGTAGTTGCTGTGCAATCTCTTTGTTGCGTAAGCCAGCGGCCACAAGTTTCAGAACCTCCGACTCTCTAGGGGTCAACTGGACCGCAAGCTCGCTCGGCTGAACACGGTGCTGCGACACGTGGCCAGCCAACTCCTCGATCCTAGCGAGAACCGAGGCAGCAAGCTGGGGCGAGCAAGGGGTCTGGCCCTGACTCACCGCTTCGATAGTCTCCAACATCTCCGTCAGTGACGACTCTCGAGAAACGTAACCCGCTGCTCCAGCTTCGATGAAATCCAGGACCTCTTCGCCACTCTCGTTCCCTAAAAACAAAACATTGAGCTTGGGAAAAGTTTCTCTGAGCTCGCGGATCGTCTCACAAGCCTCTCGCTTTCCGAGGCTGGCATCCACTAAAACGACATCCGTTGCAAGCGATTGCAGCTGATCGATCGCATCACCTCCACTATCAGAGGAGCCGACACACGTGACCGCGTCCTGGCTACTCAAGGAGCCGACGATCACCTCGGTAAGCAGGCGATAACGGTGAATTAGGAAGACGTCAACCACGGAGTCGTCTCTCGAGCACAATCACTACAACCGCGGATCAGTGCTCGATGTGAGCTTGCCGGAGTGTCGATAACAGCGTGTTGTCGTTGGTGCTCTGAAGCTTCTCTTCAAGCAAGACCTGACGATATAACACGGCTCGGCTGCCATCAGGCGCCAAAGCCAAAACCAGAACACCCGGATACTCAGCGAGGAGGTGGCTCGAGATCCCAGGCTCTCCTGTAGCCGGAAGCGTCGTGACCACCACGTCAGCTTCCGTTTTCCGGACAGCATAGAGAATCTCCAG
>JAJCXQ010000608.1 GCA_029263355.1 Acidobacteriota bacterium | reverse complement strand
GCGCATATTGAGGATGAGGCCTTCCTGGCGCGCGAACGCCACCGGTAGGTCTGCTGCAGCTTCGCCGAGCAGGATACGCCGAGCATTGAGCGCCACGCGCCGCGCCAACCGATCCATCTGTAGCGCCGGCCCACTACCGAGCAGCAGGCCGAGCTCGACATCGGATTTGCCGAAGAAGGCAAAGCTTGCCAGGCGCCGTTCGGTCAGACCGGTGATCAGCAGCTGGACCTCGGCCGACGACAGGCGCAGCAGCGGACCGACGTACACCGCCTGCACGTCAGCCGCGATGGCCGCGAGCGCGGGCGCCGCCTCGTCCGCTACCGCCAACGGCGTGACTGTGATGCTGAGCTCGCGCGCGCTGCGCGTCATCTCGTCGTGAATGCCGGGGATGGCTTCGATAATCGCGCCATCGAGCAAGACCGCCAGGCGCGTGAACGGCACGATCTCGCGAAATGCCCTGAGATCGCGGCCGATGTCCACGTCCAGGCTGATGTAGCTGAGGTTCTTTCTTCCGCTGGCGCCGTTCTCGTAGGGCAGGCCCTGCAGCACAGGATCGGCGACGAACGGGGCCAGTACCGGTTTCGGCAGGCTCGCATGCTGCGCGGCGGCATGCGAGCCCAGCAGGCCAAGCATCACCACCAAGTCAGTACGCCGATCGGACAGAACCCGATCTAGCGCGGCGTGCACGCCAGCGAGCGTGCGGTCGGCTTCGAGCTGCAGGTCGGCCGGCGCTTGGATGTCGAATTCGCCGCGATTGACCGCGCGCAGCTCCTCCAGGAACAGGGCGCGCAATGGTGTCGTGCGTTCCGACGGCCCATCCGCAACGATCGCGACGTGCACGATCGGCGGCTGGCGCGCGGCTTCCGTCAGACTCGGGCCGGCGATCACGACGAGCGCTACCGACAGCAGGATCTGCAGCGTCCGTTTCGTCATGTTGTTCCTCAGTACGGATCCGCCGGTTGATCGCACACACCGCGAAGAACGCGCCCGGTTCCTCCGGCGGCACTTCCTCCGAGTTGACGAAGATTGGCCCCTGGCTACTGTCGACGGTGTCGCCGCAACGCTCCGCCGTGGTCTTCAGAGCCGTGGTCTTCAGAGCTGTAAAGCTTCCTCGTGTCTCTATGGAGGCCACAATCGATGATTGTCAACGTGGCTCCTCACGTTTCCACCCTACTCATCGACTCCTAGCGCTATTTCTACTCCGTAGGTTCCAGGCCGAGAACACCCCCCCGGGCAGGCCCCCACAACACAAATGGGTAGCGAAGCAGGCACTTCCCTGACAGGGCGCAGAGCTCTTCAAAAAAAGCGATGGGGATTCATCGGGCACTCGGCAGCCAACTTCAAGATCAAGCCGAATCGGCGCTCCGTTTGGAGCTTGGCAACGGATCCCGGTAGGGTCGAAGGCTGGCGCGGTAGTCCGTGAGGTCGAGGTCTTGTCTGCTGAACCAAGGCCTCCTGGTTTGCCGCTAGCGGTGCCCGACTCAAGAGCTGATTGCCGAGTCCCCGGTGGTTTCTCTCGCCATGGTATTGCTCGACATACTCCTCAACGAGGAGGCGCAATTAGGTCTCGCCCAGCAGGACGGGGGCGGATCTTCGCCGTGTAGCCAGCTCCCGCTGTCAAGGGAGCCGTCGAAGCACTGCAACACCCAGGAGGCCAAGGACTACTGCGAGGGCTGCCAGGCTGATGGTCGACAGCGTTGGAATGGATATTGGCGACGAGGCGCCTCTTCGAATGGCGAAGGAGCTCGGGCCGTCAGCGTGGAATGCGACGAAACCGCCGGTGTCGGGGGGCACGGGAGAAAGCGTGATATTCGGCGGAGATACTGGGGGATCATAGAGTGCCCAGAGCCTTCCATCAGAGTCGGCGTCGATATCGTAGGAGGACATGAGAGCAGTTTCGTCCTCCCAGACTATCTCAGTCATGCCGGTAGACCTGTCGATCGTGAGGAGCTGGCGATCGGTCGCGCCGAAAAGCTGACCGTCCGAAAAGAAAATGGACCTTATGGGCTCCTCTAGCAGCTCTAGCTGAACGACTTCGACTTCGATGCCGACCGTTGGGTCAACAAGGGTCAAAAGGCTGGGGTCTTGCGAGCCCTGTCGGCGGATGAAATAGATGTCGCCTTCCGGTGCGACGGCCATCTCGATGAAGAGGGACTCAGGCAACTTCGCGATGAGCTCGACCTCGAAGGAATCCGGATCCACCCGATGGAGACTACGATTCTCATCAAGAGTGTAGAGCTCGCCCTTGGGGGAAAAAGCCAGTTCCCTGGGACTTACTTCCAGCTGGCCGACGACCGTGACGCTCCCCTGGCTAGGATCGAGACGCAATAGCTCTTCCCCCCTTGCGGCATAGAAATCATCAGCCGGAACCGTCGAAGGCGCTGCTCCCAGGAGGAGCATCAGTGCAACAACCGAGCGATACCTGATCATGATCTGATCTCCAGGGTATGGGTAGGGTGTCAGGCCGCTTCGCTTGGTCGCCGCTTGGTGCCTAAACGGTTCGGCAACGCCCGTTATGGCGCGTGTCACTGAATCTTTCACTCTTAACGACTCTACTATGCTCCAAGAGCATAGTCAAACCCAACTCCTGGCTGTCTCCTCGAAGAACCGAGCCGACATGCGAAGAGTCGAGGCTCAGGAGCTCAATCGGTCCGGAACGTGGAAACCTCGTACTCTCGCCCCCGACCGTCGGAGGCAAGCGAGCCGCAGAGTCTTTAAGACGACCGGGGGAGCCAGAATCCGGCCCAGCGGGCAAAGGGAAACCACCACGGCTCTGCCGAAGAGGTGCCGAAGAGGTGCCTGCCGAAGAGGTGCCCGGCACCGCCCTCGAGGAGGAAATGCCGAAGAGGTGCCCGGCACCGCCCTCGAGAAGGAAATGCTGAGAACACCGATCTGCTAGGAGCCGCCCTGGCCAACAACTCCAACTGAGCTCGCTAGAAAACTGCGGCGTCGAACCCAGGGCCTCAAAGGCCATGGGGCTCGGCGCCGTACGAATCTACCGACGACGTTCTACTGAATGAAAACGCCACCCATTCACCGACAACACTCTGCCGGTCAAAAGCGGTGGGCAACCCTTCTGCAACCGGGTTCTCCGGGCTCAGATCCGATAGGCTCGGGTGGTGCCTGGACTTGGACACATCGCGGTAGGGGTTGCGGCCGGCCTCCAGGTATGGATGCCTGGCACGGACAAATTACTGAGCCCGCCGCACGTTCTGCTAGGCTCTCGCCGTGATCGATCCCCGCACCGTCGGCTGAAGGAAGACTGATGCCAGAACAGAAAGATTATGACGTCCGCCTGGGATTCCGCCTCGATGAAGAGCTGACCGAAGAGATGTTGTCTACGATCGAGCAACTCCGAAGCGACCCGGGCCAAAAGGACCACGTGGCGGCGCTGGTGAAGACGGTGTTGAAGCTGACCGACGTCGGGCTTCGCGAGTTCTATGTGCGTCCCCTCGAGCAGGCGAAGGCCGGCACCTTCGCCCTCGGTACCGCCAAAGTCGGCATCAGCACTGCCAAGCGGGGCATCTCGATGGTCGTCAACAAGCTGCTCAAGGGAATGAGCGAGAAACAGCTGCGATCGATCGCGGACTCGATGGAGGATCTTTTGGTCCGCAATCGGCTGAGCGAGTAGATTCGGTTCTAGGACGTTCTAGAACGTCCTAGAACGTCCGAGTCCCGCCTCTCCGCCCTTCCGCGCGGGCCTCGCTCTCCCTGCCGCCACCCGAGGTGGATCTGGAGCGAGACGCGGCGCTACCGCTATGAGTGCCTACCGCTATTAGTGTCTGGCACGGGCAAGTGGGGGTCGGATCAGCTCATCAAAGAAACCAGCCGACGCATCCGCTTGGCCCGTGGCCAGTGGGACGCGCACAAAAACCAGGCCTGCCGACGCGAACGGAACCGTGCCCTCGGAAGTGCGACGTGGTGCCACTCATGAGACAATCCCGCCGTGAACAAACCTGCCTGGAGAATCGTGTGACGAGCGAGGGAAGCCGCAATAGACGGCGTTGGATTTCCCATGTTTTGATCCTCGTGGCGATGTCGGCGCTCACCGGGTGCGACCAGGGCAATTCGGATCCTTCGGATGCCGAGACCGCCAGCCAGCAAAGCCCGCCCGCATCGGTCGAGCGGCCTGTCGGTACCGCCCGCATGGTGGCGAGGCTCGAGAAGTTGCATCAAGAGATCCCACCGGCACCCGGCACCTTCCGCAATCACTTGCGTACGAAACTGCTGCGTTCCTTGCCTGAACCTGAAGACTCGGAGGCACGGCTCGATGCGGAAATCACCCTCGCCACGGAAGAATTGCGTTCCGGGGAATCGGAATCCGCTGGCAATCGGTTTGCGGCGGTGCTGGACACCCTGACGGCCAGTGGCAGCTTGACTCCGGAGCTCGAGACGAGCCTGAGACTGCAAAAAGCCCTCGCCCATCTAAGAGCCGGCGAGCAGCGCAACTGCCTCCACGGCCACGGCAGCGAATCGTGCCTGATGCCGATCGAGGGCGGCGGCGTGCATCACGACACGCGAGGATCGAGCCAGGCGCTCGAAGAGCTGGAGGTCTTGCTCCGAGACGAGCCGGAAGATCTGATGGTTCGCTGGCTCTACAACATCGCCGCCATGACCCTCGGCCGGTATCCCGACCAGGTGCCTGATGCATGGTTGATTCCGCCGTCGGTATTCGTCTCCCAAGACGACATTGGCCGCTTCCATAACCAGGCGTCGGCACTCGGCCTCGACACGGTCAGTCTGGCTGGAGGCGTGATCGCAGATGATCTCGACGGCGATGGCCAGCTCGACGTCATGGTGTCGTCCTGGGGATACGACGACCCGCTTCGCTTCTTCCACGGCGCCTCCACTTCGTCGACATTGAAGTTCACCGAAAGAACAGCCGAAGCTGGCCTCGAAGGGCTGACCGGCGGGCTCAACCTGGTTCACGCCGATTACGACAACGACGGCGACCCCGACGTCCTGGTGCTGCGTGGGGCCTGGCGCCGCGAGTATGGCCGGCTTCCCAACTCACTGCTGCGAAATGATGGCCAGGGTCGGTTCGAGGACGTCACCGAACAGGCGGGTCTCCTCAGCTTCCACCCGACGCAGACCGCCGCATTCGCTGACTTCGACAACGACGGCTGGCTCGATCTCTTCATCGGCAACGAAAGCTCGCGCATCGAGCCCCACCGCTGCCAGCTCTATCGCAACCAGGGCCCTGGGCCGGACGGTGAGGTGACTTTCACCGATGTCGCCCACGACTTGGGGGTCGACATCCGCGCCATGGTCAAAGGGGTGGCGTGGGGAGATGTCGACAACGACGGCAGAACCGATCTTTTCCTGTCGATGATGGGCTCGGAGAATCTACTGTTTAGGAACCCACCTCCAGGTGAAGCCGGTGAGCTCCGCCCCTTCGAAGACATCACCCGCCGTGCCGGCGTTGAAGGTCCTCGCTTCTCCTTTCCGACCTGGTTCTTCGATTTCGACAACGACGGCTGGCTCGACCTCTTCGTCGGTACTTTTGCTGGCACCTTCGTCGGCGCCGGCGCCACCACGGTGGTGGAAAGCTACCTCGGATCCCCCGGTGGCGAGTACAGCCCGCGTCTGTTTCGCAACCGCGGTGACGGCACCTTCAGCGACCTCAGCGAAGAGCTTGGCCTCAACCGCTCGATGCTGGTCATGGGCGCCAACTACGGCGATCTAGACAACGACGGTTGGCTCGACATCTACCTCGGTACCGGCGCCCCGAGCTTCAGCGCTCTGGTGCCCAACCGCCTATTCCGCAACGATGGCGGCAAGGCGCTGCTGGAGATCACCACCTCAGCCGGCGTCGGCCACTTGCAAAAGGGCCATGGAGTGGCCTTCGCTGACATCGACGGCGACGGCGACCAAGACATCCTGGCGGTCATGGGCGGCGCTTTCTCAGGTGATGTCTATCAAAACGCCGTGTTCATGAATCCCGGGCACGACAGACGCTTCGTCACCGTGCGGCTGCGGGGCACTCGCTCCAACAGGGCCGCGATCGGGGCCCGGCTTCGTTTCGACCTGACCACGGCTGAAGGTAGTACCCGGAGCCTGTATCGAACGGTGTCGTCCGGCGGCAGCTTCGGCGCTTCGAGCCTGCAGGTGGAAGTTGGTCTCGGGCACGCGACCGCCGTGCCGCGCCTCGAAGTCCGATGGCCCGGGGCCGACACGGAGATCTTTCGCGACTTGCCGCTGGACACCATCGTCGAGCTG
>JAJCXQ010000607.1 GCA_029263355.1 Acidobacteriota bacterium | reverse complement strand
TACCGGGCCACCGGCCAAGGCGCCTATCGTTTCGCCGCCGAGATGGCCTTTCTTTATGAGCGCCAGCTGTTCGATACCGAAGCCGCCAACTGGCCCGACTTTCGTCATCCAGAGCTCAGCGATCTGATCTTCTACCATCCTGCCGAGACCGCGACAACCGACGACCCGAGTCCAAAATGTTTCGCCAATGCCTGGTGCCATGGCTCCCCTGGGATCGGACTGGCGCGGGTACGGGCCTACGAGCTCACCGAGCAGACGCTCTACCGGGAAGAGGCCGAGACGGCACTGATCTCGACCTTGGCCGGGCTCGAGTCAGGCCGCTGCGATTTCACTCTCTGCCATGGCCTCGGCGGCATGTGTGAGCTGCCGCTCTATGCCGCTGAGGTATTCCGTGATCACCAGTTGACGCAACACTGCTACGACTGCGCCGAGCGCGGCTGGGAGACCTATGAACGCACCGGAACGCCGTGGCCCAGCGGCACCACCGATGGCGCCTCCGACCCCAGTTTGATGCTCGGCGAGGCCGGGATTGGCATGTTCTTCCTGCGCCTCTACAGCGACGAGACGCCATCGATCCTGATGTTGCGCCCGTGGGTGGCGCCCCGCGAACAGGTGCCGGAGGACGAGGGTTTCACTGACCTCGCGGCGTTGGCGACCCAAGAATCTTTCGGCAAGACATTGCGATCTTTTGACGCTCTCGGCCATTGGCCGATCGAAGTCTCGCTAGTGCAGCGCGAGGCTGGGCCGCTCACCCGATCGCCGGCCCAAACCGCCTACGACAAACTCTGCCGGTTCGTGCGCGCCCAGCGTGGGCCGCGCAAGAAGATGATGGAAGACGCCTTTCGTCGCGAGCGCGTCGCCTACGAGCTGACCCTGACTCCAAGTGACTTCACTACCGAGTCTCTGCAAGGGTTGGCGCGTCCTCAGCCGGAGGACATTTGTTGGGAAGAAGTATTACTCTCCTGGAGCGAAGGCGCCGAGCTGGTGACCAATCGCTGGGATTGGAACAGTTGGCTGACCTGGGGGGCCGACGGCACCCCGGTAGACGAAGAGGTCTTCGCCATGCTGCTCAGGCGGCACAGCCACGTCTCCACCCAACAGGTCACGCCGTTCGCGGCCGCTGTTCTCTCCGCCATGGCCCACCCCGTCACCCTCCAAGGATTGACATCTCGTGTCGTCAGCGTTCTCGCTGGCAGCGAGGATGTTGAACTCGCCAATCTCTACCACCAAATCGGGCAGCAGGTCCGCGAGCTCTACCAGGCTGGATTCGTCGATATCGTCGAATACGTCGGGGCGCGCCGCGCCACTGCTGGCTGACCCTCACATTCTCTCGGGCCGCGAGCGCTCGCGCCGCAGATCCCACGCGATCTCGACGCGGTCGCGCGCGGCCCTCCCACCTAAATGCCACGTCTCGCGATGGCATAATCGATGTTGACTTCTTAGGCCTCAGACCATCCAAGAGGGAGCATCGAACATGCAACAGAACACCAGAAACCGTCCCCTCCTGCTCGCGACCTTCTTCAGCGGAGTTGTCCTGAGCGGTATCGTCCTCACCTTGGGATTGTTGCTCGTCGCCTCGCCTCGAGCTCTGGCGCAAGAGAAGGCGGTGCAGTCCTCTGGCGAGTTGCGCTTTCCCCCCGAGCTGATCTGGGAAAACCGCGACATGAAAGCCGACGCGGTCTCGATCTCGGTGAGCCCCAACGGCAAAGAGCTCTTCGTGGCGGTGATCGATCGGGTAGAGGGCCTACGGGTGGTCCACATTCCGACCACTCGGGTGCGATAGCGGTTCGAGATTCGCGTCGACCGAATGGAACACAATCGAAGGTTGATGCGTAGGGCTCGAGGTGAGTCACGCAAATCATTCCACCGCCCTTGACTCGTCACCCCTGCCCGCCACAGACGCAACTGACACCGTCTTTGCCCACCGTTTCGACCACCGCTTCGATCAGCTGTGCGCCGCAACCTCGGCGCGTTGGTGGCGCACCCCGCGTCATCTACCGGATTTTGGACCGCGGATCAGCCGCTGGCGTCAGTGGCGCAACCAGCGCCACACCAACCATTTCGCCGACCGCCTGGAAACTGAGCTCCTAGCCTATCCGGTCGGCGACACCGCTCGAGAGCAGAAGGCCTGGCGCGATCGCCTGCGTCATCAGCTGCGCCACTTCGGCGGCAACGTGATGGCGCTGCCCGCGGATCAACGTGAGGTGATCTTCTCCGATGCCTATTTCGACGCGACCTCCCGCTTCGCCCGCGAGGCCCGTGCCTTCGATCCCGAGCTGAAAATCCACGACCTATCCCAAGCGTTGCGCAATGTCTGGATCATGCACCTTGGACAGCTCTTGCTCGGTCACAAGCTGCGGTTCACCCGGCCGATCTTTGCCTACAGCCTGCTCTACCCCTACACCGACAACTTCCTCGACGATCCCGAGCTCGATACCGCGGCCAAGGGTCGCTTCTGCCGACGTCTCGAGCGCCGCCTAGCCGGTGAAACGCTGCTGCCGACGAGCCTCCATGAGCGCTCGGTCTTCCGCCTGATCGGCATGATCGAAGAATCTTTCCCGCGCCAACAATTCGGCGACGTCTACCGCAGCCTGCTCGCGATTCACCAGGCCCAGACGAGCAGTCTGAAGCAGGACGCAGAGCCGCTGTGCGAAGCCCGTATCCTCACCCTCAGCATCGCCAAGGGTGGCGCCTCTGTGCTCGCCGACGGTTACCTAGTGGCCGGGGACCTGAGTCCCGAAGAGGTCAACTTTTTCTTCGCTTACGGTGTCTTCCTACAGTTCGCCGACGATCTGCAGGACATCGAAGACGATCTCCGTGCCGGCCATCAAACCCTCTTTTCCCGCCAGGCTCTCAGAGGCCCCCTCGACAGCCTCACCAATCGTCTCGTCCACTTTCTCGACGGTGTCCTCGACAGCCGGTGTGTGGCGTCCCCGCGCGGCCGCGTCCTCGCGTCCCTGATCCGCAACAGCTGCGTCCAGCTCATCGTCCAATCCGCGGCGCACCAGCCACAGTACTTCAGCCGACGCTACCTGAGCACCCTCCAGGGCCGCTCTCTCACCCGCTTCGCCTACCTCCGCCGCAACCACCGTTCGCTCGTCGCGCGCTTCCGGATGATCAACGAACAGCTCTCACGGACCACCCAGATGGATTCGCTGTTCGAAGCACTGGGATAACAGGCGGCAACTCACCTCTGCTCGACGAGACCTGCTGCTTCCCCGGATTCCCACTGCTCGAGATTGCAGGCTACGATCTCGAGTCCATCCATCGCCTGGAGATAGGCAGCTTCCGGCTGAGGACTCAGCACGAAGTTGGCGCCTTCCGGGTAAAGGTTTCGAAACGCCCGCAAGCCACGAGACGAAAAGCTTCCCGCGCTCCACTTGCATTCGAGAGCATCGAGTCGACCTCCCGATCGACGCACCACGAAGTCCACTTCTCGCTGTTTCTTGTCCCTCCAGAAACGCAGATTTCGCATGCCGACAGTCGCAATCAGCGTCTCGAGTACGAGATGCTCCCACAGGAGTCCACAATCTTCGGTTCGCAACGTCTCCCAACCACGGCAAAAGCTAACGAAACCCGTGTCGAAACCATATGCCTTCGGCTGGCGCAAGATCTCTTGCCGGCCACCGCTGTGATGGGGCCGTATCCGATACAGCAAATGTGTGATTTCGAGAACATCGAGATACGTCAACACTGTCGGACGGCTGAGGCCAGTATGTTTGGCAAGCTTGGAGACCTCCAGCAGACCGCCGCTCGACCGCAACACAAGCTCCACGAGCTTCAAGAACTCTTGGCGTTTTCCAACCCGAAAGAGCTCCTGCACGTCCCGGGCATAAAACGAGTCGAGCCATTCGGCGAATAGCTCATCGTCCTTTTGATCCGCCAACAGTGCTTGGGGCAAGCCGCCGTGAAGCAGCCGGCGGCGCAAGTCCTTGACGCCAAAGGCAGGCAGCTCCCGCACCAAAACGGGCAGCAAGTGAATGGCGCGCTTGCGACCGGTGAGGCTGTCTCGGAATTTCTCGGTCGCTGCCAGAGTCGAAGAGCCGGTGGCCAGGATCCTCAGATGCGGAAACTCATCAGCCCCGATCTTCAGGATCAAACTTGGATCCTCCAACCGATGAATCTCATCAAGAACAACAATCGGCTGCTGCAAAGAGGCGAAGAATCGCTCGGGGTCTTGAAGTCGACGCACGGAGCTGGGCAGATCACAGTTCAGCAGCAGCGCGTCCGGCAACTCTAGGGCGAGGGTCGTCTTGCCGATCCGGCGAACTCCGCTCAGCCAGACCACCGAAGCGCTCTGCCACGCTTGCTCCAACCGCTGCGTCCAAAACGGCCTCTGAATGACTGCTGGGGGTGACCAAACCACAAAAGTATTTTACAAATATCGGAACCATATGTAAAAAGCATCTGCGTTTGGTTCCGTCTTGGTGCGATCCGAGGGCACTTTACGACCAAGGCTCGGCACGGACCGTCATCGTTTTCATTCCCGGCTTGAAAATCAACGTGTAGACACGGGCGCGGAACGGTAAATCGCCGGTCTCGAGGACGGACTTCAGGGCACTCAGGGCAAGGGGATGGGCACGCAGGAAACGACGGTAGGTGGTGGTCTCGAGGGGGAACCGATCGTGGGTGAGGACGACGTGACAGCCGCCAACGGTCTCGCTCAGCTCGACAGTGATGCGGCTTGCCGGATCGTCGAGATCGGCGGCTCGAAAACTTTGTTCGAATCGCCGCGGTGGGTCGATCGCGAGGATCTCGCCGCCAGCGAGGAGACGCTCGAGGTCGTCGGTCAAAAACCGCCAGCGACCGCCGGGGTGCATCTCGGCTTCGAGCACGGCGTCGAAGTAATAAGGGCGCGGCTCGCCGGTGCGGGTCATCGCCTCCCACACTGTCTCCGGTGACACCGCGACGTCGAAAGCACAGCGTAGCCATGGACCCTTGGCATCCTTATCTGCGTCATCAGCCGAACGATGCCACGGATTCTAGCCTGAAGCCGACGCCATCCTTGTGGTTCATTAACCGACGTCGGAAGGGATTCGGTCCGAGTCAGGACCCGGGTCACCTCGAGCAACTGTCGATAATTGCAGCTCGCCTCCAGAGTGGCGGTCGAGTGGATCTTCCTTGCCCCATCAGCGTCCTCAGCAACAGCTATTTGCCGGCGGCTTCCAGCATCTTCGTCACCGCTGAATGTTTGACTTTCCGATCCAGGGTGGCGGCGTAGAACGAGATCTGAACCGAGTCGAGGATGCCTACCGCCTCGAGCCCATATTGATGTTCCACCTGGGGCCAAATCAGCTCGGGGGTGGCCAACAGCCCGGCGGAACGCTCGCCGAACGCCTTGATCAGAGCGCTGTCGTCAAACTCCCCAACGACGTTCGGACGGATGTCGTGCTTGTCGAACCATTGATCCAGCACTGGCCGCAGAAACGACTCGTGGGTCGGCAGCAGGAACGGCGCTCCGTCCAAGGACGCTGGGAATCCTTCGCGGTACCGCGCCGCCATCTCCGGGGATCCGAGGATCCGGAGCGGCGAGCTCGAGAGGCGATGCGAGAAGGCGCGAATATTGGACTCCGAGCCGACCGGAGCGTCGAGCAGCACCACATCGAGGAGATGTAAAGCCATGTCTGCTAGTAGCTTGGCGGGCTGCCCTTCCTTGCAGATCAAACGCACTCCGAGATCCACAGCGGGCTCCAAAAATTTGGTCGCCACCAGCTTGGGTACAACGTCAGCGACACCCACCGCCAGCCGCAACGGACGGTGGCTCTTGGGGCTACGCAGCGTCTCCGCAAGATCGCGCCCCAGAGAAAAGATCTCTTCCGCGAAACGGAAGGCTGTACGCCCCTCTTCGGACAGGACCAGGTTGCGCCCCGAGCGGTGAAACAATTTGGTTTGCAGGCTCTTCTCGAGCGACGAGACTTGCGAGCTAATAGTGGACGACGCCACCTTCAGGGTGTCCGAAGCGCGGGCGATCCCACCTTCCCGGGCGACGACCCAGAAGTAATAAAGGTGGTGATAGTTCAAGGATTCGCGATCGAGCATGATTCTATCGAGAGGGTCCAATCGTTCGATAATACCGAACGAAGGCTTCGTTCCTAGTCTATTGATGAACGAATGGATCCCGCATAGAATTCTTCTCCGGCCGCTCGTAGGACTCTCAAGGAGCTTAAAATGATCCAGGACTGCGGGTGCCCCTTCGCCGAATCTCTGATCACTGGTTATCTGGACAGAGTCATTAGCGCAAGCGATGGCAGGCGAGTCCATGGGCACCTAGTTCGGTGCGTAGCCTGCCGCCGTCTTTTTGAAGACTTGCGGGACATCAGGACCGCCATGATACACGGCAGCCTGCCGCGACAAAGGAGACGATATGAAGCGCTTCAAGAATATTCTGGCGATCTACAACAAGGAAGTCGGCGATGAAGCCACCCTTCGACGCGCCACATCCTTGGCTCGGAGCAACGATGCACGGTTGACCGTCGCCGAGGTCATCAATCTCCCCGACAGCTTGACCCCCGCAAGCGAAGAACCTGCTCGGAGTCTTGCGAAGAAGCGGATCGCGGAACGTCGAGAGCACCTTGAGCGACTGATCGTGTCTGTCCGTCAAGAAGGGGTCGACGTCCGTACCGAGGTCTTGGTTGGAACGGCGTTCCTCGAAATCACTCGCGCGGTGCTTCGCGAACACCACGACTTGGTGATCATGACGGCTGAAGAGCCCAGCGGCCTACGACGTTTCCTTTTCGGTAGCACGTCGATGCACTTGATGCGAAAGTGCCCATGCCCGGTATGGGTCACAAAACCCGGCCAGGGTGCCCGCTATGCCCGCGTCCTGGCCGCCGTCGAGACCTTCTCTTCTGGCGAGCCCCAAGACGCCCTCAACACCCTCATCATGGATCTGGCCACCTCGTTGGCACGCACTGAAGATGGTGAGCTGCATGTCGTCCACGCCTGGGAGATGTCACCGCGGGATCTCGAAACCAGCCGTTCCGAGATCACGCCCGGGATCATGGACCGCCTGGTCCGTCGCAACGAGGAGGTGCATCGGGATAGCGTCGAATCGCTCTTGAGCGGCTACGACCTCGAAGGCTTGCACCATCACGTCCACCTCGTTCGGGGTGAAGCCAGGACCGCGATCCCGGAAGTCGCCCTGCAACTCCAGGCTGACGTCTTGGTCATGGGAACGGTTTGCCGCACCGGCGTGCCGGGTTTCTTTATCGGCAACACCGCCGAAGACGTCCTCAGGCAAGTCGACTGCTCGGTCCTGACGGTCAAACCCATCGGATTCGTGACGCCAGTCACTTTGGAAGCTTAAGCATGAACTTGCAGCAGTTGATGAAGTCTGAAGCGGTCAGCGGCGTGCTGCTGGTGCTGGCTGTGGAGCTTGACAGTCGACGTGTCCGACAGTAACAATCTACTTTGGATTATCGACGTCGAAATCTCGAAATCTGTTGAATTTGTCGAGTCTACATGGGCTCGCTGAGGTTCAGATCGAAAGCCGGAAAGATCGACGGCGACTTGGACGGTTGCTATCGGAGCCAGTCATGCAAATAGAAACGAATCGCCGAATCCTATTCAGGTCACTTGTCCCGGCTCTAGCGGCATGCATGCTGCTGAGCCTGGGCTCGAGCTCGCCTGCGCGAGGCAATACGGTCCTCGGCCAGACGGGCTCGATGCATGTCGTCGTCGATGGCTCGATGGTGCCTTCGGGAACGACGCTGCTGAGTCCGAGTGTGCTCGAGACACGGTCACAGCCAGCCAGGGTGCTACTCGCCCAAGGGCAGGTTCTAGGGCTCGAGAAAGAGACCCGTGCCCATTTAGAAACAACGCCTTGGGGCGATATTGAAGTTGTGGTTGATGGCGGCTCAGTAGCGGCCCAGAATGCGGCCGGAGATGTCGTGACGGCCTTTGCGAATCAGCGACTCGTTTTTGTGCAGGCAGCAGCCCAAACGGATCAAGGCGGCGGCTCGGGCTCGCCACCACCAGTGCTGGCGACCAACGGATGTAGTGTTAATGCCGAAGGCGGATGCTCGGCAAATGGAGGCAGCTGCACCGGACGCTGCGAGTGTGTCAAGACAGATCCGGCCACCGGCGCCTGCGAACAGTGCAGCTGCGTTGCTGCCGCGGAAATACCCTCGAAAGGTGGTCTCAGCACCAAAGCCAAGATCGGCATCGGGGTCGCGGCAGGAGTCGGTTTGATTCTTCTCATCGACGAGCTCGACAACAACGACGAGCCGGCCGCCAGTCCCGTGAACTAGCTTTAACGGATTTTTTGTAGCTGCGGACGCCCTGGCGCGTTGCCTTGGCTCGGAGCTTTGCGATGGACCGGTTCCTTAGGGGAGAAGGTGCGATGGCTTCTCATCTGAACCGTAGCCTCTTCAGGCCTTTGTGATGATCGAGCAGAATCAGGAAGAGCACGGTTCCAACCTGCCGCAGCCTTACGCCTCGCAGACTGCGTTGGCGAGGCCCCAGCACCAGATCCCCCAGGTTCAACCGTTCGACGACTCGCTATCGATCGCGACCTACCTCCAGATTCTGGCGCGCCGCAAGTGGTTGCTGATCGCCGTGACCCTCACATTCCTGGTGTTGGCTCTCCTACAAGTGCTCACCATCACACCGCAATACCGCTCGAGGGTAACTCTGCAGATCGATCCCGAGAACGTCAAAGTCTTACCGTATGAACAGTTCGCCCAGTCCGGCGGCTCCGTCGGCAAAACAGAGTACCTCTGGACTCAGGCCGAGAAACTGAAGACCCGGAGCCTCGCCCGGCGCGTCATACAGAACCTGCAACTGGCCGATCTCCCTGAGTTCAACGCACCAACGAGCCAGGGAATTCTCATCGATCTGCGCTCGAAGCTACTCGGTTCCGTGCGCTGGATCTTCAGCAAGAAGCAAGGTGGCGCTTCGGAAGGCGGTACTTCGGAAGGAGGTACCGCCGCTAACGAAGACGCTTTGGTCAATCGCCTGCTCGGACAGATGACAGTCCGACCGATCCGCAACACCCGCCTGGTCGAGGTCAGCTTCCAGTCTCACGACCCACAGCTCGCCGCCAAGATCGCCAACGTATTGGCGGAAGAGTTCATCGAACAGCACTTGGAGAGCAAATTCGAGGCGACCACCCGTGCGACCGACTTCCTCGACAAACAGCTAGACGATTTCAAGATCAAGGTCGAGGAATCCGAAGAGCGCATCATCAAGTACGCGCAAGCCAAGAACATCGTCAATCTGAACGAGCGCGAGACCATCAATAGGAAGAAACTCGCAGATCTGAGCGATGAGCTGACGCGGGTCGAAAACGAACTGATCACTCACACCGCGCGCTACGAGGCTTCGAACCAGGCCAGCCTGGACGCCTTCCCAGAGACACTCAAGAGCTCCCCGATTCGTGAGCTAGAAGAACGTCTGGCGCAGAGTGAGAGGGAGCTCGCTGGTCTTTCGAGCCGTTACGGTCCGGAATGGCCTGCGATCAAAGAGTTACGCCTCGAGCTCGAAGAGCTCGAGCGCCAGCTGCTGCTGGAGAAGCGACGAGCCATCGCCGCCGCATCCGCGGAGTACCACTTGGCTCAGGAGCGACGCGGGAAACTCGCCGCGGCGCTCAATCAGCAACGGCAGATCGTCGATCGGCTCAATGAGGACTCGATCCAATATCGATACCTCAAACGGGATACCGACTCCAACAAAGAGCTTTACGACGGACTCTTGCTGCGGCTCAAGGAGGCCGGAGTCGCGGCCGGCCTCAAGTCGAGCAACATTCAGATCGCCGATGAAGCCGTGGTGCCACGCGGGGCTGCGTCGCCGAAAAAAGCTAGAAGTATGATGCTCGCCTTGATGTTGGGCCTTTTCTTCGGCATCGGAGCGGTCTTTGCCGCGGAGATGCTGGACAATACGATCAAGTCGACCGACGAGGTAGTGCATCAGCTCGGGCTGCCGGCTCTCGGCATCATCCCTTCGCTGGCGTCAAACGAAACGCGTGAAACCAAGCTTTCAAGGTGGCGCTCCCGACCGACTGAGGTGCAAGGTCCAGCCCTGGCGTCCAACGGGCCGGAGGCGATGCACGGCCGGGCCTGGGAGGCCTACCGTTCGTTGCGAACATCGCTCTTGTTATCCCATTCCGGTAAGCCACCCAAAGTCATCCTGGTGACCTCGGCCCTACCGGGCGAGGGAAAAACCACCACCGTAGCCAACACCGCCATGGCGATGGCTCAGACCGGAGCTCGCACGCTGGTCATCGATCTCGACATGCGCCGGCCGGCGCTGTCCCAGGCCCTCGGCATGAGATCAAACGGCGGCATGAGCGCCTACCTTTCCGGCAACTCGGATCTGTCTTCGCTCATCCAGCCGACCACCGTACCCGAGCTATTTCTGCTCTCCGCTGGCCCGCCGGCTCCCAACCCCCCGGAGCTCCTAGGCTCGGATCGCATGGCCAAAGGGCTGGAGCTCGCCCGCGAGTACTTCACTCATGTCGTGATCGACAGTCCGCCCGCCCTGGAGCTCAGCGACGCCTTGGTGCTGTCGCGCAGCGTCGATGGCGTGATCCTGGTGGCCCGCGCTGGCAAGACGCCTCGCCAGGCCTTACACCGTGCCAGTGATCGCCTGATGAAGCTCGGCGCGCAGATTCTCGGAGTGCTGATCAATGATGTGGATGTTCGACGGGGCGAGTATGGCTACTCATACGGCGGTTACTACCGAGGCTACGACAACTACTTTTCTGGTCCGACTTCGGATTTCGAGCCGGATACGGACGCCAGGAAATCCGCCTGAGACCGCGCCTGACTCCGGCACAACAAGGATCGACTCAGGACAACGTTCGCACGTCGGATCATGAGGAGTCACCGCAAGACTTTGCGGGTAGGAGCCTCGGCAGCCTGTGGCGCGGCGCTTCTGTGGGGCCTGTGGCACTATGGAGCGACCGAGACCTGGGAGCTCTACCGGCTTTTTTTGTGGCTGCTGGCTCCGACTCTGGTCGTCGCCTGGACGCTGCCGCTCGAACTTTGGCGTGGCCCTCGTGGGTCGGCGTTGATTCTGGTGGGTTGTTTCCTACTGGCTCAAGTTGCTCTGCGACCCACCCTCGAGGGGCGTGGCTATGTTCTCGCTGCACTCGGTTGGCTAGGGCTGTTTCTGAGCTTGGGTCTGGCCTCGCGGGGTCGAAGTGGCGTGCGGCAGATCGTCCTTTTTCTGGTGGTTGCTGGGGCTTGGGAGTCTCTCTACGGGCTGGTCCAGGTGCTGTCCAACGATGGCTCGGGCGGCGGTGACCACCAGATCTACGGTGCGACAGGCACCCTTTTCAATCGCAACCACTTCGCCGGCTTGCTGAACATGACCCTGCCCTTGGCGCTCGGCGTACTCGCTGCCGGTCATCGCGATCGGAGAGCCCACAGGTCGGCTTCGTCCGAGACCCGAGCCTACACCTGGGTGATGGGGCTAAGCTGTTCCTTGATGGGGCTGGCGATTCTGCTTTCGTTGTCGCGCGGAGGCGTCTTGACACTGGTCTCGACGCTGGTGCTCATGACTTCGATGCTTCTCGTCAGTCGCCGCCGGTCCTCAGATCGCGGGTTCCCGGCCCGCGTTGCCCTCTGGATTCTTATCGCCGCCCTGGGTTTAGGCCTAGTCGTCGGCTTGGACGGCTTGACGAGCCGCTTCGCCGATTTCTCGGCAGGTCGAGATGGCCGCCGCATGCTCTACACGGACAGTTTGCGCATGATTAGCGACCACCCTCTCTTCGGAGTTGGCCCCGGAATGTATCGCTGGCGATTTCGCCCTTACCAGACGTTCGACCCCGAACGTCGATACGACCATGCCCACAACGACTACCTGGAGACGGCCGCCGATTGGGGCATCCCCGCCGCATTTCTCTTCTGGGGATTTGTCGGTTGGCGACTCTATCGAGCCTGCCGCCAATTCTACGCACCTCACGGCCGGACTCGTGAAGCTCGACGGAGCTCTTGGCGCCAAGGGTTGGCCCTTGGCTGCTCGGGGTCGATCTTCTCGATCGCTGTTCACAGCTTGGTCGACTTCAATCTTCAGATACCCACCCATCTGACAATTTTTGGTGCGATTCTAGGCTTGGCCTGGTCTCTCGAGTGGTCTCGAGAGACCAGGGAATCCGCTGGGGCTTCCAACGTCGTGAGATTCCGACCTTGAATCGTTTCCTGGTCTGGGGGTTGTTGCCGCTCTTGATGGCGGCAGCTGGCTGGCGAGTGCTCCAGCAGTTCAACGCGGCACAAGCTGCCCGTCCGTCAACTCCAGAAGGGCTCGCAGCAGCCCTGCGCTGGGATTCCCAGGAACCCGGCTATCCGTTCCGGCTCGGTGTGATGTATCGGGACGCCCCGGAGCTGCGCGATCTAGAGAAGGCCAGGACCTACCTCGAAAAAGCCATCGAGCTCAACCCCTACAACTGGCGTTACCAACGGGAGCTGGCCCAGCTTTATGAGCTCGCCGGCCTACAGCCTGAAGCCGAGGCTGCGTTCGTCAAAGCAGTCAACATGAATCCACTCAGTGGCAGCTACCGCTGGCGGCTAGCAAATTTCTATCTTCGCAGCGGCTCCCTCGACCGCGCCTTGCCCCATGTAAAAACGGCACTGGCCGCCGATCGCCAGCTGCTTTCGGCGACCCCCGGACTCTTACTCAAAGCGGGCGCCAGCTTCGAACAAGTCGATCAGCTCTGGCCGGACGACCCCGCTGCCTGGCGAGAGATGCTGCGAGTCCTGAGTCGTCCGCAGACCGGGAGCATGGAAGACTCTGCCCTGAGCTACCTCGAGACGGTCTGGAGTCGATTGCTCGAAGGCGCGGAACCCCTGACGTTCGCTGATGGCATGGTTTACATCCAGCGCTTGATTGCGGATGAGCATTTCGAAGATGCACGCCAACGTTGGATCGAGCTATCTCGCAGCCACGGCGTGGTCGATGGTCGTTTCGAGTCCGAGGATACCTATGTTTGGAATGGTGGGTTCGAAAGCCCGTTGACACGAACGGGTCTCGGCTGGCAAGTTCCGGCCGTCAAGGGTCTCACCGCGTCATTGGCTGAAAGTAGGGGCTTCGAGGGCTCGACGGCAACGCCCTTCGAGGGCTCGGCGGCAACGCCCTTCGAGGGCTCGGCGGCACTCCGCATTGAGTTCGATGGCAGCCAGAACCTGAGCTTCCTCGGTGCACAGCAGCAGATCGTCGTCGTTCCTGGCCGCACGTACCAACTATCTTGCTATCTGCGAAGTGAGGATCTCAGAGGCGGGCAGGGCGCTTACATCGAAGTGGTCGACGGCGGTTCCGGTCACATCGTGTTGGCGACGGAACCCGTGCTGGGCTCAACGCCTTGGAAGGCTTACTCGGGTTCGTTTCAAGTCACAAAAGACACCCACTGGGTGCTCTTACGCTTCAGCAGGAGACCCAGTCTGCGTTTCGACAACCTGTTCCGAGGTGTCCTCTGGATCGACAAGGTGAGCTTGGAGAGCGTAAATTCATGAAGCTCAAAATCGGCCACCGGTGCCCTGAATGTAAGCAGAACAGTGTCTTGCAGCGATCTCGTGCCAAAGGCTTCTGGGAGCAGAAGATCTTGCTGCGGATCGGGCTGAAACCGTTTCGATGTTCTGCTTGTGGCTGTAGGATCACCTCATTCAACGATAGTGCCGTTTCGAACATCGAACGCTCGCAGGCGATGAATCCTTCTCGAGGTCGGTTGCCCGCAGACGATCAGGCTTTCCAGGCGATGATCCTCGAGATCAGGCGCACAGAAGAACAAATGAACTCGAAAGACGCAGTGAACTCGAAAGACACAGTAACGCCGCGGCCGGTGAGATTGGAAGATGCTTTGCAACTAGGAGAGCGTGTGTCCGGTCGATAGCGATCGAATCTCGACGGTTATGCCCTATGTCGTACTCTTGCTGACGTTGCTGCTCGCGGCGGCAGGTGATCCTGCGGCTGTGCTGCAGATCCGGTCACACCCCGGGGTCGAAGTTCTATGGGAAGGTGTCGTCTTGGGGGAAACGGACTCGGAAGGCCTCTTGGTGATCGAAGACATTCCAGCTGGGGACTATCGGCTGGCGCTCAAGGCGTCGGAAGGATCTCGTCGCGAGCTCCAGGTCAGCGTCTCCCCGGGGGAGAACAAAGTGCTCGAGCTGCCTTTGGGACCCGCTGAGACGCCCAGCGCGGAAGCCTCCCTGAACCGGCGGACCACATCTTCACCCGATGAACCCGTGGGTCGACCGGACAACCAGCCTGGGTCCGCACAGCAAGGTATGAGCCCACCTCTCCCTCCGGCGAGGATCGCACTGGTACTGGTGGCTTTGGCGGGGACTGTCTTGATCTACGTGTTGTGGCGTAAGGCAGCGGGACGGGAACGTTCGCAGGCGTTCGGCAGCGAGACGCTGAACCCTGCACCCGATAACCGTGGCGTCCCGCTCTTTGAAGTCGAGTCGCCCGATCTCGATGTCGGCTCACCGGCCTTCCTGGACGATCTCAAACGTCGCGAGCAGAACCTCGAGAGCCTCGACGAGCAAAACCTCGCGCCCGCGACTCCGATGATTATCGAAGTAGAAGCCACCGAGATTCGACGCACAGGCAGGTCCGATGTCTAGGCAGGTACGTCGTGAATTTTGTCGACATCCACTCCCATATCCTCCCAAAAATTGACGATGGGCCACCATCCCTCGACATCGTGCTCCAGATGTTGCGGCTGGCCTATCGAACGGGGACCCGGGCCATGGTCGCAACCCCGCATATGTTCTTGCCCCCGTTCAACAACAATGACCTGGCGGAGATAAAGCATGCGTTCGCCGAGACCGTTCAGGAGTTGGGGCGTTGGCAGAGCGAGCCAGGGTGGTCCTTTCTCCGTGATATGTCCCTGTATCTGGGCGCTGAGAACTACCTGTCACCAGAATTTCTGGAGGCGCTCGAGCATGGGCGTGTCCTATCGGTGAACCAGAGTTTTTATCTACTAGTGGAGTTTTCCGAGTTTCTCTCGTTCGAGATGTTGATCTCGGCTGTAGAACGGATCTTGGCGACCGGCCGGGTGCCTATCCTTGCCCACGTCGAACGTTATCCGCCGTTTCGCGAGAGCCCAAGAATGCTCGAGCATCTTTGCGAGATGGGCTGTGTCGCTCAGCTCAACGGGGCCAGCGTGTTACGGACCAAAGGTCGCGCGCAACGTAAGATCGCTCTATCGTTTCTTCGCCAGGGTTTGGTCCAGGTGATTGCCTCAGATGCTCATGAGCACCGGATCCGCACTCCTGTTCTCGACCAAGTCTTCGCGGCTCTGAAGAAGACATTCTCGGAACCCGATGTCATCGCGTGGATGTTCGAAAACCCTCGACGGATTCTTGCAAACCAAAGTTTGATCTGAAGGACGGAGATCGTTGGTATGAGACTAAGACGCAGCAGTTTGTGGCTGGCCATCGTCCTGAGCGGCTGGGCGAGCAGCGTAACAGCTCAGTTCCAGCAATACACGCCATCGGGGACTTTCGAAGAGCAGCGCGAGTCGATGGAGGACCTCCTCGACCGATCGATGAAAGAAGCCCGGTGGCGATTCGGCCCGGCCTTCTTTCACCCTTGGATCGGCATTCGGGATATCGCCTACGTGGATCCGGCCCGCCGCCGCGACGGCACCGAAGACTCGGACTTCACAGCCACGGTAGGTGTCGGACTTCGTGGTTATGTTCCCATCGGCTCTGAGCTCACCTTGGCGCTACATGCCCTGCCGGAGTATGTCTGGTGGCAAGACCTGAGCGAGCGGCGACGTATCAACGGCCGTTACGGAGCCGGGCTGTTTGGCAACCTGGGCCGAACGGGCTTGGAGGTTTCACTGGCTCGGACCGACGATGCCAGCTTCGTGAGTCGCGAGGTTGAGCAGAAGACCAACACCCGAGATCTGACCGGGACCGTCGCGGTCGAGGTGGACGTCGGGGCCGGCTTCTCGATCTTCGGGGAAGGAACCCTTCGTCAGCTCAGATTCTCGGCTCTGGACGAGGGGTCACCAGCTGGACTGGACTTCCTGGAGCGTGACGAAGAGCTGCTGCGTGCGGGCGTCAGGGTCCTGCTGCCCCGCGGCTTGACCGTCGGCCTGGGAGTGGAGAGCTCGCAGGTGGATTTTGAGCTTAACGACGACCGTTCGAACTCTGGAACGTCACCGATTGTGCAAATCGACTACGATTCTGGCCGCACCGCGCTATCGATCAACCTGGCTTTCCGCGATCTCGAGCCCGAGCCGGGCTCCCAATTTGTACCCTATGACGAGATCACAGGCAGTTTACGGTCTGCCTGGAGACTCGGAAGTAACACCGAGCTCCAGCTTTTCGGAGATCGCAATCTGGTGTACTCGAGCCGGGACCGTTGGGCCTACTTCGAAGACACGGGAGTAGGTATCGGTGTCAAGACAAGCTTGAGCTCGCGGTTGAGTTTCAGGGTCTTTGTCGTGGAGGGTGACAACGCGTATGTGTCTTTCGCGCCGACATCTCCCGAACGGGTCGATGATTTCGAAACGTTGGGCGGCCAGCTGAGCCTCGAGATCCAACGTTTTACCTTCACCCTCGGCGCCTCGACCACAGACTACACATCGAACTTCTCAGAATTCAATCGGTCGACAACCATCATCCGCTCAGGATTGGCGCTGGGTTTTTCGGGCGGCTCACCCTGGGGATAACAGGGATTGTCATCAGAAGGAGTTGCCATGTTACACATAAGTCCCCACTTCGGAGTCTTGGTCCGCGGGCTATTGGGCGGATTGATTCTCTCTGCCTTGGCCCCGCACGTTTCAGCGCAAGAGTCCAGTCGATCGGCAGCCATTGCGAAGTTGCCTGGGCCCGATGCAGAGTATCGACTGGGGCCTGGAGATGTGCTGAGTATCGATGTCTTTGGGCTCGAAGAGCTCGATCGCAAAGTTCGCATTTCCCGAGATGGAACAATCTCGCTACCCCTTCTGGGGACGTTTACGCTTGCTGGCCTTTCGCTCCGTGGCGCTGAGCAGCAGATCTCGCAAATGCTGAAAGATGGCAAACTCGTCCGGGACCCTCAAGTCTCGATATTCGTCGAGGAGTTCGTCAGCTCAACGATTTCGGTGCAAGGCGCCGTCCAAAACCCGGGCGGCTATCCGCTGGCTGGCAACAAGACTCTCCTTGACATGATCGCTGATGCTGGCGGCCTGAGGTCGGACGCGGGAGAGAAGATTTTAGTATTGCGCCGGGACACCGCCCAGGCTCAAAAGAAGATCGAGATCAACATCGATCAACTCACTGATCAAGGGGATCTCAGTCTCAATATTTTTCTGAGGCCAGGAGACGTCATCATGATTCCTCCTGCCAGAGACGTACGCGTCTATGTCACCGGCGCGGTGGCGGGACCGGGCAAGGTGAGCTTTCTGAGCAGCGAAGGCATCACGGTGCTTCAGGCGATCACAGCGGCGGGTGGCCCAACGGCGAGGGCCAACCTCAAGAACGTCCACATTCTCAGACAACTGCCCGATGGCACTCAGAAGCGTACCAAGGTCAACGTCTCGAGGATCCAGAAGGGTAAGGCGGACGATGTCGTTCTGCAGAAAAACGACACCGTGGTGGTCGGAGAATGGTTTTTCTAATGACCTGATCAGACTCAGATCACCCGGGTTTTGTGGCCTGACCGTGGATCAGAGGGTCAGAGTCCGCCAACGAATCGTCTTGCTGTTCGCCGTGTCGACTGCTCTCGACGAGTCTCTTCCGAGCCTTCTCGCGCTTGGCCTGTGCCAGCTTCTGAGCTGCGACGCGCATGCCAAAGTACCGGATGAGGACAATTGCGCCAAGCTCGATCGCCAGAAGTGTGACAGCAATCCACAACCCCCAACTCTGCTTCACCATGAACAGAGCTAGCGCACAGAAAAAGGCCACCAATACGTAGCTAAACAGGACGATCCGAGATCTACTGGGCGCAAGCGCCAGTGCCAGATGGTGCACATGCTTTCGGTCTGCCTGAAACATCCTGGCGAAACGCTGGGGAAGTGAGTCGCCGGAGCGCTCGAGGAATCGCACTCCCATCACTAGCACAGTATCGATAACCGGCAGCCCGAGAGCTAGGAGCGGAACGAAGATCACAACCGCTGTGGACGCTTTCATTGAAGAGTACAGAGAAACCGACGCCAGCAAGAAGCCCAGGGTCAGAGATCCCGAATCGCCCAAGTAGATCTTTGCCGGCTCCCAGTTATGGCGCAGAAACCCCAGACAGGAACCGGCGATGGCACAAGCGATCAGCACCGTGCCCGGATTACCCTGGAGGATCGCGAGCAACATCAGACTCACCGAGACGATGGCGGTGATGCCACCGGCCAATCCATCCAGGCCTTCGATAAGGTTGATGGCGTTGGTGACGCCTACGATCCAGAGCAATGAAATAACCGGGGTCAGCATCCCGAGCTCGATGGGGCCAGTAAACGGCAGCCGAACGCTCTCGATCTGTTGACCAACTCCGACGACAATCAAGGCTGCAACAAACTCGAGCAAGAACTTATAGGGAACGGAAACGCCGTGAACATCGTCCCAGACACCCACCGTAAAAACGATCAACGCACCAAATCCCAAAGCTACAGGCAAGTACGTCGGCAGATCTGGCAACCAGTGGTCACCTAACACGACGCGAGCTGACCCGAAACCGATCAGAGCCCCGAAAACTATTCCGATGACGATTGCAATGCCACCCAGCCGAGGAACCGGCCCTGCGTGCAGCTTCCGGCCACCCGGATGGTCGAGCGCGTCGAAACGATGCGCGAGCCGTGTGACCCAGGGAACCACTCGCGACGTCGCGAGGGCTGCCCCGAGGAGCGCGCTAAGAGCGCACCACAAGACCATCGTTAGTCTCTCCCATGGCTGGCCGAATTCCTTATCTGATACTTACAAATGCTGGTATCGAGGACTCTGGAGCACCACAGAAAACCCTCGAAAAACTGATGAATTCAGCCCTTAATCGATGTGTATACCAACGTCTTGCTTGCATCGTATCCACAAGGCCTTCCCGAGGCAAGATCTGCTCGATCAACAGAGGGATTGTTGTCGACGTTGTCTGAATCTGGGGATTTTGGCAACTTGTTTGGGAAATCGAGGACAGTCGTTACGATAGAATCCACCCATCTGGAGGCTCTGGACCCCACCGCGTTCGGGAGAACGCTTACTCGGTCCCAACGGACCGACCCTAAGGGCAATGGCGGGTGCCTATCAAAAGCGTGACAGGGTCAAAGCGTAACAGAGTCAAGAGCGTAACAGCGTGGAAGGCTAGTCATTGATGAGCCCCATAAAGACGTCGGGTGGCTCGACGCCTCCTCGGGAAGAGCGATGCCCTGCGTGTGGGCAGTCAAGCGTGCGTTTCAACCGCGGTCCGGAAGCACTCGAACTGTGGCGTTGCGTTTCGTGCACAATTGTCTTCCTCGCTCGGCATCAGGTGTCGCGATCTGAGGTGGAGCAGCTTGAAGAGCAGCACTTCGCGGACAGTTTCGTTGGCCGTCAATCGGTCTGGCAAACGATCTTCGATCGTCTGACGATCGCCAGGACCCTCAAACGTATCCTTCAGCACAAAAAGAAGGGCTCTCTGCTCGATGTCGGTGTTGGCTACGGATCCTTGCTTTGTGCCGCCCGCGAGGCTGGCTTCGAGTGCACCGGAGTCGAGCCCTCCGCAGCGATCGTAGACTACGTCCACAGAACCCATCAGCTCAATGTAGCGCCAGCCTACCTGGAAGACTTCAGCCCTGCTGACGGCAAACGCTTCGACGTGGTTATCCTGAACCACGTTCTGGAGCATATGGAGAATCCACAGCGGGCACTGAAGCATCTTCGATCTCTTCTTGCCGATGGCGGTCTGGTGCATATCGCCCTTCCCAATATTGCCGCCTGGGAGGCCCGTCTGCCAGGATGGACGTCCTACGAGCCCTACCATCTCTTTTACTTTTCCACAGAGACGCTGAGCAGTACCCTCGAGGCCGCTGGGTTTCGGGTTGTCCGGGTCGAAACCTTCGAGCCTTTCTCAGGCTGGTTCAATGCGATCGCTCGGTCCGCCCTGGCCAAAACCTACCAGGAGACACGAAGCCAGCTCGAGGAGACGAGCCAGACGCAGCAACCGTCGTGGAAAGGTGTTGTGTTGCTCAGCCTACTGAACACCGGCCGTATCGTGACGGGCATTCTGAGTTTTCCTTTGCGCTGGATCCAGGCTCGTGCGGGAGGTGGGGAAGAACTGATCGTGGTCGCTACCCCCGCGGAGTAGGATGAAGGCCAGCGAATCAAACTTAGACCAAGGCCGTCCCTCGACACCCGATGCTCCTAGCACGCTGAGGGTCGTTCAAACGGTTCCCGCCATTGCCATTGAAGCGAGCGGGCCTTCCTATTCGGTTCCGGCACTCTGCAGAGCCCTGGCTCGGCACAATGTGAGGGTCGAGTTGCACGTCATCGACTATGGCGCCATTCCGCCTCATGTCGCCGAGGGTTTCCACCTCGAGGTTCATCCGGCCTCACACGTTGCGCGGGCCCTGCTGTTCTCAGCGTCCTTGAAGAAGGCGCTAGCGCGAGTTGCTGTCTATTCGGACATCCTCCACAACCACAGCCTGTGGTCGATGCCCAACGTCTATCCAGGTGCAGCGTCACGTCTCACCGACTGCCGACTCGTGACATCTCCTCGCGGGACGCTCTCGCCGGTCGCCTTGCGACGATCCAGATGGAAAAAGCGCCTCATGTGGGCGCTTTGCCAGAAGCGCGCGATTCATGACTCAGCCCTTTTTCACGCCACCAGCACACGCGAGCTCGAAGATATACGCACTGCCGGCCTACGAGCGCCCGTCGCGGTCATACCCAACGGTGTAGATATTCCCGATGAATGCCTCCCTGAGGTGGATCAAGAGGCGGGTAGGTACCGCCGACGCCTGCTTTACTTCGGTCGGATTCATCCGATCAAAGGTATCCCCAACTTGATCCAAGCATGGACCAACGTGCAGGCCGACCATCCCGATTGGGAGCTCTACATTGTGGGGCCCGATTCCGGCGGACACCTCTCTCAGCTGAAGGAGCTCGCCGTGGATTTAGGGACTCAGCGCCTCATCTTCGAAGGGCCCGTCTACGGGGAGAACAAGTCCAAGCTTTATCAGAAGGCGGAGCTCTACGTTTTACCCTCGAGTACCGAGAACTTCGGCATCACGGTGGCGGAAGCCCTTGCTCACGGCGTTCCCGTCGTCGTCACGAAACACGGCCCCTGGTCTGCTGTCGAGGATCACCGATGTGGGTGGTCGGTCGATTTCGGCTCGGCGCCCCTCGTCGGAGCTTTGCAGGACGCTTTGGCGTGTGATCCCGAAGAGCTTCGGACGATGGGCGAACGCGGCAGAGACTGGATGCGACGTTCTTTCTCGTGGGACGGAATCGCTACCGCGATGACTGAGACCTACACTTGGCTGTTAGGCGGCGGGTCGCCGCCCGTTTGGGTGGAGACGGATAGCGAGTGAATCAACCGGCGTCAGTTGCCCTGTCGCCCTTGGTTCCTTCGACCACCAGGAAATACCCTAGGAAGCTGGGTAACAGCCTGCCCAGCAAAGGTGGCAGGAAGCGATGACGCGCATACCTGAGATCGTAGGGAGTCATCACGTTTGTGACCCGCGCGGACTGGCCGGGGAATAGAGCCAAAGCCTGCCGATTGCTAAAGACCTTGGTACCGAAGGACTCCAAATGATCGCGGGCGATACTGTCGAGAGATCGGAACGGTCGGCCACGCAGCAACCCGTAAACCAACTTGGCTTGCAGGCAGACCAGCGAATACCGATGATAAATCATGATGCAGAAGCGCCCTCCCGGCTTTAGGACGCGCAGTGCCTCTCGTGCCGCCTTGGCGGTGTTCTCGGTATGGTGGATGACACCCCAGGAATAGACGAAATCGAAATAATCGTCCGGGAACGGGAGGTCCTCGACATCACTGACGGAAAGTTTGCCTTGAAGATCTTCGAACCGCAGCCTCTGGTGAGTCAAGGCGACGCTGCTTGTCGAAACATCGACACCGAAACACTTCGCCCCGGCTCGGATGAATTTGACATGGTCGGTTCCCGCCCCCACACCCATCTCCAAAACTCGCTGGTCCCGCCACTCAGTCCATTGTGCAAACTGCGCGATGAACGGTTCTCTGAGATCCCGTTCGCTCTCGACCCACCTAAAAAACTCGTGGGTCGATGGAGGATGTGGATTTCCCGACGTTCCGCACGGATTCTGGTCCCAGAATTGCCGCACGCGCTCTTTGGGGGGACTCCGGAGGGCCATGATTCCTCTCAAGAACGGCCAGAGTTGGTGTGACGACTAGATATGCTGGCCGACGCCTCGACCTGCTAGCCTTGGAGCGTCAGGCTGATGCCGCTAAAGCAAATGATCCGACCCTCGAGCGCCAAGTGCGGATGATAACCCATGTCCCATAGTCACAGCCTCGGCAGCCGAGCGTATGTTTCGACACTTAGGAGATTTGCGTGATCGAGCCGCAGCGGACAGTGATCAACGTTGCTGAGCTCAGCTTTTATGATGCGCCTGGCGGCGCCGCGCGGTTCGCCACCGACCTCTGCCTCAAGCAGGTCGAGTGGGGTTATCGCGTGTTCCTGGTTTGCAAAAAACTGTCCCCGGACTTTGCCAGTCGGGAGGAACGAGACGGCATAGAGATCGTGCGGATTCCCGAGCCCGGTTATCCTTCGCCCTCGCCGCTCAACTTGTATGGACACATTCACAACGCGAAGGCCGCAGTCCATCAGATCCTTCGGCGAGTCGGGGAGGTGGACGTTGTGCACGTCCATTCGCCAATCCAGGGAGTGGGAGCACTCCGCGCCGCTGGCCGGCGCAAGATCCGCAAAATCTGCAGCGTGCATTCTCCTCTGGTACACGAGCTGAAAACCAACAGTCGATGGACGAACACGAGGCGCCTGGACAGGTTGGTAGCGCGGCTGGCTTGCGGTGTTGCTCGGCAGGTCGAATCAACATGTTTTCGAGGGGCGGACAACGTCACTTGTTTTTCCAAATTCTCGGCTGGCCTCGTCGGCCAAGAGTATTCGTCGATTCTTCGTAGGCGGCATTTTGATGTTCTTCCGGGCTGGGTCGATACCCATCGATTTTGTCCTGAAGGACCCACCACCGACTGGAACACGGAACTACGGCGGGCGCCCAATGGACCGATATTTTTCACCGTTCGGGCGTTGGTTCCGCGCAACGGTTTGGAAGGGCTGGTCCATGCCGCTTCGTTGCTGAGGCGCAGAGGGCTCAAGTTTGAGCTGGTGATCGCTGGGGGCGGCCCCCTTCGCCCAAAGTTGCAGGCGCAGATCGAAGAACTTTCGCTGACTGGCCAAGTGACACTACCTGGCCGGGTCGATGACGAGCTATTGCCGATACTCT
>JAJCXQ010000606.1 GCA_029263355.1 Acidobacteriota bacterium | reverse complement strand
GCGCATGGGAAAACCTCCTGACAGACAGGAGCAACACAGGGCCGGATTGCTCTGCGGCATCCTGCCCAACCATCAGGAGATCCTACCCGACCGGGTGCTGGCGTCGGGTTTGGTCCAGGCCTGGCTTAGGTAAAAGCCATGTCGGAGAGAGATCTGCGGATGGCGCCCCTGACTGTCCTCTCTGTGGTCGGCTGTTGTTGATCGTTGGGCACTATTGGCGAGTGCTTCCCCATGAGTCCCCCTTGGTGGGTTTACAAGGGGAGGTGGTAAGTTGTCAACGTCGCCGGTACTTAGAGATAAATACCGACATCTCATAGCCTTAGGTAGATACTGAGCTCGCCAGAATCGCCGCGCTAAAGGCCATCTGTCACGCATCTATAGTGTGGAAGCAGAAGCTACTATCCGAGCAAGCTACTATGTTGTGCGGTGGATCGATGGACTCTACTTGCGCAAGCAGGTTGCTCAGTGGGCCGGTCAGATGTCGGCTCGAGTTCCCTCTGTGCCAATGTAGGTGAGACACTCGAGGCCGTTGAAATTAGTGAGGGCGGAGAATAGGAAACGATCGATGAGACCCTTCTTGATCAGCCTTCTGGAGGCCGTCCTACATTTGCTGAATCCGCTACGTTCGCCGCGCTTGGCGGTTCTGGACGTCGCCTTGGAACTTTCACCTCCTACACTCCGCCGGTTTTAACCGGCGGTATCTGCCGGGCACCTCTCGAGAGGCGGCCGAGTGCCTACCCTGAGATCCAGCTCGCCCCGAAACCGGCAGCGGGCGCCTATCCCCTCTTTGAAATCCCGTTCAACGCCCGAGAGCACGCCCTTTCCAACGTCGGAATCGCCTCATCCCTGGGTTTTAGCCCGAAATCTGACGATTGAATCGCGTCGTCCCGCTGTTGGACACGATTCCAAGTTTTCGAATCGCGCCTTCCCGGCGTTTTGGTGCAAGTTTCGATGTTCGAAGGGTCTTCTCCCGGGCGCTTTTTTACGGCCCCCGAGGCCAGATCTAACGAAACGGGCCGCGATGCTGCCGATTCGGCCGCGTTATGCCTTCAAAACACCAAGATCCTACCCATCATGACGGTCACCGTCATCGTCATGACCGTCACCGTCATGACGCCATGACGGTCACCGTCACCAGCATCGTCAGGGCCGTCGCCAGTCACGGTGCCGGTCGCCCTCCATAAAACCTGTGCCCCGGTCACGGTGCCGGAAGCTTCCGAGCCTCGTTGACGAGCCGTTCGACAACCGGCCGCAGGTTTGCAGTGCGGTTGGCGAACACGATGACACCAAACCTCTCTTCCGCACTGAACAGCATGCGTGTGCGTACCCCCGGGTCTGCCCCGCTATGCTCCCACGCTGGCCCGTCTATGAGGTCGCGTTGACGCCAGGTCAAGCCCTGGACACCTTCCCAAGCATCGAGACGTTCAGGTTCCAGTTGTTGTCGGAAGATGTCTTCGATCGTCTCGGCGCTGAGAACACGCCGGCCATCGAGCTCACCGCCGTTCATATGCGCCAGCAAGAAGCGCGACAGATCTTGGACGCTAGACCGCAATAACCCATCGGAAAGATTGTAAAAGCTGTAATGACAGTACGGGACGAAACCGTCTTCGGCCAGGGTTTTGCCGTTGAGGTCGCCGAACAGCGGACTGTCCAGAGCTTCGCCAGCCGCGGCCCAGTCATAGGGTGTCGCGTGGCGATCGAGCTCGACGCCAGTCAGATACCATCCGGTGGCGTCCATATTCAATGGTTTTAGGAGGTTGCGCCGAGTGTAGTCGGAGAGTGACTGCCCGGATAGGATCTCGATGAGGTAACCCAGAAGTCCGTAGCCTAAGTTGCTGTAGCTGTACTTCTCCCCTGGCGCCGAGTCGAGAAAGTTGTGCTCGGCGTCGTAGTACTGGCCTTCTGGTGTGAAGTAGCCCCGGATCCACTCACCGAGAGCCACTTCGGGATCGCCACAGGCATACGTTGCATCATAGGCCTCACTATCCTCCACCGCGGCGGTGTGGGTCAGCAGGTGCCGGAAGGTGATCGGCGCTTCCGGGTAACGCGGATGCTCAACCTCGAATGGCAGGTAGCTGTTGATCGGATCGTCGAGATCGAATCGCTCCTGCTCTCGAAGCTGGAGGATCGCCGCATTGGTTAGGGTCTTGGTGATCGAGGCGATGTTGATGACCGTCTCCGGTGTCATCGGACGCTGTGTGGCCACGTCAGCCCAGCCCCAGCCTCCAGACCAAACCACGCGGTCATTGACCAGGACCGCTGCTGCGACCCCTGGGATGTGTTTCTCGTCCATGTAGTCAGTGACGAAAGTCGCCAGGGCTTGTTCGTCGACAACCGACAACGGAATCTGAGTCGGCTCCTTCTGCGGCACATCACACCCCAGCAGCACGCTCAGAGCGACGATGGGCACAGCGATCGTTCTAAGAGAAGCCCCAGAGTCGGTGCCCAGTACCTTCTGATTCATCACTGCCCCAGCCTATTTAGGTTCCAGCCATGTCGGAAAGAGACCTGACGGGGAGCCTACTGGGCTAAATTTTCAGGCTTCTGAGCACCTCTTCGCTGCCATAGAACAGCTGTCGTTGGTCATCCGAAGGACATTGGAAACCAGTAAGACGATCACAATGCTCGAAGGCTCAGATTTCTTGAATTCTCTGGGATCTGGGCTACGCGAAAGCACACTTCACCCAACAAGCGCAGAGTTCAAGATCTCGGCTGCGCTTCACTTACCGGTCGAGGCCGAAGATGGCCCCGCCGCCAAGCTCAACTAGACGCTGGTGCCCACGACACCCAACTTGCCGCCCCACCCGCGTCAGCGAGAGGGTCGATCGCGTCACCGATGCGGACGAAGGGGAGGCTCGGCGGAAAGCTATGTTTGGGGAAGATGGCCTCAGTGACGCGCCCGAGTTTCACCATGAGCGATGCCTCGCGAAAGATTTCGACGAAGGTCCGATACGCTTGCTTGACACGCTCACGCATGTCTTTGCTGGCGGCGTGGCACAGTGGTTTAGGGCTGCGTTTACTTTTGACGGAACGAGAAAAGGGATGCTGGTTCCGGATCGCGTCCATGCCGAGGGGCTCGATACCGAGCTCGGCACGTTGCATCGCTGCTTCAGCTTCGATTTCGATGACCATCTCGGCCACGTGCTGCCTGCGGGTGGCGAGTGGCAGGTCTTGCCAACAGGGGAGCGGTGCGAGTTTGACGTCGTAGTGTTGCATGAAGGCGCTGCGGTCGATCTCGCAGGCGGCGGTGCCGCGGCGTGCGGCGCGACGCTGGGCTTGACGCTTGGCCTCGTACTCTTCGGAACGGGCGTACCAGACGCCTTGCATCGGCTTGCCGTCCATCAAGGCTTCACCACAGTGGACGCCTTCCCATTCTCGGACGCTCGCGACTAAAAATTCTTTAACTGTGTTGCTGAGGACGTAGCGTAGCCGACCGACGAGTGCCTCAGACTCGGGGCTAATGGGGATGAGATGGTATCGCTCGCGCCAGAAAGAACCCCGCCAGCCGATGAAACGACCCGCCTCGCGGGCCAGGTTGCTGTTGACGAAGCCCATGAACCCCGCGAGCTGTTCGGCGTCCTCGGGTGTCAAAATGAGGTGGTAATGGCTGGATGTCGCGACAGCGGCGTGGATCTTGACCGGATGCTCTTCTTGGGCTCGGCCGAGAATTCCGATGAAGATGCGACGGAACTGTGTCGTGACGGGCAGCATGTAGAAGCCGCAGACAGTGGAGGTGGAGACTTCGACGCTCCATCCAGGTGGAATGTAACGGGGACCTCGTGACATGGGTGTTCTCCCGAAAGTCGGCACCTCTGAGAGCGAGGATCTCCGGGGCCACACGCCGCGGAGGATCCTGTGCTCTTGTTGGAGCCGGTTTCTCGAGGCGCCGAAGGCTCACGGCAATGGGCCGCAAGCGCACTCGGTGCCTACACCCCTATAGAAGACGTAAAACGACCGCCCGATCTGTCGGGTTGGGCCGACAAAATTGACGAGCTTGATGCTAGTTGGCTCTGACCGAAGTGGCCAGCTTGATGCTAGTTGGCTCTGACCGAAGTGGCCGGCACTCTGACTGGAGCTGACTGGAGTCTCCACGCCGGGGTGCAGGAAGTCAGGAAACACGAGGAGAAAACAATGGGCGACAAGGGCGGGAAGAAAGACAAGAACAAGAGCCAGAAGCAGAACGTTACCAAGCAGAAGCAGAAGGCGAAGGCCAAGAAGGACAAGCAGCCAAAGAGTAGGCCCTGAGGAACAGGCTTGAGGTTCTCGGCGTTGACCGACGCCCTGGCGTCCGCCACTCGAGAGCCGCCAAGCACGTATTCGACGCTCCACTCGAGTGGTGCCAAGCTCGTATTCGCCGCCCCCGTTGTGAGGCAACGATGAGCGGGCGGTGAGCCTATGGAGAGATTCCGTGCCGACGCGGAGTCTTTGGGGCGAGCCCTCGGTGAGTTGGCATGAGATCGGAGGTTCGTGAGGTCAAGGTTTCCCTGGCCGGTAGCTGGTCGATGATCGTACTGGAGTCAACGCTCGGGACGACGTCGACGAGGGGTGGTAGCGGTGTATTCGTAGGCTCCGGCGAGACCGGTGTCGTACGCCAGCAGGGCAGTTTGCAAAACCCGTGGTTTCGGCCAGCAACAAGAGTCGACGAACGGTTCCAGACGTGGGTGCGATCGATCGATCCCCTTTCTGAACGGTTCTGCAACGCCGATGCGGTCGCCCTTCAACGCTGCGAGCCGTTACAGAGGACGGTAAGGCTCGCAGCAGGCTTGACCGAACCCTTAGGCAAGTCTGTTCGGCTTGCAACACGACCTCGTAGAGGGTTTCTGGACGCAGGTCGATTTGCACATTCGGTTTCTGAACGGTGCGGCGCTGAGATGCAGAGTCTGCAACGACGTTCCTAATGGATGGGCAAGGTCGATCACTTCAACAACGATCGCGGCGAACCGTTCCGTCGGTCTTTCGAGCTTGCGAAAAGCGTTTCCGAAGGGCTGCCGAAGGCACCTCGTTTTGCCCATTCGGTTTCTGAACGGGCTACAGACTCGAGCTCCGGCTGATACAGGACTTGGGAGGTCCAGCTGTCTTCAAGATCGCCCAAGGCAAGTGACTGACCTCCGGACCCGAGGTCAGCTCCCAGCCCTGGAGCGGCCAACCCTCGAATTCGAAACCCGGCGGGTCACTGGTCTCGATAGCACTAAAGTGCTATATTTAGTGTCGGAGGTCGGGAAATCAATGGTCACTCAGATCAAGCTACGCCGTGCCGGAGGGTCGATCAGCGCTACGTTGCCAAAAGCCATGGCGGAGCGGCTCCATCTCGAGTCGGGTGACCCCATCTTCGCTATTGAGACCGACGATGGTATTTTGCTCACGCCATATGACCCGGATTTCGAACGCGCAATGAAGGTCTACGAGCGAGGCGCTCGCAAGTACCGGCACGCACTGCGCGAGCTTGCGAAGTAATAAGCAGCATGGATGAGCCTGTCTGGCTGAGTCGACGAATTGTTGATGCTGCTCATGCCGACCAGCTGAGGCAACATGGCGGCGCTGCCGGTCTCAGGGACGAGAATGCACTCGAATCGGCTTTGGCAAGGCCACGCAACAAGTGGGTCTACGAACCGGACATCGGCATTGCCAGTCTTGCAGCTGCCTATGGCTACGGCCTGGCGACTAATCATGGCTATAGCGCCGGTAACAAGAGCGTGGCTTTCATGGCGATGTACCTCTTTCTAGGCCTCAACGATTGGGAGCTCGAAGTCGCCGAACCCGAAGTGGTGGAGGTCATGCTCTCGGTCGCTGACGGCCGACTAGGGGAGAAGGCGTTGGCACTATGGGTTCACGAGCATATCTTCGAAGAACAGCTCTGAGCACCTGGCAGAGCCGGGCTAGAGGTGCCGCTGAAATAGCCGCAGTGGCGGATATCTGCCGTCGGTTTCGGCGAGCGGTCGCGTCTACTGCTGGCTGACCTCTTCGCGCAGGATCTTCCATCCCCGATCCTCCTTGATCAGTTCGAGCGTTTTCGTCACCCGGTCGCGATATCCGGGTGACGTGAACGCCTGCTCAAATCGTGCTCTAGCTCGATCTGGCGTCAGCGTCTCGATTTCGATCTCGAAGATCTCGACCCCAATTTCCCCTGGGCGATTCAGGCGATTGCGTCGCTGGACTTTCCAAGTAGCCAGAGACTGGCCAGAAGAAGGCTCGAATCGTTCGGAATAGCAGCCGAGGTAGTGGTCGATATGCTTGCCGGACCAGGCTTCTGTCCACTCTTTGATGAGGGTCCTGATCGCACTCGTCTGAACGTCTCGGCCTCCGATGTCTGGCGTTTCAGGAGTCGCATGCGGCCTGGTTATGAAGGCTCGTGGAGCATCTCCGGTAATTTCCATCGAAGTGTGGTCGGGTGATCGGAGTAGCCACTGGCTGCCGATAAAACCGGCGATCAAACCGAGGCCAAAAGCCACTGCGAGCCAAATCGGTACCGAGAAGGGGCGACGCGAGTGCCAAGGTGAGGTCTCGCGTTCGACTGTGGAAAGCTGCACCGGTACGCCACCGAGCTGCAAGTAGCGATCGACCAGGCGCGAAATGGCGTACTTGCTCTCGAGCTCGAGATCTAGAAAGCGAATACCGACGCCACGGGGCCGATCCGGCCCGCCGTCCCGGTCGCGATGCCAAAGGACTTCCGCTTCGCCGCGGACCCGCGGCTCGCCCGGCTGAAGCTCGAAGTCGAGCTCGCACACCGTTCCTGGAACATAACGCCGGCTGCTGCGGAGAAACATCCCGCTCATCGAGATATTGGCTGCCGTCAGACGGACCGGCTCACTCGACGCCTCGAAACGCAGTTCGACCTCACAGTCGATCGGCACTCTCAGAGACTCGAAACGAATGTCGCTGATGTCGATGTGTTCCTTCACGGCGCCACTGTGGTGGGCTTCCGCGCCACCGGGGGAATGACCAAGTTGGACTGTGCCCGAAAGGATAGCATCATACTGATAGGTGTCTGGAAAGACACATCCTGGCTGGTTATAGAGCTCGATCGCCCGTTGTCTCTCAGGGTTGGTTGTCGCCTGCCCAAGCAGACGGGGAAAAACTGCCCGATCGTATGTTCTGAGCGTCGTGACGCGGAGGTTAGGGTTGAGTTATTCCATAACTCGACCACAACGTACCCTGGAGTGCCACGTGCGACGATGCCCAAGCCAAAGACTTTTGCTCGCCTTGCTAGGGATCGCTGTGATAGCAGGCTCCTCGGGTCCGATTCTTGGCGGGCCTGAAGGTGTCTATCTCGGCGCAGACGCCTTATGCCTGGAATGTCACGAGGACCAGGCCCTCGGGCAGTCCGAGATTCATACTCGGATCGAATCCTTTGAAGTGCGTGGCCACGTGGTCGGCTGCGAGGGTTGCCATGGACCCGGTGCCCGCCATGCTGAGGAGCTCGACCCCGCCTTGATTCGGGCCTTCGGGCCTGGCGGGCAAGGTGACGACGGCTGTCTGAGCTGTCATAACAACAAGGGATTGCAGGATTGGCACGCTTCGACCCATGCCTTCGAAGCGATCGGCTGCCTTGATTGCCACGCAGTGCATACCGCGTCCAAGCCACTCGATACATGCCAGACCTGCCATGGCGAGGTGACGACACAATTCCAGCTGCCGTCGCGCCATCCGCTGCGGGAAGGCAAGATGAGCTGTGCCAGCTGCCACGATGTGCACAGCTCCGAGGATCAGATGCTGCTGACATCGTTTCGGCTCAACGATCTCTGCTACACCTGCCACCAAGACAAGGAAGGCCCGTTCATCTTCGAGCACGAACCGGTCCAAGAAGACTGTTCGACGTGTCATGTGGCGCATGGCTCGGTCGCCGACAACCTGTTGGTCGCCAACGAGCCCACGTTGTGCCTACAGTGCCACGAGCCGCACTTTCATTCCGGTTACCGGGGTAGCGATGCCGACGAAGTCGATGTCGGCGGTATCGAACGTGATAATCCCTTTGGCGCTCGTGGCTTCAACATCGCCTTCACGACCAGTTGCTCCCAATGTCACAGCCAGGTGCATGGCTCTGACTTGCCGTCACAGACGGTCCCGGGTCAGGGGCGTGGTCTGACCAACTAGCGTACGGAGGAGGACCTCATGAGGATCACTACCAGCCTTCGAGCTCACCTGGTCATGCTCACGGTAATCCTCGTTGCCGTCGGTGGTGTGACGTTTGCTGCGGCCAGCGAAGGGAGCGAAGCCACCGAGACGAGCGGCTCGGTCTCCCTCGGCGGCTGGAGCGCAGACAAGGAAGGCTCACCCGATCGGGTGAGCGAATACGAACCGAATGATGGCGGAGTCGACTTCCGTCTGGATATCGAGTCTTTCGGAGCGTGGGGACACTGGATCCTGTCCACCCGGGCACGGGACGACGATGACCAGCAACACGAGTTGGACTTCGATATCCGGCGGTCGTTGCGCTCGACAACAACCTACACGGCACTACCTCATCGCCTGGGCCATGATCCGCTGACCAACTTTCAGGCCGTGACCAACCATGGTCGTGTCGTACAGCGGTCCGACCTCGACCCTGATCGCGTGTACGGGATACGTTATGACCGTTTCGAGCATCGCACCGAGTACCAACCACGCGGTGCTCCGGCTTGGACCTTCGGGGTCGGATATCGGCGCCAAGAACGCGACGGTATCAAACAGGCCGTCACCGTCTCGCATTGCGACACGTGCCACGTGGTCAGCCAGAGCCGTCCGGTTGACGAACGGACGGAGGATGTCGGTTTAGATGTCCAGAAAACTTGGGAAGGTGGCGCCTTGCAGGCGTCCTTCGACCATCGTGAGCTGCGCCAGGGGGTGCAGGCGATTTCACTGCTCTTCGACGACGCGTTGCAGCCAGAGCTGCGGGTTCCGATCTTCGACAACCGCCTGCAGTGGGATTCAGCACAAGGCCCACAGCCGGTGCATCAGGTTCCGGACATCACGAAAGACATCGCCAAGTTGAGATTGACCTTTCCTGATGCCAAAGGTTTCGCGGTTCGCGTCGGCACTTTGTGGTCGAACACCGAGAACGACCTCACCGGTCTCAGCTCAGACTACCAGGGGGGGACAATCACTGCTGCGCGAAGGCTGGGCGAGCGCTGGCGGTTGCGCTGGCGTGCCCGTGCCTACGGCATCGACAACGATGAAGTTTTTGTCGACATCGCGGAGCCTGTGAGCCTCGCTGGCCCAACCCGCGGTCTGACGTTTCGCGAGATTTATGGCTTCGATCCCGACTTCCTCCGCCTTTCGGCGCTCGATCGCGATGTGGTGGAGTCCCGTGTCGACGTGGTGTTCAAGATGGATTCCAAGAAACGCGGCTCGATTCGTCTACAGTGGGACCATGAGCGGGTCGATCGCGATCACTACCAGGTTGCGGTGGGCGAAACAGAAACCGTCGAGAATGTGTTGGGTCTTCGTTGGTCGGGGCGGCCACGCAAAGGTGTGCGGCTCTCCGCCGGCTACCGACACGGCGATGTCGACAATCCGTTCAGCTTGGTCGACGGCGCCTTCTCGACCCTGGAGTCACCGCGGGTTACGAGCCCGTTCGACCCGCGCGGCGCTCAGTACTATCGGTTTCAAGACGCGCGTATCGCCGAGACGACCGCCGCGCCCGAGCAATGGGACGAGCTCAAGCTGGGAATCTCCGTCCAGTTGGATCAAGGTAGCGCTTTGTCAGGTAGCTATCGTTTCTGGGACGGCGAGAATCAAGGTGGCGATTTGACCGATTGGAGCCGGACCCAGCAAGCGGCGACCCTTTCGTATTGGTCGACGCCAACCCCCGAGCTGAGTTGGAATCTCGCCTACACCTGGCATGAGAGCGAGCTGAATTTCCCGATCGCAATTCCTATCTTCGATGGCTGAGCGGGCACCATTCTTTCGGGCCAGTTTGGCTCGGCACGCACCCTGATCGAATACGACAACAGCTCCAACACAGTGATGGGTGGCTTGACCCTGAAGCCGAACGAATCGATCGAGATTGTTTTCGACACGGTCTGGACTCGCGCCAGCTCGGCGATTGATCCTTTTGATATCGATGTTCCGGCAGAGTTTCTGGCCGCCAACCCCAACATGTCTTTCGACTTCAGCCAGACCTACTTGAACTCCGATCTCGATGTGTCGCGTCTCGAGTTGGGGGTGCGCTTGCAGTACAGGCTGAACCCCCGTTTTGCTCTGACCGGCAGCTATCGCTACCTGGACTATGAAGACGATACACCCTATCTCTACGACACTTCGGGCTCGATCGAGCTCGTAAGCCTCGGGCTAGGCTGGGTGTTCTGAGAGAAACGAGGGCGCTACGCGGAATGTGACTGCTACAAGGCGCGCGAATCCTCTGAACGCTTGGTTAGGAGCATCATGGATAACACCTACGAATTCAGTTCCGACCAAAACCGGATCATCGCCGACCTGGCGTCGAGAATGAGCAGTGTCGGCGCCTTCCTGATTATCGCTGGGGCGGTCGCCTTGGTCAGCGCAATCCTGAGCTCTGTTCAGGGTGCCTACGTGGCGGTGATCGCCTTGCTCACGGTGGGTGCGTTCTTCTTGGTGACTGGAGTCTGGTCGCGCCGCAGTGCCCGTTATTTTCGCTACGTCGTCGATACAACGGGGCACGACATCGATCACATCATGCGAGCACTCACCGAGCTCGACAAGTTCTATACCTTGAAGTTCTGGCTCGTCATCGCCTATCTGGTCATCATTCTGTCGGCCCTGGTCTTGGTCCCGAGTCTTGGCTAGGTGGCCGAGTACTAAGGCTTGTGGCGGACCTGATGACCCTCCCCGACGAGGTGCCCGCCATGCGCAATGGTGAGATTGCCGACCAACTGCAGGCCGCGGCTGAGCTACTCGAGCAGCAGCGGGCCAACCCGTTCCGGGTGCGCGCCTATCGTCGCGCCGCGGAGACCGTCGAGTTGCTGGAAGAACCGGTTGCCGAGCTCACCGCGCGCGCTGGAGTCGGCGGCCTGGTGGCTCTGCCTGCGGTGGGTCACGGTATCGCCCAGGCGATCGAGGAGATGCTCCGTACGGGGCGTTGGGGGTTTCTCGAGCGACTCCGCGGTACCCTCGATCCGGTCGCATTGTTTCGCGTGGTTCCAGGCCTTGGCCCGGAGCTCGCCGCGCGGATCCACGACCAGTTGCACGTCGATACACTCGAAGCGCTCGAGGCTGCGGCCCACGATGGCCGGTTAGAGACGGTGGCGGGAATCGGGCCGAGGCGAGCGGCCGGTGTGCGGGCGACACTCGATAGCATGCTCGGCCGCGGCCAGCGACGTCGGTCTCCCCCGCCGCATCGCCCAGGGGTCGACCTGTTGCTCGAGGTTGATCGCGTTTACCGCGAGAAGGGGGCCGACGACCTGCTGCCGACCATCGCGCCGCGGCGTTTCAATCCCCAGGCCGAATCGTGGTTGCCGGTGCTGCACACCGATCTCGGGGGTTGGCATTTCACCGCCCTTTTTTCGAATACCGCCCGCGCCCATCGCTTGCAGCGGATCGGCGACTGGGTCGTGATTTACCACTATGACGATCAGCACGAAGAGGGCCAACACACCATCGTCACAGAACGCGGCGGAACACTGGCAGGGCGCCGCGTCGTTCGCGGTCGCGAAGCCGAATGTCGACGCTGGTACGAGGCAAGATCAGCGGGTGATCACACCGAGTGAGGGGTGGCTTGCTGCCCTTCCTGGGCGCCAACAACCGCGATGGCGGCCATGTGGACAATGTCGTCGACTTCGTTGCTTTGCTCGAGCAACTGTACCGGGCGGCTCATCCCCATCAAGATCGGGCCGATCGCCTGGGCGCCACCCAGGCGATGGAGCAGCTTGAATGAGACGTTGGCCGACTGCAGATCTGGAAAGACGAGGATGTTGGCTCGTTTTGTCAGCTTGCTGAACGGGAACAGATTCGCGACCAACTCGGGCACGACGGCGGTATCGGCCTGCATCTCGCCATCGACGGTGAGCTCGGGCCGACGTTGCCGGATCAACTGGGTCGCTTGTTGGACCTTGGTAACACTGGGATGCGAAACGCTGCCGAAGTTGGAGAAGGAGAGCATGGCGATTCGGGGCTCCACATGGAAGCGCCGCGCCTCTTCGGCGCAGCAGATCGCGATATCAGCGAGCTCTTCGGCCGTCGGCTCGATGTTGACGGTGGGGTCGGCGAAGAAATAGAGCTCGTCCTGGACGATCATGAGCATGACGCCCGCAACCCGTGACACGTCGGGGCGTCTTTGGATGATCCGTAGGGCGGGGCGAATGGTCTCGGGATAGCTCTGGGTCAATCCGGCGACCAAAGCATCGGCTTCCCCGAGGTGAACCATCATGGCGCCCCATGCCGTGGGATTGCGGATCGCCCGGCGGGCCTCGTCCAAGGTGACCCCCTTGCGTTGACGCATGCGGAAATACTCCTGCGCGTAGGCTTCGAGCCTGTCCGACCGGCGCGGATCCACGATCGTCAGGCCGTCTAGATGCAGGTCGCCTTCGGCGATGAGATTTTGGATGCGTTCTGCGTTGCCGAGCAGAATCGGCTTGGCGAAACCTTCGTCGAGGATGATCTGGCAGGCGCGCAGGATCTTGTCGTGAGAGCCTTCCGGAAAGACGACACGTTTGAGATCGCGCTTGCCCTGGTTGATCATGAAGCGCATGATGTGGCGCGCCTTTCCCAAGCGGCTCTCCAGGTCTTCTTTGTACTTGTTGATGTCCAACGGTCGGCGGGCCACGCCGCTGCGCATGGCGGCTTCGGCCACGGCGGCGGCTTCCCAGATCAACACACGGTGGTCGAAGGGTTTGGGGATCAAATACTCGGGGCCGAAGTGGAGCTTGGTCAGGCCATAGGCTTTCATCACCGAGTCGGGGACATCCTCCTTGGCGAGGGTCGCCAGCGCGTGCGTCGCGGCACGTTTCATCTCTTCGTTGATGCAGGTAGCACGGACGTCGAGGGCGCCACGGAAGATGAAAGGGAATCCCAAAACGTTGTTGACCTGGTTGGGGTAGTCGGATCGGCCAGTAGCCATGATGACGTCGGGTCGCGCGGCGACGGCCTCTTCGTAGGTGATTTCCGGATCCGGGTTGGCCATCGCAAAGATGATGGGCCGATCGTTCATCGTACGGACCATCTCTTGGGTCACACAATTAGCAACAGACAGCCCGACGAAGACATCGGCTCCGACAAGTGCCTCGGCCAATGTCCGGGCGTCTGAATCCGTTGCCAGCTTTTCTTTGTAAGGATTCATGCCTCCGGGCCGGCCCCTATAGGCCACTCCCTGGCTGTCACAGAGGATGAGATTTTTTTGTTTGACGCCCAGGCTCAGGTAGTAATTGGCGCAGGCGATGCCGGCAGCTCCGGCGCCATTGAAAACAACCTTGACCTCTTCGATCGTCTTGTCGACGATCTCCAAGGCGTTGAGCAGCGCCGCACCAGAGATGATGGCGGTGCCGTGTTGATCGTCGTGGAAGACGGGAATGGACAACTGGCGCCGGAGGCTCTCTTCGATCTGGAAGCATTCTGGCGCTTTGATATCTTCCAGATTGATGCCGCCGAAGGTTGGCTCGAGCAACTTCACCGTCCGGATGATGTCCTCCGGATCAACGCTGTCGATCTCGATGTCGAAGACGTCGACATCGGCAAAACGTTTGAAGAGCACCCCTTTGCCCTCCATGACCGGCTTGCCGGCCACGGCGCCGATGTTTCCCAGGCCAAGCACGGCGGTGCCGTTCGAGACCACCGCAACCAGGTTGCCCTTGCCGGTGTATCGGTACGCGTCTTCGGGGGACTTTTGGATCTCCAAGCAGGGTATGGCCACGCCGGGCGTGTAGGCCAACGCCAACTCCCGCTGCGTGCTACAAGGTTTGCTCGAAACAACTTCGAGCTTTCCCGCCCGCCCATGCTCGTGATAATCGAGCACATCTTGCTTGCGAATCAGGGGCATCGCGTCTCCCTGTTACCGGTCATCAATCAGGAGCCCTAGAAGGTCTGAGGTGGAGATGATGCCGACGAATTCGTCCTCCCGGAGCACCAGGAGTCGATGAATGTGAGCATGAATCATCATCTCGGCCACTTCGCTGATGGTGGCGTCCTCCGCCACGGAATAGACGGTGGGGGTCATGATGTCGCTGACCAGGAGACTCTTGTTATCGAGATGTAGATCCTGGGCGTCCAGCGGCTCGAACTGTCGTTTCCAGCCGCGAACATAGAAGTCGGACTCGGCGTCCGAGTCCGCAAGCTCGGCCTGGTCTGCGGCCGCCGCCGCGATGTCGACAGCTGACACGACACCGCAAATCCGGCCGTCACCATCGACGACGGGGGATCCACTGATCTCGTACCGAGTCAGGAACTCAGCCAGGTCACTGACGGTCATATCCTTGCTGACGGTCAGCAAGTCGGGGGTCATGACGTCCTTGGCGACGATCGCTCTCATGGCTTGTGGTCTCCTCGCCGGTTCGTATCCTGGATCTGGCGCTCGAGGCGGTCGGACCTGAAATCGTATCCTCGAGAGCTGGCAGCCAGCGACCGAACATGAGGTGGTCTTCGGTCGCCAGAGGGTAGGCTCCGAAACTATCTGGATGGGCGGGAAGGCCGGGCCTTCTCGCGCAGGATCTTCCACGCGATCAACGCCAGGAGATCGAATAAAGGACCTGGCTTAAAACACAAAGGCCGACCTTGAAAAGGCCGGCCTTGTGAGGCTTTGCCTATGAAGGCAGAGCCGTTCGATCCCTCTCGAAAGAGAGTTCTTACATCATGCCGGGCATTCCGCCGCCCATGCCGCCCATGCCGCCACCAGGAGGACCACCAGCGCTGTCGTCCTTCTCCTTGATCTCGCAGACCATGGCTTCGGTGGTGAGCAACAGACCGGCGATCGAGGCCGCGTTCTGCAGGGCATTCTTGGTCACCTTGGCAGGATCGATGACACCGGCCACGACGAGGTCTTCGAACTCGCCCTTGTCGGCGTTGTAACCGATGTTGCCTTCCTTGGCGAGCGCATCCCGCACGACGACCGAACCTTCGTCGCCCGAGTTGATGGCGATCTGGCGCGCCGGCTCCTCGAGGGCACGGCGAACGATCGAGACACCAACGGCGAGATCGCCTTCGGCCTCAACGGCGTCCACCGCTGTGATGGCCCGCAGCAGCGCGGTGCCGCCGCCAGCGACGATGCCTTCTTCAACCGCCGCTTTGGTGGCGTGCATGGCATCTTCGACCCGAGCCTTCTTCTCTTTCATCTCAGTCTCGGTCGCAGCACCAACCTTGATCACCGCGACGCCGCCGACCAGTTTCGCCAACCGCTCTTGGAGCTTCTCGCGATCGTAGTCCGAGGACGTCTCTTCGACCTGGTTGCGGATCTGCTTGACGCGACCGGCGATTGCTTCGCGGCGAGCCGAATCATCGGTGTCGGTGACGATCGTGGTGTCATCCTTGGTGATGACGATCTTCTTGGCTTCGCCGAGATCTTCCCAACGCACGTTCTCGAGCTTGATGCCAAGATCCTCGGTGATCACCTTGCCGCCAGTCAGGATCGCGAGATCCTCGAGCATGGCTTTGCGGCGGTCGCCGAAGCCGGGGGCCTTGATGGCGGCGACGTTGAGGGTACCGCGGAGTTTGTTGACCACCAACGTGGCCAACGCCTCACCCTCGATGTCCTCAGCGATGAGCACCAGCGGACGGCCTTGCTTGGCAACCTGCTCCAAGATCGGCAGCAGGTCTTTCATGGCGCTGATCTTCTTCTCATGCAAAAGGATCGAGGCGTTCTCGAGCACCGTCTCCATGCGCTCGGAGTCGGTCACGAAATACGGCGACAGGTAGCCGCGATCGAACTGCATACCTTCGACCACCTCGAGAGTGGTCTCGAGCCCTTTGGCTTCCTCGACAGTGATGACGCCATCTTTGCCGACCTTCTCCATGGCCTCGGCGATGATGCCGCCGATTTCCGGGTCATTGTTGGCGGAGATGGTGCCAACATGAGCGATCTCGGAGCCTTCAACCGGCTTCGAGAGACCGTCGATCGCGCCGACGGCCGCTTTCACGGCGAGCTCGATGCCACGCTTCAGAGCCATCGGATTGGCGCCGGCGGTGACGTTCTTCGAACCGTCGCGATAGATGGCCTGGGCCAAAACGGTGGCGGTGGTGGTTCCATCACCGGCAACGTCGGAGGTTTTGGACGCGACCTCGCGCACCATCTGGGCGCCGAGGTTCTCGACTCCATCCGGGAGCTCGATCTCCTT
>JAJCXQ010000605.1 GCA_029263355.1 Acidobacteriota bacterium | reverse complement strand
ATGCCGACGGTGGCCGACAATGCCGTGGTCAGTGCCTGGAAGTGAGAAACGTCTCCCGGCTCGTTGGGATCATCGTATTTTCCCGAGGTGACGCCGAAGCCATGAAACAGGTGGCGAACCTGGACGAATCGCAGCTTGAAGGTCAAAAAGATGCCGACGCCCAACAAAGCGATGACTTTAAGTGGGATCGTCTCGCCGGAGACCGGGATCCCGAAGTTGTCGACGATATTTTTGATGATGCTGACGATTTGCGCGAGTGTTTCCATGGGTTCTCCGGCGGACGAAGTTAGACACTGGAAAAGGCGGAGGTTGGTGGGAGTATACAGTAGGGATGATCGGCGATGATTGCGTATGGAACACCGAGCTACACCGCGACCCGGCGGTTGGAAGCGAAATCTCTCCGGTTGAGACCTCGAGTGTGTCAACCTCCGATGGAGAGGGTAGACTAGGCTCCCCTCGGGCCGCTGCGCTCTCTCGTCGAGCTTCGAACACGATCTTCAGCTGCGATCCCAGAAATAGCGATTCGAGACCGTCGAGGTCGCGCTGGTGGAGCGAGCACAGACGAATATGTTTGAGCAGAAACCAAACCGGGCACTAGCCCACAAAGCATTGTAAACAATGAAGTTGAAAAACTCGACGCTGCCAAGGCGAGTTACGCAGCGCTGGGCGCAGCCCACCAGCGCGACCGGCAAAGGAGCATTCTTCTCTGGGTCCGCTGCGCTAGCCCTCTTCACTGTTGCCGTGCTGCTCGCGGCGCCGGTCAGCTTCGGCCAGGAAACAGCATCTGAGGACGGCGAATCGAGCGTCGCCACAAACGGTGACGACCACGAGGCCTTTCGCAGCGAGTTGCGCCGAGTGATTGCCGACGCCCGCGACAGCGTGTTCCCGGCACTGGTCTCGATCGGGGTGGTGACGGTGCAATACAGCGGCGGCAAGGAATACAAAGGACGCAGCGTCGGAAGTGGCACCATCATCTCGCCCGCGGGTTACGTGCTCACCAATCAGCACGTCACCAGCCATGGACGCAAATTCGTCTGCACCTTGTCCGACAAGCGCGAGGTCTCGGCACGTTTGGTTGGGGAGGATCCGCTGACCGATCTGGCGGTGCTGCAGTTGGACGCCGAGGAGCTCGGCGACCTCAGTGAACCCCTACCGGTGGCGGCCTTCGGCGACTCTTCGAAGCTCGAAATCGGTGACTATGTGATGGCCATGGGATCGCCATTTTCGCTCTCACGCTCGGTGAGTCTCGGGATCGTGTCGAATACTGAACGCGTCTTCGCGGGCGGCTTTGGCAGCGACGACATCGAGGAAATGGAGCTCGAGACCGGCCAGCGCACCGGTCTTTTCACCCGTTGGATCCAACACGATGCGGTGATCAGTCCGGGAAACAGTGGCGGGCCATTGGTCAATCTGCGGGGCGAGATTGTCGGGGTCAACGAACTTGGCGGCAGCACATTGAGCTTCGCGATTCCGAGCAATTTGGCAACCCGGGTCAGCGACGCTTTGATCGCCCACGGCGAAGTCGAGCGCAGTTGGATTGGGGCCAGTTTCAAACCGATCCAGCGCACGGGCCTAGAGTCGGGAGTGTTGATCAGCTCGGTTGTGGTCGACGGTCCTGCGGGCGCCGCCGGGGTCGAAGCCGGCGATGTGTTGATCAGTTTCGAACGCGAGCCGGTGACCGTGAGGTTTGTCGAAGAAGTGCCTCTGTTACTCGATCGCATCGCGAGCCTACCGATCGGCACCACGGTCGAGATCACCTTGCGCCGTGGCGACGCGGAGATCACGGCACGCATCGAAACCGCCAAGCTGGAGAAGGATCTCGGCGAACAACGAGTTTTCCCTGCCTGGGGCCTGACCGCTCAGGCGGTTACCGAGAAGATGGCTCGCGAATGGAAGTTGGGTGATGCGGCAGGGGTCATCGTGACCGGTGTGAGTCGAGGTGGATCGGCGCAGCAGGCGGAGCCGCCGCTCGAGCCTCTCGACGTCGTGCGTTCGATCGACGATCGCCCGATCACCGGGCTCACGGATTTGATCACAATCTACGAGGAGCTCACCAAGCCCTCCGCCGAAACCTCTGACGAGTCGACGGCGAGCCTGTTGTTCGAGCTCGAGCGCCGGGGCACCAACCGTTTGGCGATCCTGGCGCCGCGAGTTGACGACCAGGAGGACCCGCCGCGGGAGTTGCCCAAAGCCTGGATCGGGGTGGCGACGCAACCGGTGGTGCCGCGGCTGGCTGAGCACCTGGGATTTGAGCGTGGGGGTGGTTTTCGCATCACTCGGGTCTACCCGGCGAGTGAAGCGGCGACCGCGGGCCTCGTGGTCGGCGACGTGATTCGCGCCGTCAACGGTGAACAGCTCAACGTCCAAGGACTCCAAGATTCAGCTTTACTGGCGCGCCGGGTCCGCAGTCTCGAGATCGAAGAAATCGCAACATTGACCGTTCAGCGTGGGGCGGAGACTCTTGAAGTTCCGGTCGCCCTCGAGCGAACCCGGTTGACCAAAGAGGAAGCACGGCGTCACGACGACAGCGACTTCGAAGTTTCGGTGCGGGAGCTGACATTCTTCGACCGCGACGAAAACCGCTGGAGCTCAGAGGTGCGTGGCGTGTTGGTAGAAAATGTCGACCCCGGAGGCTGGGCCGGACTCGGTGGGCTTCGGCCGAGCGATTTGGTGCTG
>JAJCXQ010000604.1 GCA_029263355.1 Acidobacteriota bacterium | reverse complement strand
GGTATACGACGCACGGTCGGAGAGCAGCCACATGATCGCTTCGGCAACTTCCTCGGCTTGACCGCCACGGCGCATCGGCACAAATTGTTTGACCCGGTCGACACGGTTCGGCTCGCCACCGCTGGCGTGGATGTCGGTGTAGATGAAACCCGGGCGAACGGCATTGACGCGGATCCCTTCGGCGGCAACCTCTTTGGCCAGGCCCACCGTCATGGTGTCGATCGCTCCTTTGGAGGCGGCGTAATCGACATACTCACCCGGGGAGCCGAGTCGAGCCGCAACAGAGGAGACGTTGACGATCGCACCTCCGCCCCCGCCACGGCGAGTCGACATGCGCTGGATGGCCTCGCGCGCGCATAGGAAGGGGCCGGTGACGTTGGTGGCGAACACCCGGTTGAGTCGGCCGGGGTCCATCTGATCGACCCGCATCTGTTGTTCCAGAATGCCGGCGTTGTTGACCAGCGCCGTGAGGCGACCGAGGGTTTCGTCGACGGTTTCGAACATCCCCACGACCTCGACCTCCGAAGCGACATCGGCAGCGACCGCGATCGCCCGACCACCCGCTCCTTCGATGTCAGCGACAACGGCATCGGCGGCGACACGATTTGAACGATAGTTGACGCCGACAGCATAACCCTGCTCGGCGGCCAACCGAGCTGTGGCGGCGCCGATTCCACGGCTAGCGCCGGTGATGATCACAACTGGGTTCGAGGGCAGAATCGTCATGGGTCGATCTTCCGTAGCAGGAAAGTCTTCAGAGAATCTCCACCTCGACCGGACCTGTCACCCGCGCCATGCAGGCCAGCCGGCAGGGGCCGGGCTCGAGATCACAAATATCTTCCAGGGTCTCGCTCTCCCCGGCCGTCGGCTCGGTGGCGAGGTGCTGGTGGCCGGCGTGAATGCGGATCGGATCCGAGCCGCAGATGCCGGAATGACATTCGGCGTTGATGGCCAGGCCGTGGGCCTCAGCGACCTCGCAGATGGTCTGACCAGGAGCCACCGGCAGCGTCTTGCCGAGCCCTCGAAACGTCACCGAAGCGGCGGGCAAACCACCGGTCACCGCTACCCGCTCGGTGGCCTGCACTGTGGACTCCAACGGGGCGTCACGGGACGTCTCGACCGACGCCACGGCTTGCGGCGCCACGGTCCCCGTCGACCCAGCCACCGCAGGCACGGTCCCCGTCGACACAGCCACCGAAGGCCCCGCCACCGGTGACGCTGAAGCATGTCCAGAATCGAGCACCGCGTTGCGGTCGAGGCTGAAGACGAAAAGCTGCTGGCCGATTCGGAACTGATCGCCATGCTGGATCTGGATGGCGCTGCGCACCCGCAGGTAGGTGCCGTTGACGCTTTTCAGGTCCTTCACCAGCGCCTTGCCATTGGCCGCGCGGGTGATCGCCAATTGGCGTCGTGAAAGCGTAGAGTCGTCAGGATCGAGGGTGATATCGGGCGCTTGGCGCCCGAGGACAATGGTGCGATCCGGCAGGGAATGGTGCGCAAGCTCCTGGCCATTGACGTCGAAGTGAGTGACCGTCAGGCCGCCGTCTGTGTCGGTGAACAGCAAAAACTGCCGCCCAGCACGCAATAGGTCGCCGACACCAACCTCCAGTTTCCGCCGCGACGGCAGCCGCAAGAACACGCCGGAGGCGGAGCCATCGTCCCGCAGATAATGGCCTTCATCGGTGTGGGAGATCGACGCATGGCGTGGCGACAGCAGGGTGTCGCTGGGAAAGGCAGCGTCGCAGTCTTCGCCCCGGCCGAGCGTCAGCACCGTATCGGCGACAATTGGATACTCTGCTTCTTCGATGCCCCCTGGCAACAAGCGAATCAGGTAGCCGGTCGCCTCGGTCGGACGCCGGGCGGCCTCCAGACTCGCAGCTGGCGGCCCGCTGGCAGCTACCGGTCGGCCGTAGCCGGCCATCACCGGTGGCTGCTCTTCGTCCTTGGCGTCTTCGACATGAACGTCGATGTCGGTTCGGCCCTTGAGCCGCTGCTCGACGATCGAGGCCACCAAGACACCATCACGCAAGGCGGACTTGATATTGCCGCGGTGCTTGATCTCCCGGAAACCCGCCGGATCAGCGTCAAAGTCATCGGTCTCGAAGTAGGCTTGGCTCAAGATATCGCCGACCAGATAAACGTTGGGCTGCTGAGTCTCGAGGTAGCGATTGACCACCATACGTTTACGGTTTCTCGGACCGCCGTTGACCATCCGGATGCCGAACGAGTGCAGCAGAGTCTCCGGGATGTCTTCACCGATACAAGCGAGACAGCTCTCCTTGGCGAATTCGAGGTGGCTGGTCTCGCTGGGTCGATCCGCCATGCGTCGGCGGTCGACTCGGATCGACAAATATTCGCGGCGCTGTCCGTCGGTGACAATTGCTGAAGGCTCACTGCGTGGGTAGTAGCGAATGTTGCCGTTGCCGACATAGGTTTCGAAGAATTCGTCAGCCAAGGCCCGCGATACACGCGGCATCTTGTCGCCACGGTAAGACCAGTAGACGGCGGTCGGATCGCCAGCTTCCGTTTTGGCGCGCGAGATCGCGATCACCGCTTCGCCGGCGGAGGTACCGCCACCGATCACACAGGCTGGCTGGCCAACAAAAACCTGGGGGTCGCGCAGTCGAAAAGCGATGCCGTCGGTCGAGCCCGGGATATCGAACCGCCGAGGCACTCCACGGCCAATCGCCAATACCACATGTGCAGCCAGGATCGACGCGTCACAACGTGCCGAGTGGTCCCATCCCTGGGCCTCGTAAAGGCCATCTGGACGACGCTTAAGGCCGGTGAGCTCGACGCCGATGCGCGATCGAATCTGATGCTCCTCATGAAGAGCCTTCCACGAGACACACATGTCGTCTTTGTCGATCGGCTTGAAATGCAAACAAGAGATCAGTGATCCAGCGGCGGGGAAACACATCTGGTCACCGCCGCCGAAACTCGGCAGGATCAACTTGTCTTTGGAGTAGTCGCGGATGCGCTTCATCAAATCATCGTGCTCGATGATCAGCGCTTCGAGCCCGAGCTCACGAGCCCGGAACGCGGCGGCAGTGCCGGCGGGACCACCACCGACGATCAACAGGTCGAGCACTTCAGCAGTCATCACAATCCTCCGCGGTCCATCATGAGTTGTGATCCTGAGTCAGGCGCGCTTCGACGCTGCCAAATCGCAACAACGCGCCGGCCTGGATCTCGACATCAACCTCGGGCTCGATCGGCTCGCCATCAAGGTAGGTACGATTGCGGCTGCCTAAATCACGCACGGTCACCTTGTCTCTGCCGACGGTCAGCGTCGCATGACGCCGGGAGAGGGCCCGGAAGTTGAGTGATACCTGGACCCGGGCGCTGCGACCCACCACATTGTCTCCACTCTCGAGCGGAAACCTCTGAGCGCGACCTTCATTGTCGGTCACTACCAACTGCAGCTGGCCAGGGCGCGGCCTGGGATTGTTCTGCCGCTGGTCGATGGCGATCAGCTCTTCGATATCGGACATATCCACCGTGTCTGCTTTGCGAATCTCCTGGTCCTGCCCAAGCTGCTGCGGCAGGGTCGTCCGATCGATCCGCTGCGCCAGGATGCCTGGCAAGGCAACGGGCATTTTCTCGAGCACCGTACCCTCGGGTGCCCTGCCGCCGGGGCCAGGGTCGCCGGGGCCAGGGTCGCCGGGGCCAGCTTCAGCCTGATCGCTTTTCGCCCGCAATCTGTCGGCGTGTTTGGCCAGAATATCGGGCAGGAAGGCGGGTTTGTCGTCGATCTTGGTGATCTCGGCGTTGGTGACCGGTGTCGCGCCGGCCGGCGGCTTCTGATCAATGACAGCGTCAGCGCGCTGGGCGAGGAAACCGGGCAGCCCGATCGGCTCACGATCGATCATCGTACTCTCGTCCGATCGCGGACTCGGTGCCCCGTCGCTGGCCGGCTCGGTAGGTTTGGCCGCGTCGCGCTCCGCGTCATCACCGGCAATTCCAGGATGACGTTGAGCGCACAGCTCGAGATCCTGAAAGAAGAAGTCGTAGGTACCCGCAAAGGTGATGACGTGCAGATGACCCAAACGCTCCGAGCCGCTGACCGGGTCGCCGTCGAGCTCGGTGCCATTGAGGCTGTCGAGATCCTCGAGCACAAACCGACCGTCGTCCTCGTCGAAAAAGATGCGCGCATGCCGCCCCGACATTAGAGGTTGATCAATGACCAACGCGCTCTGCCGATCGCGCCCGATAAGCGTCTCGGATTCGAGCTCGAGCTCGGCGCCTCGAGTCTCGCCGGTTTTTGAAAAAAGCCGCGCCTGCATGGTCTTACCTCGCGTTTTCCGCCGTCTCGGTCGCCGCCGAATCGTTCTCTGGGATGGCAGCAACCTCCTGCTCGGCTTGCTCGTCGTCGGTCAGGTAGAGCAGCAGATCGGATCGACGGCTTTTGTCGGGATGGAACTCATGGCATGTGACACAGCTGTTCGACGACAACTCCGGCTGGTGGCACTGTTGACATTGCTCGATCCGCGGCAGATTCTGGATCGCTGCCCGATCAACTGCCGTCTCCGCCGATTGCGTCTCGCCTTGGATACCTTCAGCGATCGGGATGTCGGCATGGCAGTCGAGACAGCGCACCTGCAGGATATGTGCACGGTGGTTGAACTCGGCCCGGTGCATCACGCGCTGGTCCTTCTGCACCCTGGCGATGGTGGCGCGATCGATGGCATGGCACGGCTGGCACGATTGGGTCAGCTGATCTACCAAATCGTCGAGCTCAGCGATCTGCTCGTCTGCCAGATCCTGACGTGGGCTGTCTTCGAGGGCGAGCTGGAACTCGGTTTCGTCGAGGGGTGTGTAAGGATCTTCGAGGGCACGACGAACGTTGGCAAGCACTTTCTCGATCTGTTCGAGCTCAGCCTGAATCTCGGGCTCGGGACGCGACCGCAGCCCCTTGGCATAGTCTTCGAGGGTGGTCACCGCCTCTTGGTAGAGGGTCTTCAGCTCACTCGCCGGCAGGTCTGCTGAGACTTGCAGCAACTCGGCGAGGCCAGCGTCGGGATATAAGGCACGCCGCAGTCGTCGCAGATTCTCCACAATCCACGGATCGGCATGATGCACCGGCGATTTTGAAACCCGGCTGCCAACTTGACGGAACTCGTTGGGGTTGGCGAATAGCGCCCAGCGGGTGCCGGGATCTTGCCGCTCGACGAGGGTGGCGAGGGTGGTGACCCCAGGAACCCCCGGCTCTGCCACCTGCAGGCGGGTGGTCGTGGTCTCGGCGCTCAAATGGCACGCGTCGCAATGGCGATCGAAGTCGAGAGGCTGGAAACTCTTGCCGTCGGGCTGGGGGTTGTGGCACACCAGACAAGCCCGCTCGATGTCCACCAGGTTCTCGCGCTCCATGACCTCACGGGTGTGATGGATGTGGGTGAAGGCAAGGGCATCGTCGTCGGCGATGCCAGCGGCCGCAAACTCGAACTGCGGATGCTCGCCGTTGAACGAGCCAACCGCGTGGCAAGTCAGGCACTGCGGGTCGTCCACCCGGGTAATCTCTGCGTCTCGCCCCAGGTGCTCGGTGTGACAGGCGGCGCAAGTCGTCTCGTCATCGGAGGTCGCCAGACGCTGAAAGTCGTTGCTGCGGTAGAGGTAATGCGACGCGAAGGAGAAGACTCCGAGCTCATCACCATACTTCTCATGACAGGTCGAACAGGCCTCGACTTCGACTTGGCCAAAAGGCGTGTGGCACGCGGCGCAGTCCTGCTCGAGGACAGCGTGGGCCGACGAAAGAGGTCCATTGGACAGGAATTGGGCTTCGCGCCACCGAAAATCGATGGCGGAATAAAGACCGAGGGCGAGGGCCGCCAGGCCACCCCACCACAGCACCCGGCGCTGCGTCGGGTAAAGATACTTCTTGGCGACGGACAGCGGTACATCGCTGAACGTGCCCTTGCTTGTTTTGCGTTTCTTGGCCATCGAGCTAGGTCTACAGGAGCTAGTAGTACAGGACGGTGAAGATGTGCAGCGCCACCAGCGCCACGAACAGCACCGACAGAGGAGCGTGTAGGTAGATCCAGCCGCGGAGCGCCCGTTGCAGAGTGTAGTGGGCGTCGATCTCGAGCTTGCTCCGATAGAGCCGTTCGAGCTCGATGAGCTTTTCTTTTTCACCCGGTGGTAGGCGCCCGGCGAGATAGTGAAAAGGCTTGAGTCGCGCTTGAATACCGCCGGTGGGGTCGAGGAAAAAGATCAAGCGGCGTCTGGGGGCGGCGAGGGCCGGCGCCACCCGCTTTTTGAATAGGGCGCGGATCGAATCGTCACAGTTTGCGACCAAGGTCTCGGCGCGTTGGCGGATCTCCGCGGTGAGCTCAGGGATGCGGTCATAGTTGACTTCCATCGCGAGTCCCGAAGCTAGCACCCGCGGAATCCAGGTCTGCAACGCGAGGCCGATCAGGCCGCTGACAAAAATCCACAGGCTGAGCCCCCACAGCCACCAGTTGAGAGCTCCCACCGGTAGCTTGAAGCCCGAGTGCATCAACACCAAGAGCATGAACAGGGCGCCACCGTAGATGTGGAAGTAGAGCCAGGCCCGGGAGCGGCCGAAACCGCGTCGCGACGCAAAACGTAGCGTCCGGCGACGCAGGCCGTACAACGCCGCCCCCACCATGAACAGAGTCGCACCGATGCCGTAGCCCATGCCGAAGATAGAGCCGGGATGGACCTCCGCCAACCAGACATTGGCTCCGAAGGCGACGACGCACAGCGTTGCCAGAGCGATAAAACCCCACCACCAGCGTCGAGCCTCGCGAAGCTGCTGCTCGCGCACCTTGCTTTTCACGACGATGAGTCCGTTTTGGATGAGTCCGTTTTGTAAGGCGAGTCGGATTGGCGACGCTGCACGCCCACCTGTAGCCAACGATGCGCGCTGCCCTGTCGCCGCCTAGTCATGGTTCAGCAACTCCTGAATCTCCTCCAGTGAGCCGACTCGATAGGCGCAGCCCTGCGGGCAGTTGCTGACGCAGGCTGGGCCGTGCCCGGTGTCATAACAGAGGTCACATTTGCTCGCCACCCGCTGGTCGGTGCCACGCAGGCCAGTGGGCACCATGTCCGCTGGCCACTTCTCGCCGGTGTCGTGCATCTGAATCGCGTCGTATGGGCAATTGTTGGCACAGGTTGAGCAACCGATGCAGATCTCGTCTTCGACATCGACCACTTCGCCCACCCCGGCGCGATGGATCGCGCCGGTAGGGCAACCGACCAAGCACACCGGATCCCGACAGTGGTAACACGACTTGGCGATCAACAGCTGGTCCACCTTGTTGCCTTCGCGCACAAAACGTGGGCGGCCTTCGTGGGTGGCGGCACATGCCCGCACACAATCGTCGCAGCGCGTACATTGCTCGAGATCGATCACCAGAATGCTGCTGCCTTGCACAAGACCGGTATCGAGCGCGACTTGAGTGAACTCCGACTGATCGATGTTACGTCGGCTGAAACCAATCTCTTTGAGGCGCGCGGTTGCGTTCTGCCACACCAACTCGGCGATCTCCGGGGAGTCCTTGAGCAACGAATGGAAGGCAACCGCCGGAATCTTCACCAGCTCCGCGTACTCCACCGAAGTTGCAGTGCTCTCCCAACGACCGAGCCCGTCAACCAAGATCTCGACCTCACCCAAGGTCATACCCTTCGAAAGATAGGAAACCGCCAAGTCCCCCTCACCGAGTCGTTGGGCGAGTTTGACGAAGCCCGAACGCACTAGGTAAATGGCATCGGCGGCATCTCCCTCCTTCACCACCATCTCGTCGGGCTCGCAAGACACTAGCTCGACGACCTGCTTGAGGCCCTCGAGGAAAAAATCGTTGGAATGGCGGAGCAACGGCGTCGACTTCAGCTGAGTCAGCAAGGCGCGCTCCCGGTACAGATGATCGACCCGCTCTTTCAGCGCTTTCGACCTACGCTTCATCAGACGCAAAGCCGGCACCCGGATCTGCAACAGTTGGCAGTCGCTGCCGGTACGGGCGGTCACCGACTGCGGCCATCCGCTCATCGCTCCGATCTCGCCGAACAGCTCACCTTCGCCGAGCTCACTCTTGCCGCCACGGGGCAGATCGAAATCCATGGTCGCCAGGAAGGTGATCTCATGGGCGGAGGTACGGCGCATTCGGCCGGTCGTCCGGGTGGTGGGTGTCGCCGTCGTCTTGGTCGTCTGGGTCACTTGTAGAGGATCGGGGGGCAGAGCCATCATCATGGTGCGCGACGAATCGAAGATCGGTTGCGCACCACTGGTCTGGCCCACGTCACCGGGCGCCGCCACACTCTGCAGAAAAACATCGACGGTGCCCGACACCACCACAAAGGCCAAGTCGAGATAGGTCCCTTCCTCGAATAACACCGAGTCTCTTCGCCAAGCCACCAGCGACACATCGGGACTGATCTTCTCGAGAAACTTGTCGTCGTAGTCCTGGAAGATGTCGAATTGCCGCAGCTCTTGGACCGACATCTTGTCCGAGATCGCCACGATGCCGGTGTTCAGGCCGTAAGAGCTCCATCGGTCTTTGTACTGCTCGATGCGTCGCAGCATCGTCTTGGAAGGATCCGCCATGGGGTGCTAAGGCTCCTTTCGAACCGCGTTGTAAAGCAGCTCCAGACGTTCTTTGAGCAGCAAGAGGATCTCTTCGACAGACGTCGAGTTATCAATCTCGGGAAACGGTGGCAAGCCGGCAATTGGAACGGCGGTCGCCGGCAGACGACTCAGCGTGCGACGATCGGCCGGTCGTGCCCGCGGCGCGCCACGCCGTGGGTACCCTGGGGCCTCGTAGGTGCGAGCGGTCCGCGCCGTCCTGCCGCTACCCGAGCCACCGCTCGATCCACCGGCGACGGCATCGTCCAAACCAGCGACCGATCGTGCAACCGCCGCGCCGGCTGGCGCGTTGGTGGCCAGCCGCGCCAATCGCACTTTGGGCACTGCGCCGCGGGCCGCCAGCACCCCCGAAAAGGCGCCTTCGATCGCACTTGCCGATTTTGGCGGCGAGTTCCAATGCCGAGTTTGCTTCATGCCCGCAACGTAGTCGAAGTCGATGCCCGAGGGGTGCCCGGAGGAGATCAGTCGCGGGTCGGTAATGTAGTGGCAGCTGGAACAGGTTTGGGCGCGGGTCTCGAGATTCTGGAGCTCCACCATGCCGAGGGTCAAGGCTTTGACATAGCCTGGCCGGGTGGGTCCCTCGATACCCTCGCCTTCCTGATGCGGCTCGAAAAACTCCTTGGCCGGGCCATGGCAGCCTTGGCAACTGACACCGTCTTGGACTTCTCGTTTCTCACGCCCGGTGATGATGGTGCCGTGGCAATCCATGCACACCGCGTCACCTCGCGCCATGCGGGCCGGAGAGATGCCGTAGAGCCGTGCGATTTGGGAGTTCTTGCGCTCGCGCTCCAGAAACGGCTCGATCGATGCATAGTGGGGATCGTCGTACCACCAACTGTGCTGATCACCGTGACACTTTTGGCAGGCGTCGCCGGCCAGGGTCGCGAACTTCGACTTGGGGCGTAGCCGCGATTTACGTTCGCCTTCGGCGGCGATCGCCGGCAGGCCGGTGGGCTGAGAGCCGGTGGTCGCGTTGAACGGACCGCCGGTGGTGGTCGAAGCGGTGGCAGTGCCAGCGCCAGCGCCTGCAACCCCAGTAGACCCGGTCGGATCGCCCCCTGGATCTGTCCCGGCCACCGTGACGACATCGTCCTCGTCTTCCAGCGGCTCCTCGTCGGCGATCACATCACCAGCTTCCAGGGTGCCCGCCACCAGCGGGTCGAGACTGGCGAGCTGGGTGCCACTGCGCCCGTCCAGAAAGCTCTTGGTCTTGGCGCGGATGCTGTCGGCGACCGCCAACAACTCGTCACGGTTGTCGAGCTTGAGCTTGGCGGCGCGAACGCTGGCGGCGATCTCGTCAAAATCAGCCAGGCCGCCGCGGCTAGCGATGGCTCGCACCTCGGTGAGTGCATCGCGCACCCGCCGCTGCATCGCCTTCAGATAAACGCCCTTCTCCGTCGCGCCAGCAACGCCACGGACCGCATGCTCGAGCTGTAACGCCCGACCGACGACGTACATCAGTCGTTTACGCTCCGGCGGCCGTTCGGCATTGACCGTGCCGTCACCATTTTTGAACGATTCGAGAAAATTGTGTCGGATCTCGCCCTGGGATCTCGCCACCAGTTCAAACGCCGACGAGCCGATCGAGTGTTTGCCAACATTGACCAGCCGTTCATCGGGCACCGTGTGACAGCCGAAGCAACTCGCCGCGACATCATAGAGGTCCGACGGGCGACGCATCCCCGCCGCCTGGCTCTGGGCGATCCGGGTCGCTCGATGCTCCGCCGTCTCGTTGTTGTGATCGAAACCCTTGCCACCGTAGTCGTTGTGAACATCGATCCAATCCGCGGCGGCGCCATGGCACGACTCACAACTCACTCCCGAGATCGCCCGTAGCTGTGAGCCCTGCACCGTCGGCGTGTAATGGCACAGCAGACAGTTGGCGTCACGCTTCATCAACCGGAAGCCCAAGCGATCGGCGATCGCCTCCGCCGCGTCTGTCCGGTGCAGCTCTTTGAAGCCGACCGCGTGTCCCGTCGTCTTCCACACCTCGTACTCCGAAACGTGACACTCGCCGCAGGTCTCGGCAGATTGGATCTTGGTTGGGTCCTCCTGAGCAAACTCCAGCGGAGCCTGCGCCAAAGCAGGCACCACGAAGCAGCTGAGGAAAACGAAAACCAAGAGGCGAGACACGCCGCTATTCTATTGCGGCTGTGCAGTGACGGCGAACCCGTTCATGACACCACACCAGAATTCAACAAACGTAACCAACGGATTGCTAACCGATTGTTTGAAACCCAGGCGAGAGACTTCCGTAGAATGACCACGGTCATCGAAAGTCTACGGTCACCAGAACCCTACTTACCATCAACCTGACCGGATCCGCGCTGGACAGCCACCGCGAGAGCACTTCGACAAGGAGGACGGGGCGTGGCTGCCGATTGGCGACAACGACAGAAGCAAGAGTTACGACGGCTGCTTTACGAGACGGCGGTAGAGCTCTTCGAAACCCAAGGCTATGAGAGCACCACGGTGCAGCAAATCACCACCAAGGTGGGGGTGGCCAAGGGCACCTTCTTCAATCACTTCCCGACCAAGGAACATGTGGTCGGAGAGTGGTACAACAAGATCACCTTCGAATGCCTGGAGACCGCTCGAGAGCGCGATTCGACAAACGCTGAAGAGGCGGTCTGCAGCCTGTTCGAAGATATGACACGACAGGCGACAGACTCACCCGAGTTGATGATCGCAAAGTCGCAGAATAGCTCCGACCCTCTGCTGATGGCGGCCGAACAGACTCAATCCGATGAGATCGACACATTTGTACGCGAACAGTGTCTCGCCGCCAAAGAACAAGGGGAGCTCGTAGCCGATCTCGACGAGGAATTCTTCACCAGTCTGCTGATCACCGTACTTACCGGCTCGTCACGGGCCTGGGTGCGGACGCAACCACGATTCGATTTTCCGGCTGTGATTCGCCAACGCATCCACTTTCTATTCCGCGCCGCGCAGCCAGCCCGCGGCTGAAGCATCCAAGGATCCATCGCCGTGTGGAAAGACATCTCCCTCTTCGAGTTGCGATACCAGCTGCGGCAGCCGCTATTCGCCATTTCATCGCTTGTCTTCTTCGCCCTCGCCGTCGCCCTCGCCTCGTCGGATGTTGGAACGGGCGTCGGCAATGCACCGGGCACAACCTTACGCAACGCGCCGATCATCGTGTTGCGGCTGATGCCGATCCTGAGCTTGCTCGGGTTGTTCGTCATCACAGCCTTCGTCGCCAACTCGGCGCTGCGGGATTTTGACCAACGCAGCGACATGCTGTTCTTCACCAAGCCCCTGCGCAAGATCGACTACTTGGGCGGACGCTTCGTCGGTTCGATGGGCGTCTCCCTGCTGGTTCTCATCACCTCTGTCGCAGGTCTCATCGCTGGCAACTTTGCCCCCTGGCAGCCTGCCGATCGTGTGGGTCCCTTCGCGATCGAGTCCTACATCTTCGGCCTGTTGATCATTCTCATCCCCAACCTGTTGGCGATGGGAGCGTTGTTCTTCGCGCTGGCAATCTGGAGTCGACGGCTCAGCGTCACATTCCTGTGTGTCGTGTTCTTCATCGGCATGCAGGATGTGATTGAGATCGTGGCTCAGAACCTCGACAGCCTCACCCTGGGGAGCTTATTGGAGCCCTCGGGCATCGTCGCCTTGGAAACCACCGCCCGCTATTGGACGATCGCGGAACAAAATTCCCAGTTACCTGCCCTCGGTGGAGTGCTGCTGGCGAATCGTCTGTTGTGGTTGGGCTTCGCTTTTACGATTCTGGCAGTCAGCTTCTGGCGCTTCGACTTCACAACCCGGGAACGGCGACCGAAGAAGGCCAAGAGGACAGCGCGCCAAACAGAGTTAGAGCGCCAAACAGAGTTAGAGCGCCAAACAGGGCTAGAGCGGCAAACAGAGGTACCGATGCCCGCGGTCGCTCCACGAAACATCACGTTGCCAAGGGTGACCGGCACCTTCGCCGCCAGCAACCACTGGCGCCAACTCCTGCACCAGACTCGACTCGAAGTCTCGGAAGTTATTCCCCACACACCCTTCCTCACCCTCCTCGCCTTCGGCTTGATGTTCGTCGGCGCCTACAGCATGGTGGCGGGATCCCACGACGGGATGCCGTCGTATCCACTGACCCAGTTGATGCTGCCGGCCATCGGGCTCGGCGTCCGGCTGACCCTGGTGATGATCCTGGTGTTTTATGCCGGTGAGCTGATCTTCAGCCAACGAACCTTGAAGCTGTCCGAAGTCTATGACGCGCTGCCAGTTCCGAATTGGGTCTTCCTAGCCGCCAAGCTGTTGGCGCTGGTGTCGGTCGCGGGCGTTTTTCTTTTCGCAGCCACCTTTTCGACGATCGCCGTTCAGCTGGGGAAAGGATTCTTCGACCTGAACCTTGGTCTCTACGCCAAAGGACTCGTCGTGATCGGCTATCCGCTGCTGCTGCTGATCGTCTTGGCGATCTTCTTTCAAGTGCTGGCGAGTCACAAGTTCTCAGGGCTGCTGATGATAACCGTGGTCTTGCTCCTGAGATTCAGCTTGCCGCGGCTCGGTTTCGAGCACAACCTCTACCTCTATGGCAGCCATCCCGCGGTCACCTATACGGCGATCAACGGCTACGGCCACCACACCGAACCCTTTGCCTGGTTCATGGCCTATTGGAGCTTCGGCGCCTTGGTTCTTTTTGTCTTGGCGCTGCTGTTCTGGCAACGGGGAACACTGATGCCGATGCGAGACCGGCTCGCTGTCGCCCGCCGACGCTTGACGAAACCACTGCTCGGGTCGGTTGTCGTCGGCCTGCTTGGCATGGTGACGGTCGGAGGCTGGATCTTCACCAACACCAACCTGCGCACCGAGTACCTCGATCGCGACCGGATCCCGCAACGGCTGGCCGACTACGAGCAGAAGTACTCGCAGTACCGGAACGTGGTGCTACCGCGCGTCACGTCGGTGTTTGCCGAAGTCGACATCTTCCCCAGCTCACGGCAAGTCGACGTTCGAGGCCGCTACCAACTCCAAAACCAGGGCACAGAGCCCATTCGACTCTTGCCGATCACCATGTCGCCACGTTGGGTGGAAGGGGTCCTGCGAGTCTACGGCGGGGTATCCCTCGAAGACGTATCCCTCGAAGACCTTGTGCTGCCGGCGCACCGGGTTGTCGTCGAGGACGCGGTGCTCGGTTTTTATGTTGTTGAGCTCGAGCAACCGCTCGCGGCCGGCGATGAGATCGATCTCGGCTTCACCGTGCGGGTGGACCACGGGACGTTCGCGAATCGCCGCCACAACAACCTCGTGATCGAAAACGGCACCTTCTTCAGCAATTTCAACTTTCTACCAATGATTGGTTATGCCCGCAGTAACCAGCTCATCAATCCGACCGAGCGTCAGAAGAGAGACCTGCCGACGGTCCAACGGGTAGCCAACCTCGATGATGCGTCGGCGCGGGAACGCAACTACCTCGAGTCTGATTGGATCGAATTCGAAACAATCCTTTCGACCCGAGCGGATCAGGTTGCGATCGCACCGGGGGATCTGGAACGGGAGTGGACGGAGGGCGACCGTCGATATTTTCATTATAAAACCTACGCCCCGATCACCAATCTCTTGCCGTTCTTGTCTGGAACGTACGATGTGGTACGAGACCGCTGGGAACATGTCGAGATCGAGATGTACTTTCATCCCGACCACGCGTTCAACATCAATCGTTTTATCGACGTTACCAAGAAAAGTTTGGCCTACATGACGGCCAACTTCGGCCCGTACGCCCACAACCAGCTGCGGATCGTCGAGATTCCCAACTACCACGACAAAGTCGCCTTCTCCTTTGCTCAGACGATTGCATTCTCAGAGTCCTGGTGCTTCACCTCAGACATCGAAGCTGGCGAGCTCGATTGGTTGACCGCCATTCACGCCCACGAGGTTTCGCACCAATGGTGGAACCATCAAATTGTTCCGGGTGATGTCCAGGGGGCGACGTTGATTGCGGAGTCCTTGGCTCAGTATTCGGCGATGATGATTCTGGAAGAGATTTACGGGCCGGAGATGGTCCGGCACTTTCTCAAGTTCCATCTCGATCGTTATCTCGAGCGCCGGGGTAACGAGCGCGTGCAGGAAATGCCTCTGTCTCTGGTGGAAAACCAAGCCTACGTTCACTACAGCAAGGCGAGCCTGGCGTTTTACGCACTCAAAGACTTGATCGGAGAAGCTGCTCTCAACCAGGCGTTACGGGCCTTTCTCGACGAAGGCGCTTACCAGGGCCCGCCTTACTTGACGTCGCGCGACCTACTGACCCATCTCAGGCAAGTGGTTCCGACAGAACATGAACACGTCATCGAAGACCTTTTCGAAACCATTACCGTGTTCGACAACCGCGTCGTCAACGCCACCTTCGACGAGCAAGAAGACGGCACCTTCGTTGTGGAGCTCGACACAACGTCGATCAAACTGAGGGGTGATGGCCATGGCACTTCAACCGAGATCGCGATCGACGATTGGGTTGACGTCGGTGTCTTCGGCGAGCAGCAGGTTGATGGCAAAACCACCGAGACCGTGTTGATCTTCGAGAAACGCCGCCTGCAGTCCAAGTCCAGCAAGTTTAGCTTCGTGGTCGACCAGCGGCCCGTGCGCGCCGGAATCGATCCCTACAACAAGCTCATCGACCGTGATTCGGGAGACAACGTCCGACCTCTCACCCAGCGCCCGAACCGCTAGTTCCTGATATCGAGCACCGGAGAACGAACATGTTGACGATAGAAAACCTTTCCAAAACTTACGCCAACGGTGTGCATGCGCTGCGCGGCGTGAACCTCTCGATCTCACGGGGGCTCTTTGGATTGCTGGGTCCCAACGGCGCCGGCAAGTCAAGCTTGATGCGTACCCTCGCAACCTTGCAAGACGCGGACACCGGCACAGTCTTTCTCGATGATGTCGATGTGCTAAAAGACAAGCAGGCGGTGCGCCGGATCCTGGGCTACCTACCCCAAGACTTCGGCCTTTACCCGCGGATCGACGCCGAAACCTTGCTGGCACATTTTGCCCGCCTGAAGGGCATCAGCGACTCACAGCAGCGCGCCGAGGCCGTCGAGTCGCTCTTACAGCTGACCAATCTCTGGCAGGTCCGCAAACAGAAACTCGGCACCTTCTCGGGCGGCATGCGTCAACGCTTCGGAATCGCCCAGGCTCTGCTGGGCAACCCACAACTGATCATCGTCGACGAGCCGACCACCGGTCTCGACCCCGAAGAACGCCGCCGTTTTCTCAATCTGCTGTCGAAGATCGGTGAGGACGCCGTCGTCATTCTGTCGACCCATCTGGTTGCCGACGTGCGTGAGTTATGCAGCGCCATGGCCGTGATCAACAAAGGCCAAGTCCTTATCCAAGGCACCCCAAGCCAGCTTGTTTCCGAGCTCGAAGGAAGAGTCTGGCGCGCCCAGGTGAACAACGGTGACGTCGAGCATCTCGGCGAGGGAGCCACCTTGCTTTCTACCCATCTCAACGCCGGGCGCACCGTCGCTCGGGTGGAGAGCACGCTGTGCCCTGGACCGGAGTTCACGTCTGCGTCACCCGATTTGGAGGACGTCTACTTCTCGGCGCTTCGTGGCCGAGAGGATCGTTAGGTCGCACGACTTACCGCCAGAACGCCGCCCGAAGGCAAGTGTGCTAGCCTCTTCAGATCAGAGACGAGTGTCCGCCATTCAAGCGGTGCCGGGCAGCACTTTGAGGGCACTTTGAGGGGTGCTCCGCGAGCCGCCAAACCGACGGGCCGGTTCAGTCCGACTGGCTGAGCTTGGCGCTTTGCCGGAGGAAGTACTCGCGTGTCCAAAGCTCCAAGGACGGCAACTCATGGGGTTTGACAAAGCGCTGCACGTCCCGCCGGGCCTGCATCCAGTCGAGCTGCGCAATGATTACGCGAAGCTGCTCGACACACCAGGCGTTGTCGGTCTTCGGAGCTCGTCCTTTCCACGGTCCCTGCTGATCCAATGCGGCAGAGAGCAGAGTGTGGTTGATGGAGATTCTCCGTGCGGTGTACCAGATGAAGTCGTACCAGTCACGGCCCTTGAGATAGTCGCGGCACAAGAGAGCATGGAGCTTGCCCGCGAACAGGCTTGGAAGATCGAAGAGGCGCACCGCGGCCGGGAATGGAAAGTCGAGAACCGGCATCTCGTACGATGCCCCCGAGGGCGGATTCGTGTCCACCTCCAACTTGATGCGCAGCTTCCGCATCGGACCGGACCGGGGCCGGTAATCGAGCCTGAGCAGCTTGCCCACGGAGTCATCTTTGACGAAAGCCTGCCGCACCGCGCCGGCCCGGGATCGGTCGTCGATCTCCAGCTCATACCCGTATACCGTCAGCTCTTGGCGAATCTGCTCGAGGTAGGGGGAAAGCTGAAACGTCGAGTCCGGGGCGTTCAGAGCAAAGTCCATGTCTTCCGAGAAACGATTCAGGCTGTGGAAGATGCGTAGACAGGTGCCGCCCTGGAATCCCGCCCGGCCAAAGAAATCGGTTCGCCCCAGGCCGGCGAGAATAATTTCCTGGGTGATTTCACGCAGGGCCTGCTCTTCCTCGAGCGTCGACCTGCACACATAGGTGGCGAGCCGTTCTTGAATGATCTCGACACTCACAGCTTCAGGTCCTTTCTGAGCCCGGCCAGGAAGCGAGACACGCGGCCGGGCTTGTAAGCGGACATGACTTCGTCGAATTCCTCCGCGGTCAGCTCGGCCAGGAATTCGTCTTCGACACGCAGGCTCTCCATGACCGGGGCGGCGGAACACCAGTCACGCCGCTGGACGTAGACATAGTCGGCCAACGCCTTGAGCGGGGCTGCCAGGAAAAAGGCACCTGTCCCGTCTGCCGAGATTCGACGAACCCCCGCCAGGAACCGACGCTGGGGAACGCGCGTGAAGCTGAAGAGCCCAACCGGCGTGTTGAACGTCCGTGATCGCCCTGGGGTGACACTGGTGACGGCCTGAACGGCCTCAGGAATCCAACCATGGTGCGACAGGGCGGTTTCCAAGCTAATGTAGCTCGGGCCGTGAATGCGCTGGGCCAGCTCTAGGGGATTGATTCTGCCGTGTGAATACCGGTCGGCCAGGCAGTATAGCGCTCTGCGGATGCGCCAGACTTCGCGACCAGCTACTGCCCTCTTCAGTAGGGCGTCCAAGCGCGCGCCACGGCTTCCAACCCACAAAGCAGCCTGGTCGCGGGTGAAGATCCCCCGTTCCGCTCTCTCGAAAGCGATCTCCGTGATCGTCTGCATGTGCACAATACTGTCAAAAAATGACAGTTAGACGCAAAATCGTCACGGCGCCATGACCGCGGTATCGGGTGAGGATTCGCGCGCATTGGAAACTCGGTTTCACGACAGGCTTCGGTCAGAAGGCTCGGATCCGCAACATCGGCGCTGGTGATATCGCGGCATTGGAAGACGAGGTGGCTTGGGCGAAGCAGCGTTTCCGACTTTCGGAATCGACACAAATGAAGAGCTGCTACGAGGCGGGTCGTGATGGATTCTGGATTCACCGCTGTCTCGACGCCCTGGATATTTCCAATGTGGTGGTGGACTCTTCGAGCATCGAAGTGAATCGGCGCAAGCGCCGTGCGAAGACCGACCGTCTCGATGTTGGTAAGTTGAGCACAATGTTAGTTCGTTACCACATCGGCGAAGAGAAGGTATGGAGCGTGGTGCGTGTGCCCAGTGAGCAGGACGAAGATCGACGTCAGCTACATCACACGTTGTCGGAGAAGAAACGTGATCGAACCCGTGTGATTAACCGGATGAAAGGCCTTCTGACGAGCCAGGGTGTTCGAATCCAACTGAGCTCACATTTTCTGGAAGAACTGGATCGGGAAAGGACGTGGGATGATCGCCCATTACCTCGCGGTCTTGTGGCTCGAGTGCAGAGTGCGTACGCACAGTTTGAGTTCTTGTCGCGTCAAATCCTGGATCTGGAGAAGGAGCGTCGCGCGGCGTTGCGCGAGGGCGAAGGGCCGCTGCTGGATCAAGTGCGCCAACTGCTGCAGTTACGTGGCATCGGAGACAACAGCGCGTGGCTCTTCGTGATGGAGTTCTTCGGTTGGCGCAAGTTTCGAAATCGCCGAGAGGTCGGTTCTCTGGCCGGGTTGACACCGACGCCGTTCAACCACTTTGAGGGGTGCCTGGCAGCACTTTGAGCTGAATGGCCCCGGAGGGGCCCGCGACGTATCCAGCGGACTCCGGGCGACAAGGTCGCCCGGGGTCGTCAGAGACAACGCCGCCTACTCAGCGCAAATCATGAGCTGACCGTCAGCCACCTGTACTTGAACCTTCTGCCCAAGCTCGAAGCCCGCGTTTCGCAGCCAAAGACCCGAGAGACGAAGGTCTGGCACTCGGGTTTGGTGATGGTAGCGTCCACACACGGTGATTCGACGAAAGTCCAGGGGGACCGCGACCCCCGAGTCGTCGGGTGGCGGAGGTGCCTCTTGGTTCAACCGTCTGGCGCCTTGCTCCAACTCCGTCGCCGCTTGGCGAAGTCTCGCGGCGGTCGCCATCATGCTGGCGGCGCCGGAAGCACGCAGGCCTTTCTCGGTGAGGAACCAGCGGTCTGCGGGGCTGAAGGGGGTGGTCGTTTCGAGGGCGGTGGTAGAGTCGAGAGTACGGTTGCGCATGGAATAGACCTCCTTGCGTGGTCGAGGGCGCGGTGGGGGTTCCAGCCCCCGTCGTGCCCGTTTTAATGACGTGCGACCCAAAACGGTTCAGGCCGCGGCACTGTTAACGCTCAGCCAGAGCAGTTACGCTCAGTTACCGCTATTTTAAAGATCGGGGAGGCGGGGGTCAACTTCGAGTGGGGGTCAACTTCGGTCAACTTCGAGCGGTGCCAGGCAACGCTTTGAGGGGGCACCTCCAACCAACCAACCAAGAACCATGGGCCGGCTGCATCGCAGGGTTAACTAGCGCTCTCCCAATCGTCACGGGTCATTGTGTAAAAAACCGTGTCCAACCCATCGACTGCCTCACGCCTGTCGAGCCGCATGCCAAGCTTTTCTATCACTCGAACTGAACCTGCATTACCAACATCGGTGCTGGCTTCAACGGTGCTGAATCCGAGATCTCTGAACGCGTAGTGGATCAAACATCGACCTGCTTCCGTCGCGACACCCCTATCCCAGTCATCCGCGGCCACACCAAAAAGAAGCTCGAGCGAGGGTGGACTGCGGAAGTACCAGAATCCCGCGAAGCCAATTAACTGTTCGCGACCGCGCAGGTAAACTCCCCAGATCCCAAAACCGACCTCGTGAAAGAGGCTAATACTTTTGTCAACGATCTGGCGCGTGTGTTCTAACGGAATCGCCTCACCGTCCCACAAGAAGCGACGTACTCGTTCATTGCTCCAGAGCACGTGCAGGGCATCTACGTCCTCGACTTCAACGGGACGAAGTAACAGGCGGTCAGTGTTGATCTCGTGACTCAATGCCTTCTTCGCACGGTCTGGCGTCCGCCACCTGTTGAGCTGCTCGGATCACTTGTTGCGATTCGCCCATGGGCAGAATCTTACCAGCCAGCCGAAGCTCGGCGCTTCGTGGCCGTCGCCAGGTGGAGGAGCGAATAATCTGAGGAATTGACGCGTAGATCCTCCATAGAGGATCTCTCACTGGCGAGGTACAGAGGATGAAACTCGATCTCTTTGACGCCATATTTGGTCTCTTTGGTCTGATGTTTGTGATCTTCGCGGTTGTCGATGGATGCACTTGGATCGTCCACAAGATTCGTTTCCGAAGCTACCTGTGCAGCCTCGGAAAAGACGCCCAAGAACTGCCCATACCGAATGCCGGCTTTAGCTTTCGTCGAGGTCAATCTTCTTCTGCCGTGAGGCGACATATAGCACGCGACGAAGAACTCCGCCTGCAGACCCATCTCGGCTGGGGTCAACGTCGGCACCCTCCTGACACAGAGTATTAGAGGCGGCCCTGGCGCAAGAAACACACTTGCGCCAAGCTCGTGTGCTAGCAAGCCCTGCGGTCAACCCTCTTTGCTAGCCTTGACCGCCAACTCCGACATATCGATCTTGCGCAACGACGCGATCAGATCTTTCAACATGTCCAAGCTCTTGAGGGTGTGATCGAGCTTCTTGGTGATGACCCGATCGGCTCCAGCCTCGGATTTCTTGAGACGGCGACCGAGGTCTTGCACCAGCGGCATCAAGTTCTCTCCGGCGATCCCCGCGAGATAGGTCAAGACATCGTGGACGCCGGAGCCCAGGGTCTGGACCACTTGGGTGCCGCGGGGGCTCGGCGAAGGAGCCACCTTGCTATCTACCCATCTCAACGCCGGGCGCACCGTCGCTCGGGTGGAGAGCGAGGTGTGCCCTGGGCCAGAGTTCACGTCTGCGTCACCCGACTTGGAGGACGTCTACTTCTCGGCGCTTCGTGGCCGAGAGGATTGTTAGGTCGCACAACTTACCGCCAGAACGCCACCCGAAGGCAAGTGTGCTAGCCTCTTCAGAGACGAGAGTCAGGAGTTCAAGAATGACAGTCAAAACCGTACCGCTCAACGATGCACCCCTTCGAGTGGTGCCAGGCAACACTTTGAGGGGCCGCGCCTCTCTGTCTCCAACGACAAAGCCTTCCCGCAGCCCTCGCGTGCCGACTCCGGCGAGCTCGAACAGCTTGCACAACGGCCGACAAGAACCTTCAAGATCGCCCATCGTTGTCGCGCCACCTACCGAGGCTTGATGTGCTTGTCCACAAGCTTCCGCGGGCGCTGCGAGACACTTTCCAGTTTACCGCCGACGTTGCGCAGGCGATGCGCTCCTCTGCTGAGCTTGTAAAACGACCCGCACGGCGGCCGCGAAGGCTTGTCGATTTACCAAGTCGGATTTTCCACCGTTGCAGGGGATGTTCGTTTTCCTCATTTTGATCTGCGGCCGCCGCGAATGACCTTCGAGTTGGCAAAAGACGTTACGCAGGCTGTGCGCGCCTCTTTTTGGCTTGCAAAAAGACCCGCGCATCGGCCGCGGAAGCACGTCGATTTACTCAATCGGATTTCCCACCGTTGCAGGGGATGTTCGTTTTCCCCATTTTGATCTGCGGGCGCCGCGAATGCCCTTCGAGTTGGCAAAAGACGTTACGCAGGCGGTGCGCGCCTCTTTTTAGCTTGCAAAAAGACCCGCGCATCGGCCGCGGAAGCATGTCGATTTACTCAATTGGATTTTCCACCG
>JAJCXQ010000603.1 GCA_029263355.1 Acidobacteriota bacterium | reverse complement strand
GAAGGTGACGAAGTTGCTGATGCCGACAACGTCGATGGCGCCACGCAAGCGGTCGTTGAAATGGGTCATGGCGGCTAGCACCATATAGCCGCCATAGGAACCGCCATAAACAGCAACCCGCTCGTGGTCGAGCTCGGGACGAGTCTCGATCCAGTCGAGCAGCTTGCCGATGTCCTTGACCGAATCTTCGCGCAAATAGCCGTTGTCGAGCTTGAGGTAACTCTTACCGTAACCGGAAGAGCCACGGACATTGGGCGCCAGAACGGCGATGCCGAGCTCCTGGGTGAGATATTGGACGCGCGAATTGAAGCCCGGACGGTGCTGTCCTTCCGGCCCGCCGTGGATGTCGATCAATACCGGTGCCGGGCCGTTTTTACTGGCTGCGGGCTTGTAATAGAACGCGGGGATCTGGCGCGCCTTGCCTTCAACCTGATCGAAGGTGTCGTAGTGAATGAGCTCGGCGTCGGCGAAGCGTGAGGTGTCGAGGCCGCCGACCTCACTGGTGGTCCAGCGCTCGAGTTGTTGGGAGGCGAGATCGAGCACGAAGACGTCCGCCGGTGTGCTCTGGGTCATCAGAACCAGTCCGAGGCGCTTGGAGTCGGGGCTGAACTCGAGGCCGAAGACCTGCCCCACGGGTAGTGCGGGCAGCGCCACCGGTTTGCGGCTGTCGGCGTGCCAGAGATGGAGCTTGCCGATGCCGCCGTCATTGACAATGAATGCCAGCCAGCGGCCATCTTTGGACACTGCCAGCTGGCCGACGTCCCAGGGGATGTCGCCGGTCAAGATTTTGGTCTCACTGGTCGCTAGATCGTAGTAGCGAAGATGTTGTACCTCGCTGTTCTCGTCCGAGGAGAAATAGATCCCTTTGCCGTCATGGCCCCAGGCGGCGGTGCCGTAGGCGATCTGGGTTTCTGCCGGACGAATGGCCCGAAGCTCTCCCGATCGGAGGTCGAGGAGGTGAGGATGGGTCTCGTTGGCCGATACCAGACGAGCGAGTAGCAGGTGATTATCGTCAGGCGACCATTCGCCGGCGACCCAAAAACCACCCTCTTCGAGGACCGGCTTGGAGGTGGCGCCTTGGGTGAGGTCCGCGATGTGGATATCCCAATCCGTACCGTTACGTTTGGTGGTGTTGAAGGCGACCCGATCGCCACGACGGGAGATGCTCGCGTTGCCGTTGCGCGACTGGCCGTCGGTCAACAGGCGGTGCGAGCTATTGTTCATCGCATAAAGGTAGAGTTGATAGTTCTCGGAGCCGCCAGCATCACGGGCGAAAACGAAGCTGTTGAGATTTGGATCGGGGCTGACCTGCATGCCCGATACCGGCTCATCGAAGAACGTCAGTTGGTGACGGGCCCCTCCCGGCGCCTTGACCCAATGGATCTGGTTGGTCTCGCCGAATCGGGTAGAGATCAGGATGCCAACACCTGAGGGATGCCACCCACTCAGGAAAGCGCCGCGGGTGTTCTGGTATTGACGAAACCGTTCCTCGACCTCGGGTGGGATGGCGGGAATACCTTCCAGCACCAGATTGCCTTGTTCGACCCGCTGGGTTTCAGCGTCGACCGAAGGCGAGAGTACGATGGCTATGGAGACAACCCCCATCGCGGCGAGGATGGCGACTCTCGAGTATGCGGTCATGCTGGATCTCCTCAAAAGTGGACAAAGTTTGTAGTCAGCTTCTAGGGTCTTTACGGCAATCTTCACCGGAGGTTGTAGGCCAGCAGTCTATCCGGTCCAGGCAACGGAACGGATCGGTGGGTTTCGGCCTATAGGTCGATCGGTAAACGATCGACGAGATGGATCCCCCGAGTGCTGAATCGCATCCGATAGGCGAGGGCCTCGACGCCGGACGCCAACACTCGGCGCAGGGTCTCACCATAGGCCGGGTCAACCTCGTCGGCGGGCCGGAACCGCCGACAATCAGAGCGGCTGATGAAGAAGAAAATAACCCCACGTCGGCCGTCGGCGACCAACGATTCGAGCTCATCCAGATGTTTCCGGCCGCGGACCGTCACGGCGTCGGGAAAGGCTGCATGGGCACCGACCCGTAGGGAAGAGCTCTTGACCTCGACAAAACAATCGGGTCGTCCGGGGGAGGCGTCGCGCAGCCGCAGATCGAGGCGGCTGTCGCCGGTTTTGACTTCGCGTCGCAGTTCGTCATATCCGGCGAGCTCGGGTATCTTGCCGGCTCGGATAAATCCTTCCACCGCCGGGTTGGGGTTGGCGGTATTGACCCCCACCCAGGAGCGCCCCATGCGGATCATCTCGAGGGTATAGCGCAATTTGCGGCTCGGGTTTTCGGAATCGGAGATCCAGACTGGACGACCCGGCTCGCTACAGCTCGTCATGGCGCCAGGGTTGGGGCAGTGAACCGTGAGTGTCGACCCGTCGGCGAGCTCGACATCAGCGAGGAAGCGCTTGTAGCGCTTGATCAGGGTCGCGGGAACCAAGGGTTTGTGAAGTCTCATTGCGGAGCCTTTCTACCGCATTTGCCGGAGGTCGTCGAGGCGTTGACGAGGATCGGCGCAGAGTGGGGTATTCTGAAGGCATGGAGGAGGCGGAGCATCACGAGATCACCAGCCTGCTCGTCGCCTGGCGCGGCGGCGATCAAGACGCGCTGACGTCCTTGTTACCCTTGGTCTACCGTCGGCTCAAAAAAATTTCCCACCACCTCGTCCGTGGTGAGCGCCCCGAGCACATGCTCGAGGCGACGGCATTGGTGCATGAAGCCTATGTCCGTCTGATCGATTTGGAGGGTATCGAGTGGCGGGACCGAGTGCACTTCTACGCCATGTGCGCGCGGATCATGCGACGGGTGCTGGTCGATGAATCACGACACCGTAACCGCAAGAAGCGCGGCGGCGGAGCGGTGCGGGTGGAGACCACGGAGTTGAAGCGATTGCCGAGTGAGCGGGCGCCGCAGCTGGTGGCTCTCGACGATGCCCTCGCCGAGCTTGCAGAACACGACGAAGAAATAGCGCGGATTGTCGAGCTGCGGTTTTTCGGCGGCCTCGACCGGGAAGAGATTGGCGAGGTCTTGAGCCTCTCGAGCGCCACCGTCACCCGCCGTTGGCGGGCCGCGAGGGCCTGGCTGATCAGCCATTTGAATCAAGAGGGTGGGTGAACATCACTGGGCTCTGATTCAATGTTCCGTTTGATGTCGCCTTTTAGAGTGAGCATGGCAGATTTCGCTAGGCGGTCTCGCCTAGGCTACTTTAGGAGTGAAGCATCGTGACCAAAAACGATAGCTGGCAAGACGTCTGGACGATCTTCGAGAAGGCCATTTCGTGCCCACCCGATAGTCGG
>JAJCXQ010000602.1 GCA_029263355.1 Acidobacteriota bacterium | reverse complement strand
GAGACCGTGGCGGGTACAACGTCGAATTACACACCGGGGATCGATACGCCGGCGGGGCCTTGCTTCGTGACCCTTGCTGAAACCGTCGCATTCCAGCTCGGTGACTTGGTGATTGACCTCGAAGACGTCCAGATCTCGGCTTCTTTAGTGGGCAGTCCAATCCCCACCAGTCATAACATGGGTTTGATTCGCGGTTTCCTCAGCGAGGCCGCCGCTGACTCCTTGCTGCTGCCCGACGAGTTGCCGGCGGTGGGTGGTGAACCGTTGAGTCTGCTTTTGCCAGGGGGTACCGGGAACTGCGCCAGCGGCGACGACCGCGACTTGCACGAGGGGGTCATGGGCTGGTGGTTCTACTTCAACTACCAAGCCGAGAGGTCGCGGTTTTTCGGCGGCTGATTGTGGTGTGAAGGTCGGGCGAGCTCAGACCATCGTCTTGAGCTTGCCGCGATCGATTTTGCCGAGATGGGTGCGGGGAAACTCGTCGAGCAGGATGACGCGCCGCGGATGTTTGTAAGCTTGGAGCTGCTCGAGGGCAAACTGCTGTAATGCTCCTTCGAGCCCGGTCGAATGCTCTTTCGGCATAACAAAGGCGTAGGGTTTCATCAGCCCTTCTGCGTCTTCGCAGCCGACGACAGCACATTCTTTGACCGCTGGGTGACGGAGCAGGCAGCTTTCGACTTCCTGCGGCACCAGCCACTTGCCACCCACTTTGAGCACGTCGTCGGAACGGCCACAATAGGTCACGTAACCATCGACGTCGCGACTCACTAAATCGCCGCCGACGAACCACTCGCCGCGCAGCGCGTCCTGAGTTTTGTCCATATTCTGCCAATAGCAGGTTGCCCGCGAATCGCCGCGGACCCAGAGACGTCCGACCTCACCATCGGCTACCGGTTGTCCGTCGTCGTCGCGGACACTGATCTCGAAGCCTGGAATGATCTGGCCGAGGGTGCCGGGTCGCACGGCTCCCGGAACATTGCTGACGAAGATGTGCCACATTTCCGCGGTGCCCAAGCCGTCGAGCAGTTCGACCTCGAAGGTCTCTTTCCAGCGGTGATAAAGCGGTACCGGTAGCGCTTCGCCTGCTGACGTCGCGAAGCGCAAGCTCGACAGATCCTGGGTCGCGGCGGTTGGGTCGTTGACCATACGATTGACCAGGGTCGGGACATTGATCAGGATCGTCGGTCGATGCTTGGCGATCTGGTCGAAGACGGTCTCCGGAGTGGGATGCTCGGCGAACAGCGCCGCCGACGCACCGACCGAGAACGGAAACAACAGATTCGAGCCGGTCGCGTAGCCGAAGTAGAGCTTGGGCACGGAGAGCGTGATGTCGTTTTCGTGGTAGCCAAGGGCTTGTTTGGCATAGAGCTCGGTGGTGTTGACGAAGGAACGATGAGATTGGACAACCGCTTTGGGGCGGCCGGTCGTCCCCCCTGAGAACAGCCAGAATGCTGCATCGTCGCGATGGGTGGCGACGGTCTCGAGCTCGTCGCCTGCACCAGTTTGTAGCGCCGTACGGCTGGACGGGGCGTCGTTGGACGGGGCGTCGCTGGACGGGGTGTCGCCCGGGCCGTCGACCACCAGCCAGCGGTCGTCCTCTGCGTCGATCGCTTGTCGGAAGTTGGCGACCACGGACTCGTGAACGACAATACATCGAGCGCGGGTGTAGTCGTGCAGTGCGGCGATTTCTTCTGGTTTGAGGTGGGGATTGACCATCACTACCACGGCGCCGATCTTCAGGATACCGAACAGAGCACCAACAAATTCGGCGCTGTCCGGCAACGCGATCATGACTCGCTCTTCCTGCCGAACCCCGAGTCGACGGAGGGCAAAGCCGAATCGATTGGAGAGGACCTGGACCTCGCGATAGGTGAGCTCGCGATCCTCGAGCCGCAGCGCGATGCGGTCGCCTCGGCCCTCGGCGACCCTTTGGTCGAGATAATAATCAGCGAGATTGAGGGTCTCAGGGGTTTCGAAAACGTGTGGATCCTTGGACATGGCCTATTCGGATTCTCCGAAAATCGGCAACAGCTCCTCAAGGTCTAGCAGGCGTTGCGCGGAGCTGTCGCGAGCTGATAGCAGAGGCGTGTCGACCGGCCAATCGATGCCGATGTCCGGGTCGTTCCAGGCGACGCTGAACTCGTCGTCTTGATCGTAGAGAGCGGTACATTTGTATTCGACTTGAGCCGATTCGCTGAGCACGCAGAAGCCGTGAATGAAGCCCGCCGGCACGAAGAGCTGATGGAAATTCTCTGCGGTCAACATCTCGCCGACCCATTGCCCGAACGTCGGTGAGCCTCGTCGCACGTCGACAGCAACATCGAAGATCTCACCCTCGACGGCTCGTACGAGCTTGCCCTGGGGGTTGAGGCGTTGAGCATGCAGGCCGCGCAGAGTGCCGCGTTTCGAGCGCGAGTGATTATCCTGGACAAAAGCCTCGGCAATGCCGCCACGACTGTATTTTTCGAGGTGGTAGGTCTCCAGAAAGAACCCGCGGTCGTCACCGTGGACCGTCGGCTCGACCAGGATCACTCCATCCAGGGCGGTATGTCGAAACTTCATCGCTTCTCCCGGTCGGTGTCGAGGCCAAGTCGTTGGCGGTCGTAACCGTCAGTCACAGCTTTGCACCAGTCGCGTTCAGCGAGGTACCAGCGCACGGTTTCGCGCAGACCCTGTTCGAAGTCGTAACGTGGATTCCAGCCCAGCTCGGTGCGGACTTTCGAGCTGTCGATGGCGTAGCGCCAATCGTGGCCCGGCCGATCCTGGACGAATTTCTTGAGCTCCGCGTAACTCGTATGCCCTGCCAGTGCAGGATTGTCCGCCGCTGGCATTTCCTCATCGAGGATCTCACAGATACGGTCGACAACCTGGAGGTTGGTGCGTTCGTTGCCGCCTCCTAGGTTGTACTTCTCACCCGGCCTGCCACGTTCCAGCGCCAGCAAGATGCCGGCGCAATGGTCGTCGACGTAGATCCAATCGCGAACGTTGGTGCCGGTGCCATAAATCGGTAGCGGCTTGCCGTCGACCGCGTTGAGAATCATCAGCGGGATGAGCTTTTCGGGAAATTGGAAGGCGCCGTAGTTGTTGGAGCAGTTGGTGACGATCACCGGCAGGTCATAGGTGTGGAAATAGGCCCGCGCCAAATGATCTGCCGATGCCTTGGAGGCGGCGTAGGGCGAGTTTGGAGCGTAGGGCGTTTCTTCCGAAAACAAGCCGGTCTCGCCCAGGGAGCCATAAACCTCATCGGTGGAGACGTGGAGGAAACGGAACCCGTTCCGTTCGTCGCCGGACAAGGCGGCGACATGGTGGCGTGCCGCTTCGAGCAATTCGAAGGCACCCACGATGTTGGTGCGTACAAAGTCGCCGGGACCATCGATCGAGCGATCGACATGACTCTCGGCCGCGAAGTTGACGAGTACTGTCGGGCGGTGCTCGGCGAAGACTTGCCGCACCGCTTCGCGATCGGCGATGTCCGCTTGAACAAAGGAATAACGCGGATCATCCGCGACGCCGGCAAGGCTCTCGAGACTACCGGCATAGGTCAGGCTGTCCAGCACGACGACGTCGGCGGTGGTATGTCGGAGCGCGTGGCGGACAAAATTGCTACCGATGAAACCGGCGCCGCCGGTGACGATCATTTTGGTCATTGGGAGGCCTCGACGTGAGTGAAAAAAACGTGGTGAGTATAAGGCATTCTCGATGCTCAGCGCGGCCTGTTGAGCCTAGCAGTGGGCGCTATCATCCGTGGGCTTGGTGGGATACCGTACGCCCGACCCGGGGGACTACCAAGCCTGATGGTCCACGAAGCTCGAGAGATTTCGAGGCCCAAGAGTCTGAGGAGGCCCAAGAGTCTGACGTTTTCCGAGATCCGCCTGGGCCACTGAAATTATTGACTAGGTTACCGACGACCGATTCTACGCCGCCATGACGCCTATCCAAGCTTTCATTCTTGGCCTGATCCAGGGTGTCACCGAGTTTCTCCCAATCAGTTCGTCGGCTCATCTGATTCTGGTGCCCTATCTTCTTGGCTGGGAGGAGCACAGCCTACGGTTCGACGTCGTCACCAACGCCGGCACCCTGCTCGCAGCAGTGGTCTACTTCCGTTCTGATCTGTGGACCGAGGTGCACCAAATGGCGGCGGGTGGGGGGGCAGCATCCGAGCGCAGAGGATTTGGACTCGGCCAAGCGGTGCTCTTGGGGTCAGTCCCGGTCATCATTGTTGGGCTGTTGTTCTACGACTGGTTCGCGACGGCAGCGCGGAATCCAGTGATCATCGCCGTCAGCTCAATCGCCTTCGGTATCCTGATGTGGTGGGCGGACCGTTTGCCAGCCAGGCGTGCCTTGAGCGAGATCACCTGGCGGGACAGCCTCTGGATCGGAGCCGCTCAGGCTCTGGCTCTGATCCCCGGCACTTCACGGTCGGGTATCACGATCACGGCGGGACAGTGGCGCGGGATCGATCGCCTTGAAGCTGCTCGATTCTCGTTCTTGCTCGCCATTCCGGTGGGGGGGCTCGCTCTCGCCAAAGATGTCCTCGACCTGGTGACCCTAGGCCTTAGCCAAGATGAGCTGTTTCCCCTGGCGGTCGGTTTCGTGACCTCGGCGGTTTCCGCCTACTTGGTCATCGATTGGCTGTTGAAGTGGTTACAGCGTCAAAAGTTGACGCTGTTCGTCGTCTATCGGGTCATTTTGGGCTGCATTATCCTGGCGTATGTACTGCGGAACTGACCATCTAGGAAGAAATTATCTTCTGACTATAAATGCTTGCTTGACAACTAACCGACTGGTTGGTAGGATTTTCTTGCGAGGGGGCAACAACCTCCTCTCATCCCTCCCAACGAGGGGCGCAAAGCGCCCCTCCTTTTTTTTGCCCAAAACACTTTGCTGGAGAGAGCTAGCGCCCTGCAAGCTTGTTGATTCAGCAACTTAGTCTGCTCCCAGCAACCCTTTCTTAAAGCCGGAGCTGGGTGGCTCCTTGCCGATCCAGCAGGAAAACAGGGCGTCGGCAAAGTCTTTCCCTGCCAAGGTCCCCTTGGCTTTGCCCTTGACGGTGACGCGTGTACCCTGTCCTGGAGTGTAGGTGAAGACGAGCTGGTCGCCTTTTTCCATGTCGACCATCCAAGAGTTGAGTTTCTTGAATTTCTCTTGGACCTCGTCCGGAGCCTGAGGAGTGTTATTTTCGAGCCCCTCGTCCCAGGCGTCTGCGAGCCGGCTGGCGCTGACGCCGAAGAGAAAGTTCATCTCGAGGTGTCTGGGGGTGTCCGCAGCAAGAATTTTCGTGGCATCAGACTCCTTTGACGGGAGATAGAGTCCGCCGACGTAGACCTTGATGATGGATTTCTTACGCAAGCCCATGCCATTGAGCACGAGGGACTCACCCTCGACCGTCGTGTTGTCGTCCATCGTGACGCCGGCCAGCTGGGCAGCTCCTACCGGGGCGGTGAGTAGAATGGCTAGCGTGGCGATCAGAGCTCTGTTCATCGAGTGTCTCCTTGGGGATGGTGCGTTTGACGGGTTGAGTTTAGTACATCGACGAATGGTCACCGAGCGCACTCGATGAGTCGTCGAACAGAGCCTGGACAGCGGTCTCGACGACCCACCCCGACCGATGACGAACTCGTGGTCGGCAGTCTCGGGGGGTCCACAGAGGCCTTCCGATTGCTGGTCGAGCGTTTTCAGCGTCCGGTGTTGAGCGTCATTGCCCGCATGGTGGGGGATCGCAGTCTGGCGGAGGACTTGGCGCAGGACGTGTTTATCAAGGCCTATCGCAAGCTCGATTCCTTCGATCGTCAGCGGAAGTTGTCGAGTTGGCTGTTCAAGATAGCTCACAATACGACCCTCGATCACTTGCGGCGCTCGCAACTCGACACGGTGCCGTTGGAAGCGACGTCGTCACACGGTGACGACTCCTGGGAAGTGCTTCCGACCCGCGACGAAGACGGCCCCGAGCGTCGGGCTGAGCACGCTCAGTTGATGAGCGGTATGAGTGCCGCCTTAGGGCGCCTCCCACCGCACTATCGGGAGGTCCTTGTGCTGCGTTTTCAGCAGGGACTGGCTTATCATGAGATCGCTGAGATCACTGGCTTGGCCATGGGTACGGTCAAAGTTCAGCTGCATCGGGCCCGCAAGCGGTTGGCTAAAGAGCTGGCCGAGGCGGGGTTCGCGCCTCCTGGGCGCTGGCAGGAAGAGAAGCCGCGGAAACGTCACAAGGGAAGCGTAACAACGGGGACCGGTGACCCGTAGGGCACAATAGAGGCGAGAGATGACGGTTCACGATGACAAACGACACGACGATGGCCAACGTAGCGAGAGTTTGCGATTGGGTGAGGGGGCGCAATGGGACAACCGTCTGAGAACGAGCCATTGTCGGAGAGTCGACAGCAGACTAGAGCGCTGGTTGGCCGCCGAGGATGCCGACGATACGGCCGAGGCCGAGGGGGCCCTGGCAGTCTTGTTTTCGGCGTGGCCGAACCCTCTGCCTCGTACCGACTTCGCCGAACGGGTCCTCATCGGCGCCGGTTTACGCCCCTTGCCTGCGGTATACCCCTGGTGGAGCCGTGCGGTGATCGCGGTTTGTCTGCTCTTGGCAGGATTAGCGACAGCCTATGTTTTGCCTTTGGTTTTCAACCTCGTCCAACTGGTGGCTCCCAGCCAGCTGGCTGGCGGTGTGGTGCAGACATTCGTCGGACTTCTCAGCCGTTTCGACGAGTTGTTGGCGATCTGGCGGATCGGCGCTCGGATGGTTGCACCCTCGGTGCTCATCGCCACGTCACCGCAAGTGGTCTTGATGCTTCTTGCTCTGACCGCGTCTTCAGTCTTTATCTTCCGCGGGCTGAATCTGCTTCTGTCCCCGCCTAGGAGCTCAGGATATGTTCAAGCGCATTGAGTGCCGTCCCCCCCGCTGTGGGTCATCGACTGTGAAGGTGTCAAGGTCTTTGGCTGTGCCACGGCTTTTGGCTGTGTCTCTTTTCTTGTTCGGCGTGTCGATGGTCGCGCTCCCGGTGCTCGCTGCGCCGTTGGGTGCGAATCCGGAGCAGGCGGAGGCGGTGCTCGAGCAGCTGAGGGATCGGTATGAAGTTCTGCCGCTCAGTGATGGCTATCTGCTTCGACCCATTGCGGCAGATATCGACTTCAAGGCGATCGAGGTCAAGGCCGGGAAGATTGCGGTGGACGGCGAGCCGGCGAGTCGGCAGCAGCTCGAGGAGCTGGTGGGTGATGACGCTTCGATCCTTTTCGAGCTGTCAGCTTTGGGTGAGAACGAAGAGGCGGACCAGGATGCTGACGGCGGGGTGGACCAGGATACGGACGAGACGTCAGGCCAGGGTGCATCCGAAGGTGAGGACGACCGGCCCGCCGCAGAAGATCTAAGGCGGAGCATCGAGCGTCTGGCTGAGGAGCGGAAGTTACGTTCGGAAGACATTGAGAAGCTGATCCGGGAGCGGGTTGGTGCGCTGGAAGATGTCGAAGAAGGAGATCTCGAAGCGATCGGAGAAGAGCTCGAGAAAGAACAACGTTCCGAGCAACGGCGCCGACGTCGTGGCCGGATCAAGACTGACACTCGGGTGTCGTTCGGCAGCAGCCTGACCATCGAAGAGAACGAGACCTCTGAGGATGTCGTGGTTCTCGGTGGCTCGCTCGATGTGGAAGGCAATATCCAGGGTGATGCGGTGATCGTCGCCGGTTCAGCAGAGATCCAAGGTGAGATCTCGGGCAGTGTGACCGCCGTCGGAGGTTCGATTTTCCTGGGACCGGAGGGACGAATCTACGGCGACGCGATCAGTATTGGCGGCGCGGTGCAGCGCGACCCCTCGGCGGAAATCTACGGTGAGATTACCGAAGTTTCCCTCGGCCCCGGACTGGAGCTTGACGATCTGTGGCACGGATTGTGGTCTCCCGACTGGCGCTTAGGATGGTTCGACTTCGGGTTGGGTGCGCTTATTACCCGGGTGTCGAAGACGGTCATGCTAGGTGTGCTGCTGTTGTTGATCTTGTTGCTGTTTCCGCGCTTCATCGCGGGTGTGGCTGAGCGGGTAGGCGAGGAACCGTGGAAGGCGGGAGCGTTCGGGCTGGGTGTGCAACTGTTATTCCTATTCGCCTTTCCGGTGGTTTTCTTCATTCTGATGGTGACCATCGTCGGTATCCCGCTGGCGTTACTGTTGGCGCCGCTTGCAACCTTGGCGATGGTGGTGCTGTTCCTGCTCGGCTTCGCTGGTGTCGCCTGCGCTGGAGGGCATCTGCTGCAGGAGCGTTTTCGCTGGCAGGCGGCTAGCCCGTATCTATTGTTGATTGTCGGTCTGGCATTGGTCCAGGGTTGGTCGATCTTGGGAGAAGCCTTGGGCGTCCTCGGTGGACCGATCAAAGTGTTAGGCTGGCTGGTCTTGCTGCTGGGATTCGTCATCAAGTACGTCGCTTGGACGATCGGACTCGGAGCCGTCCTGTTGCATCGTTTTTCCCCTCGCGCTGCGGTCGGTACACTGCCGGGGCCGCCATCGCCACTGCCGCCACTACCGTCGAATTGGGGAGATACGGCGTTCGAGAGCGAGTCGTCGGCGAGCTCCGCCGACACGTCGTCCAAGACGCTGGTTGAGTTGCGGGAAGAGGCGGATCGTTACCCGTCGCGGGTGGACGAGATGCTTGATCTCCAGCGACGAGCCGAAGAGGACGAAGAGTATCTTCGCGCCGCAGTCGGCGATGCCTCAGAACCGGACGACTCTGAAGCGGGTGACTCTGAAGGGGACGACTCTGAAGGGGACGACTCTGAAGCGGATGACTCTGAGGCGGATGACTCTGCGGATGCCGATTCTGGAAAACCTTCCGACGGCCCAGAAGGTGGATCGGCGAAAAATTAGCCGCGCAGTCCGGGCTGCAAACGCTCCGTCAGCAGGGTGGCACGTCGAGTTGAGTTTTGACTTTCGACCGCGATCTCCAGAGCGCGCCGGCTGCCGACGATGATCACCAGTCGACGTCCGCGAGTGAGAGCGGTATAAATCAGATTGCGCTGCAAAAGGGTGAAGTGCTGGGTGTGCAGGGGAATGACCACGCAGGGATACTCGCTGCCCTGGCTCTTGTGAATCGAACAGGCGTAGGCGAGGGCAAGCTCGTCGAGCTCCAGGAAATCGTAGTCGACCTCGCGGTCGTCGAAGTCGACACGAGCGATCTCGTTTTCGGTGTCAAAGCTTTGGATGCGTCCGATGTCGCCGTTGAAGACGTCGAGATCGTAGTTGTTGCGGACCTGCATCACGCGGTCACCGACGCGTAATAGCTGGCCGGAACGGGTGATCCCCTCGCTGTCCGGGTTGAGCAGGGTTTGAAGCTCGGCGTTGAGATTTGCCGCGCCGAGCAGGCCGCGGCGCATCGGGGTCAGCAATTGGATTTCACGGGTCGGATCAAAGCCGAAACTGCGCGGAATACGCTGGCCGATCAATCGTTTGACCGTTGCCAAGATCGCTTCCGGCTCATTGCGCTCGAAGAAGAAGAAGTCGCCCTCGTCATCCGGCGGACGCAAGGTCGGCATCACGCCGACTCTCACCCGGTGGGCATTGGTGATGATCAGACTGTCGAGGGCCTGGCGGAAGATCTCGTCGAGGCGGACCACTTCGAAGGCGCCAGAGTCGATGACGTCAGCGAGCACCCGACCGGGTCCGATCGACGGCAGCTGATCGATATCACCGACCAGGATCAAGCGCGACTTTTGAGGCACTGCCTTGAGCAAGTTGTACGTCAGGGTGATGTCCATCATCGAAGCCTCGTCGATGATCAACAGATCAGTGGTCAGCGGGTTGTCAGGGCCGCGGCTGAAGCCGCGCTCGCGGGGATTGAACTCGAGCAGCCGATGCACTGTCTTGGCCTCGATTCCAGTCGCCTCGCTCAGGCGTTTGGCAGCGCGCCCGGTGGGCGCCGCCAGCTGGACCCGGAGGCCTTTCATGGTCAGGATGCTGACGATGCCTTTGACCAGTGTGGTTTTCCCGGTACCGGGTCCGCCGGTCAGCACCATGACCTTGTGGGTGATGGCTTGTTGCAGTGCGCGACGCTGCTGAGTGGCGAGCTCGAGACTCTGGCTATTCTCGAACCACCGGATGGCGCGTCCGATGTCGATCTCTAGAGGCAGCGACTGCTGCGCGGTGAGGGCGCGAAACAGGGTCGCCACACCTTTCTCGGCGACTTCGAGCGCTTTGAGATAAATCGCCGCGTGTGGTGTGTTGAGGTCTGCCGCGGCGAAGCGGTCAGCGGTGTTGCTGTCTGAGATGCTGGGGTCTGCGGTGTTGCCGGCTGGAACGACGGCTGCCAACTCGCCAGTGGCAATCAGGTCATCGAGTGCGGGGGCAATGATCTCGGCGTTGACCGTCAGCAGTTCCGAGGTGTCGAGCAACAGCTGTTGTCGCGGCACATAAACATGCCCTTGGTCCGCAGCTTGGCGGAGGGTGTGAATGACCCCGGCGGCGGCGCGTTGCTCGGAGTCTGCGGCGATACCAAGATGGCGGGCGATGCGATCCGCCGACTTGAAGCCGATGCCTCGCACCTCGCGCGCCAGGCGAAAAGGGTTCTCGCGGACCACCGAGATGGCACTGCCGCGATAGAGCTTGTAAATCTTGATCGCAAAAGCGGTGGAGATGCCATGGGACTGCAGGAAAACCATGACATCCCTTATCTCGCTCTGCTCTTTCCACGCCGCCTTGATCCGCTTGACGCGGACCCGTCCGAAACCTTCGACTTCGGTCAGTCGGTCGGGTTGTTGATCGATGACGTCGAGAGTGTCGAGGCCGAAGTGCTGGACCAGTCGTCGGGCGAGCTCCTTACCGATGCCCGGAACGAGGCCCGAGGCGAGGTACTTCTCGATGCCGATGAAGGTCTCCGGCTTGATCGTCATGTACGAGTCCGCTTTGAACTGCCGACCGAACTTTCGGTCTTTGATCCACTGGCCAGTGAGCCGTAGGCTCTCTCCCGGCTGAACACTCAGCAGATTGCCGACTGCGGTGACCTCGCCGCGTCCACGGACCACGAGCCGGACGACGCTCCAGCCGTTTTCCACGTTGGCATAGACAATGCGCTCGATGGCGCCTTCGATGGTCGTTTCCGGCTTCACGCGGTGAATTGTAACGGTGCTGTCGGTATGTCAGCCTGTCGAGTCGCCTTCGGTCAACTCGTGCTGCAACTCGAGCATGCGTTGGCGAACGTCCCTTGCCAGTTTGCGTCGGTCCTCGCGTACGAGGGCCGTAACGTCGATCGGCTGGCCTATGGCGACTTGGATACGGGCATGTCGGACTCGAAAGCCGCCCGCCGCCAAAGCATCCCCCGAGCCCCGGATGACCACTGGAACCACCGCGACGCCGACATCGATCGCCGGCACGAAGCTGCCGGGTTTGAGCGCGGCGATGCGGCCATCCCGACTGCGGGTGCCTTCCGGAAACATCAAGATACTGTTGCCGGCGGCGATCCGGTCGCGACAGGCTTCGAGGTCGCGCAGCGAACGTTGCCGGGCCTGGCGGCGGATGAAGATCATACCCATGGCTGAGATGTACCAGCCGAGAAAGGGCACCCGCCGCAACTCCTCCTTGACGATGAACAACAACGGCACGGGCAAAGCACTGTAGATGATCGGCACGTCGAGCAGAGACTGATGATTGGCGGAGAAGAAGTGGGGCTGCGAGAAGTCGACGCGGTCGAGCCCGATGGTTTCGACTCGTAGACCACCCCCGGAGAGAAGTCCTGGCGCCCATCCGCGGCGCGCCATGGCGAGCGGGATCCGAGTGCTACCAGTGACCACGCGGACCATCAGGGCGGCGACAACCCAAGTGCTCGTCCACAGTGCGGTATACAACGCCTGCAGTACGTTGATCAGAGTCCAGACGAAGTTTGGCATGGTTACTCTCGGTCACGGGTCAAGGGTTCGAAATCGACCCAGAGGCTGCTGGACGCGGTAGGTGGACGCCGCGTAGGCCCTTGACTTCCAGAGCGTCGAGCACCCGCGGCAGCACGTCCAACACCACGGGTTGCCCGCTTGCAGTGCGAGCCGCTGTGCCGTCATGGAGAAGTAAGATGTCGCCAGCGGCCAAGCCGGACAGCAAACGGCGCGTGACGCGTTCCGGGTCACCGACGACGGCGTCGAAACCCCGCCGAGTCCACGCTGCGAGGCGCAGACCGCGTCGGGCCAGGACGGCGTCGAGCCAGGGATTGCGGATTCCCGCTGGGGCTCTTAGGTAGGCGGGACGCTGGCCGCTGAGCCGGGTCAGGCACTCCTGAGCTCGGTCGATGTCGCGGCCGAGAGCCCACGGGCTGCGGAAGGCAAACGTATAAGCGTGATGGTAGGTGTGGTTCTCGACCCGGTGGCCGCGTTGAATCGTCTCGGTGATGAGCTCAGGATGGGCGTCGGCCCGTCGCCCTATGGCGAAAAAGCTGGCGGTTGCGCCGCTCGCAGCGAGCAAGTCGAGGACTCGTGGTGTTGTTTCGGGGTCGGGGCCGTCGTCGAAGGTCAAGGCCACGTGTCCCCGGTGCTCCACTGTCGCAGGCAGGCGAGTGAGGTTGGGACCTAACCAGCGGCTGCGCGGCAGCATGCCGATAAGACACAGCAGCGTATGATTTAGAATCAAGGCACCCGCCACCAACCGCCAGTGCTGGGGTGACCCAAGCAGTGCCAGGGCCCCCAAGCCGTGGAGGACAAGCGACCCTCGGATCAATGGGGACGGTCGCCAACAGTGGGGGATCAGAGGCTCAGCCATTTCGTGGCGTCATCTCTGCCGAGGCGCCGCTGCCAGGTGCGAGACCGAGGAGAGCAGCGCGGTCGATTTTGCCGCGAGCAGTGCGTGGAATCCGCTCAAGAAAAACCAAGCTACGAGGCACTTTGTAGCTCACCAAATGGCGTCGGCACCAACGCAGCACGGTCTCGTGACTCAGGCTCCCTGTTGGGCAAGCGATGACCGAGCGCACGATGGGCTCGTCTTTGCCTGGGCGAGCGATACCCAGGGTCACCGTCTCTTCGACGCCTGCGAGTTGAGCGAGCACCGCATCAACTTCCCGCGGGTCGACGTATTTACCCCGGATATTGATCAAGTCGTCGAGACGACCCTCCAGCAGCAACTCACCATCACACAGGGTTGCGATATCGTGGGTGCGAAACGCCCCGTTGTCGAGGCTGGGATCTGGCTTCGGGTAGTAGCTATCTGCCACCGCGGCTGAGCGGACGGTGACGGTTCCACGCTCGCGGCAAGTGAGGTCTGCGAACCTGTGCTTGTCGTTGGCACGGTGTAGATCGCCGTCACTGTTTAGATTGTTGCAGCCGTGCTGACAGCCGTTGCCGGGCTGACTGTCGTCGAGTCGATGGGTCGAAATGGGTTCGAAATCGATGTCGACGCCGTCTACCGGGGTACCTAGGGTGCCGCGCTCGCCAGCGGTGCCTGAGCGGTCGAAAGAGATGCCACCACAATCGCTGGCGCCATAGAAAACGTGAACGTGTTGGCCGTAGATCGCACGAAAACGACTGGCGGTGTCCGGCTTCAGCGGCGCGCCAGCTGAAATCACCCGTCGCAATGAGGATGGCGCCGCCGGCGGATGTGTCATCTTGACCAAGGCTTGCAGGTAGGCCGGCACGGTGGGAAAGAAGGTTGCCCGATGGGTGCGAGCCATGGTCATCGGGGCGAGAGGATTACCCTCCGCCGGTACGATCAGCAGTGCGCGCCGCATCAACGCCGGCATGACGATGCTCGACAAGCCGTAGGAATGCGACATCGGGATCGCGACCAGGATTCGTTCGTCGTCCGCGAGGCCCATGGTGGTTGTCAACGCCGCGTCGTCGGCGATCAACGCCGCACTGGAGGTGAGGATGCCACGGGGCATGCCACTCGATCCGGAGGTCAGTTTGATCACCGCGGACTCCGGCCGCGGCCTGGACTCGGGGCGGGGACCGGGTAATTGCTGGATCGCAAAATCCTCGGTCGCCTGGGGCCAGCTAACCTTGCAGACCAGGGTCGAGGATGCGCCCAGAGCATCGCAGATGCGTCGCCTCTCGGCTTCTGGAGTCCGGCTGTCGAGTAGCAGCGCCGTGCCCCCGGCGTGGCGCATCGCCAGCAGGGCGGCGACAAAGGCGCTGCCGTTCGCGGCGGTCAACCCGACGATGACGCCGGGGCCGACAGCATGCCGCAACAGCCTCTGAGCTAGCTCGCGAGCCAGTTGATCGACTTGCCCGACAGTAGTTTCACCATGCTGTGAGACCAGCAGCGGATCCGCGGGGTTTCGGAGCCGTCGGTGGAAGGCTTCTAGGATCAGATCTGAGGTCATGGTCTAAGGGGCTGAAGTCGTGGTGCTGGCGAGACAATCAAACGAGCGTTGGTTATACTCTCACGGAGTCCGGCACGAGAAATACTATGGTCTCTCGAGTCTCTTTTGCTCGAAGCTCTAATCTTCGAGCCTCTTTCGCTCGAGACTCTATCTTCGAGTCTCTGAGACCTGAGGTTTGATACCTGAGACTGTTTTTGATTCCTGAAGCCCTGGTGCAGGATAATGTTGGCGTTTCTCGACCAACCTAGCGGTCGAAGACCGTGATTCTTATTCTTACTTCGGCCAGGAGCGCGAGCGCGGTAGCCGGGGTGCGGATTGCCTGAGTAGTGTCTCCAGGAGGTAAGTGACTGATGTCGGATGGCCTAACGACCCGCGAGCAAATCAAGAAGATTCTTGTCGAAAGTTTGAATTTAGAAGATATGACCCCCGAGATGATTGGCGACGAGATGCCACTCTGGGGTGAAGATGGCCTTGGCCTCGACTCGGTGGATGCGCTCGAGCTGATGGTCGACCTCGAACAGCGTTACGGTATCAGAATCGATGACGAGGACTTCGAGCCTGAATCGATGGCGACGGTGGCCCGATTGGAGGAGTTCATCACTGGATTAATGGCTTCCAAAGGGGGGGTAGGTTCAGCTGCGAGGGAGGACACTTCGGCGTGATGGCGTCTGCCGCTGGCGAGGGGCAACCGACGGATTCGGATCGAACGGTCGTCGTCACCGGTGTCGGCGCGGTCAGCGTTTGGGGGTGGGACACGGTGTCGCTATGGCGGGGCCTGAACTGTCTCGAAACGGGTATTTCGGAGTCCCGCCGGTTCGATACCGCGGGCCATCGAACCCACGTCGTTGGCGAAGTGCCGACGGCTCCGGCGGGCATCGAAGGGGAGTATCCCGACTGGCGGCGTTATTCGCAAGCCGACCGCTTTGCGGTGGTCGCGACCATCGAAGCGTGTCGCCAGGCAGGTCTCGATGGGAAGCCGGCGGCGGAATCTCAGGCGCCAGCGTCTATGACGCCCGAGGTAGGACTCTTTTTTGGTGGCAGCACTGCTGGCATGGCCGAGGGGGAAGATTTTTTCACTCACCTCGTTGCTGGCGATCGTCGCCGCGCCCGTTTGCAGTTGTTGGCCTCCCATCCACTCAATGGACCAGGAGATGCGGTGGCGCGGTTGCTGGGCGTCACCGGCCCAGTGCGCTCATTCTCTTCGGCCTGTGCTTCGGCGGGGCTGGCGATCGGCGCCGCTCTCGACGCGCTGCGCAGCGGCGAGGTCGAGGTGGCGATTGTCGGCGGCGCCGACTCACTCTGCCAGCTGACCTATGCTGGGTTCAACGCCTTGCGGGCGGTCGATTCACGTCCCTGTCGCCCGTTCCGTGGCGACCGTGCGGGCATGAGTTTGGGGGAAGGCGCTGGTGTGCTTGTGCTCGAAACCCGCGATCATGCCCGCCGCCGCGGCGCCCGGCCGTTGGCTGAGCTCGTCGGGGCAGGGGCGTCGTGTGATGCCCATCATATGACCGCGCCCCATCCGCGGGGTGAAGGGGCAGCTCTGGCGGTTCAGCGCGCCCTGGGTGATGCGGCGATTGCGGCCGACGAGATCGACTTCGTCAACGCCCACGGCACCGGCACGCCGCACAACGACGCCTCGGAGTGGCATGCGATCGAGAGTGTCTTCGGCGCTCGCTCGTGCGACCTGGCAGTGACCTCGACCAAGGGGTCGGTAGGTCACCTGTTGGGTTCCTCGGGAGCGATCGAAGCGGTGGCGACGGTGCAGTGCCTGAGCGAGCGGCAGGTGCATCCGACCCCGGGAGGCGGTAAGGTTGACGACGCCTTCGCGGTCGATTTGGTGACCGACGGGCCGCGCGATCTGGCCGCAGCGGATGACGATGGCGAGCGTACCTATGCCGTTTCGACCAGCTTCGGCTTTGGTGGCGCCAACGCGGCCTTGGTGTTTGCCCGAGATTCTCGAGGCGCGGCACTTTGATCGATCTTTCGACGGTGGTCGTGACCGGGCTAGGCACGGTCGATGCCGCGGGCTGTGGTCGCCAGAGTATCGCCACGGCATTTCGCGACGGGACGACGCATTGGTTGCCGGTGGATCGATCCGCGGGTTACCATTTCGATGAGTCGTCGCAACTCGCCGGTTTGACCCATGGTCTGGATCTGAGACCGTGGTTGGCGCCAGCCAAAGCCCGGCGCATGAGCTTGCCGTCCAAGCTGGCCGTTGCCGCGACCCAGATGGCGCTCGAAGACGCCGGGCGCGAGCCAGGCGAATCCGGCGAGGATCTACCCACCGCGGTGGTGGTCTCGACCGCTCACGGACCGACATCGTTGATCGAAGGGATCTTGCGGCAGAGTGCAGCCAACGGTCCGATGTCGGTATCCCCTGCATTGTTCACCGAATCTGTCGCCAACGCGCCAGCGGCTCAGATTGCGATCGCCTGCCGTGCTCTTGGCCCCAACCTGACCGTGACTCAACGCGAGGCCGGGGCGTTGATCGCCTTGTCTCAGGGAGCGACGGAGATCAGGACCGGACGGGCCGACAGTGCCCTGGTGGTGGCGGTGGATGAGCTCCACCCAATGCTGCATGCGGTCCTCGGGCGCTTCGGGGCCCTGGCAACCCGCGACTCCGATGGCAACGAGTTTGCGAGGCCCTTCGATCGTCATCGCAACGGTTTCATCGCGGGGGAAGGCGCCTGTGCTCTGGTTCTCGAATCCGAGTCGTCGGCCCGCCAACGTGGAGGACGCATCCTGGCACGTCTACATGCCGGCGCGAGTGCTTTCGATCCGCGGGCACCACGAACCGGCTGGAGCGAGTCCCCCGACCTTCTGGCGACGGCGTTGAGCCGCTTTCTCCAACGCTGTGAGGTCACCCTAGCCGAGGTCGATTGCATCGTGTCGGCGGCGTCGGGATCGATCCCCGGTGATCGGCTCGAAGCATTGGTATTGAAGTCGGTGTGGGGAGGTCGGCCGCTACCGCCCATTCTGGCGCCCAAGGCCTCGATCGGAGAACACTCCGGCGGCCTCTTGTCAGCTGCGGTGCTCGCCGCCGAGGGCGCGTCCTTTGGGCCGACACCAGGTTTCTCGACGGTTGACCCGGAGCTTGGGATTAGTCCCCACGACGGCTGGCCGCTCGGGCGGCATCGTCGGATCCTGGTGACCAGCCTGGCAGTCGGTGGCGCGGCGGCTTGGTGTCTACTCGAGAGGGGTGACACATGACTGTGGGATTGTCGTCGACGGTGGGATTGTCTTCCGCGGGACGCATCGCGATCACCATTCCGGCTTACCAGGCGGCGCCAACCATCGGTGATGTCGTTCGTCGCTGTCTGGATATTTTACCCGATGTATTGGTGATTGATGACGGTTCCGACGACACGACTGCGGACGAAGCCCGCTCAGCCGGCGCCGAGGTGGTTTCTCAACCGACCAATCGTGGCAAAGGGGACGCCCTCGAGCTGGCGTTCTCCAAGCTTTTCGGGCGTGGATTCTCTGCCGTCGTCACGGTTGATGCCGACGGTCAGCATTTGCCGGAAGAGATTCCAGTGCTGATCCGGGCGGCGGCTGAAGGCGCGGATCTGGTCCTCGGAACGCGCGATCACCTATTTGCTGATATGAGCCAGGTGCGGCGAGCCAGCAATCGCCTGTCTTCAAGAGCGATCTCGCTGGTAGCAGGAAAGGCAGTTGGCGATGTGCAGACTGGTTTTCGCCTGTACTCCAAACATCTGATCGACCAGGTGGGTTTCCCAGAACATCGGTTCGAGGCCGAGAGCGCGGTGGTTGTGCGGGCGGTGCGCTGCGGCTGCCGCATCGTGTCGGTGCCGGTTCGCTTGGGCTTCGCTGACGGTCGGACCACCAGTCATTATCGACCGGTGATCGACAGCCTGAGGATCGCCACGGCCGTCACCCGGGCTCGCTTCGAATCGCGCCGATGAGGTTGCGGCACATGAGACCCTGGCACGTGAGACTGTGGAGGTGAGTGTGTCGGCGATTGTCGCCGCCATCGCCCGTCATCCTGCCCGGTTCGCGGTGCCCGCACTGCTGCTGGCGGGTTTGGCTCTGCTGCCGGCCAGCCGTCTGCGCTTGACCGTCGACCTGGCGGCGATGTTGCCGGTCGGTTCGCCCGCCGCCGACGGCTATCGGGTCTTCCTGGAACGTTTTGGGGGCCTGGAGAAGGTTTTTGTACTGATTCTGCCTGACCCGGCTGGCGATGCCGTCGAGGCCGATTTGATTCGCGCCGCGGGTTTGCTCGAGGAGAGTCTCGCCGTCAGCGCCGAGGTGGCGAGCGTCCGCGCAGGTCTCGATATCAGGGATGAAGCCTTCTTTATCGACTACGTGGCGCCACGGGCGCCTTTGTTGATCGCCGAGGGCGGATTGGAGGCAGTAAAGCAGCGGATCGAGCCGTCAGCGATTCGCCAGCGGGTGTTACATTTGCGGGCCGCTCTGGCGGCACCAGTCGGCAGCGCGGCCGCCGCGCTGGCACGCAGCGACCCTCTCGGGATTCTCGAAGCGTCGGCTCTGAAGTTGACGCCCGCCGGACTGCCGATCGACCCCTTGTCATCGATCTTCTTGGCTCCGGAGGGGGAAGCGGCCTTGGTGATGTTGACTCCGGCACGTTCCGAGGTCGACCCGGCGGGGGGAAGAGCTCTGTCAGCGGAGCTCGACGCGGCGTACGCCCAGGTTCGCTCACAGCTCGACTCCCCGGTGCTCTTCCGCGCCGTCGGTGGTCCATTGTACGCGGCTCAAGACGAGCGTCTACTGCGTCAGGATCTGGAGCGGACCCTCGCCGGTTCTGTGATCGGAACCAGTGGACTGTTGATCGCCGCCTTTCGTGGTCTATTGCTGCCGCTGGTGGCTCTCGCGCCGTTACTGGTCGCGTTGTCGTGGACGGCCGGGGTCATGGGTCTGGCCCACGCTGAGCTCGGGGCGATTTCGATCGGTTTTGCCGCGGTGCTGATTGGATTGGGTGTCGACTATGGAATCCACGGCGTGGCGCGATTTCGCCAGTCTTGGCTGGCGGGAGCCGAGGTCGAGGACGCTTTGGTGGACACCTGGCGTCACACCGGTCCCGGCATCGTGACTTCGGCGCTGACCACCGCTGTGGGCTTCGCGATCCTCGGCCTGGCACACGTTCAGCCGCTGCAGGAGCTGGGGCAGTTGGTGGCCTTGGGAATTGTGGCGATTTTGGTGGCGGTCACGTTGTTGGGTAGTGCAATGCTGGCACTCCTGTCGCTGGGATGGCGTCGGCAGAGAGTCCGGCGGTTCGGCCGCGAGTGGCAGACGGTGCAGCGCCCGGGATGGCTTTGGTGCGAGTTGGGGCGAATCGTCGATCGACTCAGCGGGTTGGCGAGCCGTCGGCCGATCACGGTTCTGGGGGTTGCGGCGGTGGTGACGATTGCCGCCGCCGGACAACTCGGCGAGGTCTCGATCGATCCGGATTTGCGGAAGCTGCGACCTACCGACCACCCGGCGTATGCGTCCCATGAGTTGCTGGTTCGCCATTTCGGCCTCGGGCTCGATACCGCGACGGTGGTCGTTCAGGGCGAAGATCTGCCCCAAGCGTTGACGAAGGCGGGGCAGGCAGCCGGGATCCTGCGGCAGGCGTTGGGAGACCAAGTGGAGATCTCTAGTCCGGCGGACGTCCTGGCGTTGGGGGAGCCGGTGGCGGAACGTCTGCGCCGACTCGCCGAACTGCCGCTAGATCGTGCCGCCGACGACTTGGAGCGCGAATTGCGGGCGGTGAACCTGAACCCCCGTGCCTTCGCCACCGGCATCGGTGCCCTGCGTGCGATGGGGCGGGGGGAAGATCCGGCCGCACCCCCGGCTGACGCCTGGCCGGATTGGCTGTCGGAATCCTTGGCCGTGACCGAAGATGGCGTTTTTGCCGCTCTCAGCCTGCGGTTGCCGATCGGATCATGGCCCGAGGGGCCGCCGCCGGAGCTGTTGGCCGAGCTGGCGTCGGCGGTGCCTGGCACCCAGGTGGCTTCGGCGCCAGCGGTGGGCGCCGCACTGCGACGGCTGGCGCGCGCCGACTTGGCTACCCTCGGTGGCTGGGCGTTGGCAGCGGTCGCCGGAGTTGTCCTGGTGTCGTTTCGAGGCCGGCTACCGGAGTGTGCGTTGGCGAGCCTACCGGTGGTCCTGGGCGCGGTCTGGACCCTGGGGCTGTGGAGCGGGCTCGGTCGGTCGCTGGATCTTTTCTCGCTCGCGGTGCTGCCGATCATGTTGGGGATTGGCATTGATGACGGGCTGCATGTGCTTCACGGCTCTCGCCGACAGTCGGTAGAGGGACTTCTCGGGGCCGTGCGCGGATCCGGCAGGGCATTGGTCTTGACGACATTGACCACCTGCGTCGGTTTTGGCAGTCTCGGCTTGTCCCGCATTCCTGGTTTGCAGAACGGCGGCCTGATGATCGCCACCGGGGTGATGGCGTGTTTGATCGCCACCCTGTTGATCTTGCCGGCGATCGAGGCGGCCTTCTGGAGATGAGATGACCTCTGACGTAGCTCCACCAACTCATGCCCCCGAGATGGGCCCGATGCGCCGTTGGCTCGGCGGCCTGCACTTTACCGGGGTGTTTTGGTACCGCTTGCACCGCTTTGGTGTCAGGGTTTTGCCAGAGTGGAGCCTGACGCTGGTCGTCACGCTGTTTACGACTTTCTTCTTCTGTGCTCTCGGTGGGATCCGTAGAGCGATTGCCGACAACCTCGATGTCGTGTTGGGGCCGTGCTCTTGGTGGCGCCGTCAACAGCGGGTCTACCGGACCCTGTGGAACTTCGCTTGGTGCTTGTCCGAGAGATACGAACGCCTCGAGGCCGGAACCGAAAGCCTGGAGTCCGCTGAAGGAGAAGAATATTGGCGCCGCTCGTTGGCTGGGGACCAGGGGCTGATTCTGGTGACCGCTCACATTGGCCATTGGGAAGTCGGAGCGATGCAAGTGCACAAGCGTCACGTCCATGTCGTGCGTGAGGACGAGATCGATCCCAAAGCGGCGGCGTTCGTGCGCGAGCTCTTCAACCAGGAGCAATCGGCAGCACAATCAGAAGAGATTGCGGACAAGGCCGGCTTTACGATGCACTTCGTGCGTGATGATCCGGCAATGGGGCTGCGTCTGATGCATGCTCTGCGCAATGGTGACTTGGTGGCCGTCCAGGGGGATCGGCCGCGGAGCTCGGGTCGCTCCTGCCGGGTGAAGATCTTTGATCGACCTCTCGATCTGGCGGCCGGGCCGGCTGCCCTCGCCCGCGCCGCCGGTGTCGTGTTGCTGCCGGTTTTTGTCTTCCGGCTCGGAAGGCATCAGTCACGGGTCGTGTTTCGACCCCCGGTCGAGGTTACTGGTGCCGGGGCCGAAGGGTTGACGACCGCGATGCAGGAGGTTGCCGGGCATGTCGAATGGGCGATCCGTCGCGATCCTCTGCAATGGTTCTGCTTTCGTCGCTTGTGGTCGTGACGGCGTTTGTGGTCGTGACGGTGGTTGCGCTTGCTGGGGCTCGCGGCCGGTGATACCTTGACGGGCGTGTCTGTTTCTCCAACATCGACCGAGCCAGTGGCCGCCACTGACGATCCAGGAGTCTGGGATACCCACTTCGATGTCGCGGTGATTGGTGGAGCCTTCTCAGGCGCCAGTGTCGCCACGTTGTTGAGACGCTCGCGGCCGGACTGTCGAATCTTGATCGTCGAGAGCTCGGAGCGCTTCGACCGCAAGGTTGGCGAAGCCACCGTCGAGGTCTCGGGGCTGTTTTTGCATCGTGTGCTCGGGCTCTACGACCACTTGTCGCGTCATCACCTGCCCAAACATGGTTTGCGTTATTGGTTCAGCGATGGTCCTGGACGCCGACTATCGGAAATGAGCGAGGTCGGCAGCAGCCAAGTGCCACGGTTGCCGAGTTTCCAACTCGATCGTTCGGTGTTGGATGAGCACCTGCTCAGGGTTGCGGCAGACGAGGGATGTAACGTGATACGGCCCGCGCGAGTCCTCAGCGTCGATCACGAGTGGCCGGCGAGTCGAATACAGATTGAGGACACGTCGGGACGGAAGCAGGTCACGGCCCGTTGGGTCATTGACGCATCGGGGCGGCACGCCTTCTTGGCCCGCCGCCTGCGGCTGCGTCAGCGAGTCGAGGAGCATCCTACCGCCGCCGTCTGGGGGCGATGGCATGGCGTCGCAGACCTTGATGGTGCGACCTTTCAGCGCTGCGACGAGACCGCCGAGGGATTGCCGCCAGTGGTGGCATCGCGGCGCCTGGCGACCAACCACTTCTGCGGCTACGGTTGGTGGTGCTGGGTGATACCACTCGCCGGTGGCCAAACGAGCATCGGCCTAGTCTACAACAAGCGATTGTTTCAGGTGCCCGGGGAAGGCACGCTGCGCCAGCGCTTCGAAAAGTTCTTGCGCAGTCGCTCCGGTCTCGCCGAGCTGTTGGCGGACGCTGAGCTGGATCACGAGGACTTCATGTCCTACAGCCATCTGCCGTACAAGACGTCCCGCTACATCGATCGTGGTTGGGCCTTGGTCGGGGACGCCGCGTCGTTTATGGATCCGTATTACAGTCCCGGCCTGGACCACGCGGCGATTTCAACCTTCGCGACCGCTCGGCTGATCGCGCGCGACTTGGCCGGTGAGCTCGACGACGAGGCCTTGGATGCCAGAGTCACACAGCACAACGACGACTTCCTGCGTTCTTACGACCGTTGGCTGCAAGCGCTCTACGTCGGCAAGTACGAGCTGATGGGGGATGCCGAGCTGTTGGCGTGCGCCTTCTTGGTGGATACCGCGCTTTATTACATGGGCGTCGTCACCCCAATTTATGCCGACGAGGAGCTGACATCGTTGGCCAATCCGGTTTTTGGCGTCACTTTGCCTCAAGCTAAGATTGCATTCCTCCTGACCCGCACGTTCAATCGGCGCCTCCAGGTGTTGGCTCGACACCGCCGCCGGGTTGGAACGTATGGTCGCGCCAATGTCGGCCAGAGCCGTGGCCTGCGGCCTTTTGCCCTTGGCCCAGCGGCGGCGCTGCGTCCGTTGCTTCAAGGTGGGCGCATCTGGCTGCGTCTAGAGGTCGAGCGTTGGTGGCACCTGCTGCGGCACGGCTCCGGCTCGAGATCGGTGACTGATGCAGCGCCGGTATCGTCCTCGAGTCGTTGATTCTGCGACGGGGCTAGCCGGCAGTCTAGGTTCGCGAACTGGGACACGAAGCCTGGCCAAGCCAGGCCCGTGTCCACTCGGGCTAACCCGGATCAGGGGCTGACATTACTCCATCGGGAGGTGTCACCAGCCTCGAAGCCATCAGAGAAGAGGCCGTCGTTCACGCAGTTGTCAAAGGTGACGCTGCCGACGAAGGTCCCCCAGCTGGGCTGATTTGGAATGTTCTTGGAATACTCTCCGAGATACCAAAAGGTCAAACCGTCGGGATCGATCGCCATCCCGGTGTAGTCGCCCCATCGACCAGATCCGAACGCTACTTCACCCGCTTTGATTTCGATTTCGCCCTGCATAGTACCCGGCGGATCGGCGGCTTGTCGGCCAGCGACCCAAATTCCGGGAAAGCTACTTGAGGTCGTTTTGGTGTAGCCGACCATCATGTCTCCGCAGCTGTTGACTGCCAGGTCTGGAAAGATGCGATAGTCACCATCGGTCCCGAAGACTCCTGCCTGCTCGACGCTAGCGGTGGCAACATCTATTTGACCCCACTGGACGCAGTTGACCGTTCCAGCACCGGGATTACACGACACTAAGTTGGTCAGCCAGCCGAAGCCGTCGCGGTACTCGAAGTCGAGCCCGCGAGGATCGATGCTGTTGATGCTGCTTCCGCCAGATTGAGGGCTGCCGATGCCAAAGCCGACCGCGACTCCGTGAGAGGCCGGAAGATCGAGACTACCTTCGTCGACCAAAGTATTGGCGCCGAAGGGATCGTCCCAGGAGTAGAGTTCGAAAACTCCGACGCCGCTCCGTGAGGCGATGAAGAAGTGCTTGCCGTCGGCAGGTTCAGCGCCCCGGATCTTCATCGGCTGCGGAGTGCTGTCGGCGCCCAGAAACTGGGTTTCAGAGGCAGCTGGAGTCCCGGCGTACATGGCTGCTTTCTCGAAGGCGAAGAGACGACCTTCGCCGCCACCGAACATGTTGGAACCGACGTAAATCGCGTCGACACCAACGCCGATATGGGGATAGTCAAAGAAGTCACCGCCGACGTTGACTGGGAAAGCGTAGAAGTTGTACATGCCGGTGGCGTCTCCGGTCTGACTGACCGCCACACAATATTCCGTACCATTGCCGTCTGCCCCGATGATGTAGCGGTCCGCCGTTTCATCGTAGATCGCGTTGGGATCGAAGGCAAAGATGGTGCAGCCTAGGCCAAGCGACTGGAAGAACGTCTCGAGGGGGAGCGGCCCGACGAGGGAAGTCCCCGACTTGTCATAGATCTCGATGGACGCGTTGACCGCAGCAACGATATGGTCTTGACCGACAGCGATCTCGGGATCCGGTGGATTGAGAGTTCCGCTCAGGCAGCACTCTGAGATATCGATGCTGTCGAAACCGGTGCCAGCGGTAAAAGTGACGCCGCCCTCACCGAGTGGGTGAATGTCGGAGTCTGCAGGCAGCTGATGAGCTTGTTCGATCAGCTCTAGAATTTCGTCTTCGGATTATGCAGACTCGATCCTGGAATCCTCTTTGCCGTTGCGGGTTGGGCGGAGAGCCTGAATGGGTGACTGCGCAAGCTGGGTCAGCGAGGCGGTGACGGGGGCCACTCGCTCACCACGTTCAGACGATGCGGTTCTCGCTCCGTCTGTGGTTTCTGATGTCTTACCGCCCATGGAAGGAACGGTTGAAGGAATGGTGGTGGCAATCACCAGTACACAGAGCAGGACTAGGCCTGCCACCAACGGCAGCTTCAGTTTCAAGGTCATCTCCTTCTTGTTGTCGGTAAGAACGCACGTGAACCAAGCGAGAGTACTACAAACACCAGGGTTTCGGGCGCCTCGCCATATTGGCTACTGGGAAAAGCACCCGAGCGTCTCAGGTCGCTGCCCTCGTCGTTGAGGAAGCGCCTCGGATATCTGGCTGCTCGAATTCCAGGTGCTCGCTGAGGGCGAGAAGACCGGGGACTAGCGGTGGGTCGAGTAGACAGCTGTCGGCAGCTGTCGTAATCTGCGCCTAGGTATCCACCGCGAACCGCGGTGGGCGAAATCAGGAGGGCTTGCGATGAGAAAGACCGTAATGGTGTCCGTCATGATGCTGACGTTCGGGCTCGGATTGTCGATCGGGAGCTTCGCCGGCAAGAAGGGAGGCGTTTCGAGCGCAGCCTGGGATGGAGTTGACACGGAGACTGCGGCAGCAAATTTGCTCGACATCGGGCGAGAGCTTGCGGAGGACGGCAGCTGGGAGAACATCAATCTGGCTCGGGTTCACTATCTCATCGGTGACCTGGAGACCGCCGAAGCGATATTGGATAACTACCGCGGCGGGAAAGAAGCCGGCGATTTGATTCGTATCGCTAGGATTTATGCCCACGCCAACGAGTGGGACAAAGCCCAACCCCTCATGGACCGTGTTATCGAGTTGGCGCCAAAGGATGAAGACTGGCTGATCGAGGTCGGCGCCTTTTACAATCTGAATGGTGATCGGGAGACCGCCGAAAGGCTTTTCGCCCGCGGTTTCGACAGCTCGCCCAAGAACCTGAAAAACACGCTGACGGCCGCTGGATCCTATGTCGGCGTGCCTCCCCGGAGACGCTGACCATCGGTCATCGAAAGCCCTCGAGATCCAGGTTGAACAGCGGTCGGGCTTCGGGGCTATGAACGAGTTCGGGGAGCATGAACCGTTGCGTGAAGAGCTGGTCGAAGCGACCTGCCGACGTTATTGCACGGCGGGTAAGTTCGATCGGGAATTCGTTCGTGGCAAGCTGCGTCATGATCCTATGTACTGGCCGGTCCTCGGGTCGCCCAACCTGCCGAGCTCTGGACGCTTGATCGATATCGGCTGCGGACGTGGGATCCTCCTGGCCCTTCTCGACTCGGCTCGTCGGCTAGAGGGCGGGTCGTCGGCGTCCTGGCGACCGCCGTCCGATCGGTTGGAGCTGGTCGGAGTTGAGCTGCGGCCCAGCCTGGCGACCGTAGCTCGCCGAGCTTTGGGGGATGCGGCGTGGATCGAAGCCCGTAATGCAGCCGACGGTGACTTGCCATCGGCGCGCATGATTGTCTTGCTCGACGTGCTGCACTATCTGTCTTCCACCCAACAATCTGAGTTGTTGCGTCGGGTCGCGGCGGCGCTCGAGCCCGGAGGAACGTTGGTGATGCGGGAAGCGGATGCGGCCTTGGGAAGACGGTTTGTCGCAACCCGGATCGCGGAGCGGGTGTGTGCGATTGCTCGCGGGCACTGGCGTCAAGGATTCACCTATCGCAGTGCCGCGGCGTGGCGGCAGCTGTTGGAGCAACACGGGCTGGTGGTAACCGAGCGCCCCATGTGGACCGGGACGCCGTATGCCAATCGACTGGTCGAAGCGAGCAAGCCATCGTCATAACCTTGCGTTTGAGCCCTCTGCGGGCTAGATTGCTGGTGCTTGCGACGATCTGGTCGTGATTAGTTTTTGGTCGTGGAGTGCAGACACGTGTCTCGAGAACGCCTCGTTTGTGATGTCTTGATCATCGGAGGGGGGCCTGCCGGCTCGGCGGCCGCTATCCAGTTGGCGCGCCAGGGCCGTCGCGTCCTGCTGTTGGAGCGCCAACGCTTTCCTCGGTTTCACATCGGCGAGTCGCTGTTGCCCGCGAGTAACGTAATTTTCCAGCGCCTTGGACTGGGGGAGCGATTGGCGGCGGAGAAGCTGGTGGAGAAACGTGGCGCCAGCTTTGCGACCGAAGATGGCGAGTTCTCGAGTTACATCGACTTCACTGTCGGTTCCGAGGTGCCGGCGCCGTTGACCTACCAGGTTCTGAGATCGCGATTCGACGAGATTCTGCTCGATCTGGCGAAGGAGGCGGGGGCGGATGTCCGCGAGCTCTGCCGGGTTTGCGATATTGCGTTCAAGGACGACGGCGTTCATGCCGTCGCGACCCCCGAGGGCGGCGAGCTGCTCAACTGCGGCGAAGCCCTCAACGGTGGTGACACGTTTGATATTGAGGCCGAGGTCGCTTTGGATGCCTCGGGCCAAGCTGGATTCCTGTCCAAGCGGCTGGGACTGCGACGATTCGACCCTGAGCTGCGTCACGTTGCCCTTTATGCTCACTTCGAGGGGATTCCGCGTCCGTCGTCTGAGCGGTCGGGAGACATCCGAATCATTTCGTGTCGGGACATGAGTTGGATCTGGATGATTCCGGTCTCCGAGACCGTCACCAGCGTTGGAGTGGTGATGTCTCGGGCCACCCATGCCGGACGCGGCAAGGAAACGCCGGAATCGATTCTCGATCGCATCCTGACGTCGACGCCGGTCGCAGCCGAACAGACGGTGTCGGCGAAGCGGGTGTCGAAGGCCTGTTACGAAGCCGATTTCTGTTACCAGCCGACGGCCTTTGCAGGCCACCGCTGGCTGCTGGCTGGGGACGCCGCGGCCTTCCTGGATCCGGCGTTCTCGACCGGTGTGATGCTGGCTCTGGAGTCCGGACTCGACGCCGCCGTCGCGGTCGACCATGCCCTTGAGGAACCGTGTTGGCCATCTTTGGCATTTGACGATTATCAGCACACCCAGCGTCAAAGGTACCGTTTCTTTCGGCGTTTTGCCTACGGTTTTTATGATCCGGCGTTTCGGGATCTATTCTTTCAACCGACCAACCGCTGCGGCATGCTCGACGCGATCGTCTCCGGCTTGTCGGGGAATTGGCGACTGTCGCGGCTCCATCGATTGCGTCTAAGACTCTTCTTCGCCTTGGTTTGGTTGCAACGGTACCTGCCGGTAGCGCCGCGGTTTCACACTCGGGGCTCGTCCTCCGCGAAGGCTGTAAGACCCTACCGTCAACTCGAGGGCTCACAGACTTGAGGCACTACCATTTGCTGGTCGTGATTCTGGGGAGCTTCGCTCTGACCTCAGCAATTTGCCGCGGCGAAGAGGCGCTGCCGAATCCTGGCGCCGTGGGACTGACCCCCAGTGAGCGTTACGACGCCCTCGTCGCCCGATCTCACCACGAGCAAGCCAAGCTGCAAACCTTGGAAGCTCGGTTTGTCCAACGCAAAGAGAGCGAGTTTCTGCTCGAGCCGGAGGAATCGACGGGCACGGTGTGGTATCAGCTGCCAAATCGAGTGCGGTGGGACTTCGCCTCGCCAACCCGCATGTCGGTCATCGTCAGTGATCGGGAGATGACGACTTGGTACCGGGACACGGATCGTGTCGAGCGTCTCGATGTCGGGCGCCATGGAGAACGTTTCATGCAGCTGTTGGGACCGGGTTCCTCCTTGGCCGAGCTGCAACGCACCTTCGAGATTCATGTCACCTTTCCCGAGGCGACAGACGAACCCTATCGCCTAAACCTCACTCCGCTGTCGAGTCGACTCAGAAAAAGGCTGCGCACAGTGAACATTCATCTCGATCCTGAGCTCTACATTCCGGTGTACCTACGATATGAAGAAGCCAGCGGAGACCAGACCGAGTTTTCTTTTGATGCTCTTCAGATCAATGTCGAACTCCCGGAAGATCAATTCCAGCTACCGCGAGAGAATGCCGAGCCCTCGGTTTCCGACGATGACTAAACGTTTGGGAAGTCCACTTCGAGAGCAAAGATGAGGGCCTCATGGAGCGGTCTCAGGCCTGTATTGACGAGACAAATGGGTTCGCGTTGACGGACCGGAAAGCTTGAACTACTCTTGCGCGCACTCATGGAAAATGTCGTACTGGATCGCTTGTCACCGGACGCAAATGTGGATGAACCGGTGGTGGAGAACCCGCCTGTCGGAAGCTCCCTCACCTTGCCGGAGTGGGCCTCGGTGCTGCTTGGCTCACAGCCTGGGGAGTGGCGGGAAGCGAGCGCCAACCTGCGATTTTGTACCCGTGCCAACGATCATTTCACCTTGACGTCGATCGTCTGCCCGCGGGCGGTGAATCTCTCGGAAGCAGCGTTTGCGCGCAGCACGTTGCTGGCCTATCGATTGTTGGATGAGCAGTTGTGCAGCCATGACGCGGGGCATCTGGTGCGGGTGTGGAACTTTATTCCGGAGATTCTGGCGGCGTTAGGTGACCTACCTCAGCGTTACATGGTGTTCAACGCTGGACGCCACGCTGCCTATCGTGAATGGAATCGAGGAGAGTACTGCTTTGAGACCCAGGTGGCGACAGCATCTGGTGTTGGCCATCCCGGCACAGATCTGGTTGTCCATGGCTTGGCAGCGGCGTGTAGGGGCATACCGGTGGAGAACCCAAGGCAGGTTCCCTCCTATCGCTATTCGGCGCGCTATGGACCGGTTCCACCGTGTTTTTCCCGGGCCACCCGTGTCGTCTTGGGTCCCGAGCGTCGCAAGTGGCTGTTAGTGGGTGGCACCGCCAGCGTTCGAGGTGAGGTGACGGTCTTTCCCGACGATCTCGAGGCTCAGATCGAAGAGACTTGTCGCAATCTGGAAGCCTTGATGATCGCCGGCCTCAACGGCAGGGACGGCTTCCTGAACGGCGGCGCCGCCGGCCTCATCGGTGGTGGTGCTGGCCTCAGCAATGGCGGCGCGGGCCTCAACGGCAGTGGCTCGAACGGCAGTGGCTCAGGCTTGATCTTGAACGGTCAGTACCCTGGACCCTGCCCAGCGCTCGATCACTATCGTCATCTCAGGGTTTATTATGTCCACGAGGCCCATCGAGCCCAAGTGACGGACAGGATCGGTCGACGATTCCAGCGCGCCGAGATCGAGCTCGTGCAGGCCGATCTCTGTCGCCAGGATCTGTTGATCGAAATCGAGGGAGTCGCCGAGTTGTCCGGCCACAGGGAACTTGCCTAAGCCACGCAGGTTGGGAAGGTATCCGGCGGTGTCATGAACGTCCGACTCCTACTCATCACGATCCTGTTTCTCATCGGCGGTTTTTCTGCCCTGTTGGCGCTGCAGTGGAAGTTCGGCGTCGGCAACCACGTCGTCAGCCCACAATTGGTCATAGTCCCGTTGGGGGCTCGGATGATCCTTGCTGGCGGGCTTGCTGGCGTCGAGTTCGATCAGCGCCGGGACAAGCGGGGTGACTTCATCGTGCGATGTACCGACGAGCAAAGTTGGGTCAAGCTCAAGGTTGGGGAGACCAGCGAGGAGATTTGTTCGATCCGTATCCAGCTACAGAGCTTCTCGACGGAGACCGGTACACTGGCCACTTCACGTGCCCACTTGGAAGTCACCTGGGGACCTTGACGGCCGTCAAAAAGGGAGCTTGAGAGATGACATCGACAGCCAACCAGCGCGTCGCCGAGTTGCGTGCCGCCGAGTTGCGCGCCGCCGAGTTGCGAACCGACCTCGGGCGCCACAACGAGCTTTATTACCTTGGCCAGCCTGAGATCGGTGATCGGGAGTTTGATCGCTTGATGCATGAGTTGCAGGCTCTGGAGGCTGAACATCCCGAGCTGGCGACCCCCGACAGCCCGACGCGACGGGTTGGTGGCGTGCCGGCGGAAGGTTTCCAACAGGTGGCGCACGAGCCGCCGATGTTGTCCCTAGACAATACTTACAATCTCGAAGAAATCGAGGAATGGGTCGAGCGGCTGGAGCGTCGGGCGATCGGAGAGGAGCTCAGTTATGTCACGGAGCTCAAGCTCGACGGGGTCTCGATCTCGCTGCTCTATCAGGATGGTGTGCTGCGGCAAGCAGTCACCCGCGGCAACGGAACGGTGGGAGACGACGTCACGGAGAACGTGCGCACCATCCGCGGCTTGCCCCTACGGCTGAAAGGCTCGCCCCCCGAGCGCTTGATGTTGCGTGGCGAGATCTACATGCCGCGTGATGTCTTCGATCGGCTCAATCGGAAGCGCGAAGCGGCGGGGCAGCCGCTTTATGTCAATCCTCGCAACACCACGGCTGGAACGGTCCGGTTGCTCGATAGCCGCTAGGTCGCTCGTCGCTGGCTCGAGGTGGCCGGTTATCTAAGTGTGACAGATTTTGGCCCTGCCACCCATGGCGACACA
>JAJCXQ010000601.1 GCA_029263355.1 Acidobacteriota bacterium | reverse complement strand
TGGCTCGACTTCGTGCACATACTTATGGCTAGGCTCTCCTGCGTTGAGTGAAATCAAGCGATTCGGGCGATTCGAGGTTCAGCGAGTGCTGGGTCGCGGCGGCATGGGTACGGTCTATCTGGCAGTCGATCCTTTGATTGGACGTACCGTCGCAATCAAAGAGATTCGAGTCGATCCGAGTGACGACGAGCGCGAGCGTAAGGAACTCGAAGCGCGATTCAAGCTTGAATTTCGAGCCGCTGGCACTCTTTCCCACCCCAATATCGTCACTATTTATGACGTTGGCCAAGGCGGCAACTCGTATTTCATCGCAATGGAGTATGTAGCGGGGATGAGTCTTGCCGACCACTTGCGAACAGAGCCCAAAGTCGCATCCGGTCGGCTGTGCTCACTTGCCTCCCAGATTGCTTCTGGACTGGACTACGCCCATCAAAGAAAGATCGTACACCGGGATATCAAGCCGGCCAATGTCTTGATGACCCAAGATGGTCGCCCCAAGATTACTGATTTCGGCCTCGTCAAGATGCTCACTTCAGAGCTGACCATGACAGGTACAGTACTGGGGACCCCCGCTTTCATGTCGCCCGAACAGGTCATGGGCGAGGATGTAGACGGCAGGTCTGACCAATTCTCTTTTGCGGTCATTCTCTATCTGATGCTGACCGGTAACCAGCCTTTTGCAGCTGACCATCCTTCCGCAATCCTCTACAAAATTGTCCACGAGGCACCAAAACCGCCGCGGACGATCAACGGCTTGCTGCCATTGGGGATTGACCGTGTAGTCCTGCGAGGTCTCAATAAGACACCAAGTGATCGCTACCCCACCTGCACTGCTCTTGCGAAGGCATTGACGGAGGCTCTGAACCATGAGCCATCAACGCACTTAGCCGAGTCCCCGCCGCGACTCGAAGCTATCGGAGACGACCCGGACGGCCAACCGGGAGGCGATCACGAAAAGACCGCGACTCTAGAGGCCGAAACCGCACCGCTCACACCAGCCAACGTCGAGCTCGATGGCACCCTGACTCCAACACCGAGAAACAGGCGCCGACAAACACCATCGATCCTGAAACCGGTCGCAGCTTTGGCGTTCGTCATAGGAATGGCAGCATTGGGTTATGTCGCTAGTACATTTCAGAGGAATGAGCATCTTGCCAACCCTCTGTCGCCTCCGGAGGCCGCACCCAGCTCAACTCTGATCGAGCACAGCCTACGAGTGGAGGCGGGGTCGCCAGGGGCAGCAATACTGATCAACGGAGAGCCGTCAGGTTGGACCGTTCCTGCAGATATCCAACTGAGAGGCCAAGTTGGCGAAACTATTTTGCTCGAGTTGACGACCAACAACGAGACCGTGGCTCGTCGAAACCTAGTCCTGGCGTCCGAGGCTCCAGAGCCATGGCGATCGTCCCCCGTCACCGAACCGATGACACTCGAGATCACCAGCCAGCCAGTAGGGGCCAGAATCTTGATCGATGGGCGCGAAACCGGCCTAGTCACCCCGACCCAACACGACTTCGCCGCCAGCCGCGACTACTCATTGGTTCTTCGCCTGCCAGGCTATGAGTCGGTCGGCTGGACCCTCAGCCTCGAGCAATTGAGTGACGCACAACGGCAATGCCGCTGCCTCCACTTTCCTCTAAGCTCGTCGATGCCTCCAGGATTTGTGATTGGCGACGCTCCTTACCGACTCGAGGTTCTCATCGACGGACAGAAACATGGTCCATTTCCGACGGGTGCTCCAGTTGAGGTGCCGGTAGCGCCCGGGCGACGCCAAATAACTTTGGTTGCAGAAGACGTATTCTTGAGTCAGACTAGCGACGTCGAGATCGGCAGTGGTCAGCGTTGGCCTATGCGTCTACCCAGAGCCGTACAGATACGGGTTACGGCGAATCCGGCCAACTGCCGAGTTAGCATCGATGGGAAAGACGTTGACGATACACCGATCAACAACCTCTTGATAGCAGTTGGCCCACACGACTTCACCTTTCACTGGCCGGCTCTAGGAAAAACGAAGCACATCAAGAAAATCATCTCGCGCAATCGCAAGAGGATTTCAGCAAGCCCTGACTGAGCTTTCCCGCCACTTAGTTCGAGAGCTTCGCGCCAAAAGTACGCGAGCCGACCGTGATCTATATCAAATGCACCGTGCTGCCACTTTCTACTGTCTCGCGTTCCTGCTGCTAGCACTCTTCAACACGCCGATTGCAGCCCAAGACGCAGCGGCGGAGCGCCTCTACGCTGAAGCGCTACGCGTTCTGCAAGCTGGCGATAGCGCCGGTGCATTGAAAGAGCTCGAGCTGCTTGTGCAGCAGTTCCCAAGCGACCGTCTAGCACCCAAAGCCCTGCTTCAAGTCGCTGACATACGCCGTGCAGGGGGTGATACCGACGGCACACGGCGGGCTCTCGAACGGCTTCGCGCCGACTATGGACGGACCCTGGAGTCGGCTGCAGCATTTGTTAGACAAGCTGAAATCGAGGCTGAGCAAGCGCGCCGAACGAGCGACCTCGAAGAGGCTCGCGCGACCTTTCGTCGGGTGCCGTTACTCTATGGTCGCGAAACCTACCCCAACCTCGACGATCGTGTACGGGCCCGTATCCGCACTGGCGAGCTCAGCCTACAACTCGGCGACAATGCGGCCGCGGTAGCAGAACTGCTGGCCGCGGTGGAAGACGAACCGGCGAGCAACTTGACTGGCCGCGCTCGCTTGTTGCTGGCGAAAGCCTTGACACGTATGGATGAGTGGGTTGCTGCGGCGGAGGTGTTGCAACGTCTTGCAACAGAACAGGGCTCTGCAACTTCCTCTGAAGATGAGCGAGCCAGTGCCATCAGGCTTTTAAGTCTGATTCATCGTCGAATCATTCGACCACAGTCAGGTCACGGGTTATGGCAGTCTGCAACCCGTTATCCGGCATCGGGGTTACAGCTCAGGGAACCAACTGGGGTCGCGGCGGCCGAGGACGGTCGCCTCCTGATAGTCGATCCACGTATGCCCCTCGTCGCGCTCATAGATGCTGACGGCTCATTCTTGGAGAGCATCGCATTGCCGGCCCCAGGCCGCCCCGGATGGAGTTTGGGCGCAGCGTTCACCGTCACTGAGACTCGCATCATGCTGCCGTTCGCTGCTCAGGAATCCCCTCGTTTTCTCGAGCCGGTACCGGGCAAAGAAAAGCCACTCAAAGGCCTGCTGGCAGCCGAGCGCGGACGGTTCGGAGATTGGTTCGTGCTCGCCAAGGGCTGGCGCAGTCTGTTGACTTTCCAATCATCTCGGCAAGGTCAAGAGCTGCTGGCTAATAGCAAACCTGATCCTGTTGATATCGCTCAGGATGTTCTCGGCAGAATCTATGTCCTTGACGGCAAAGGCAAACAAGTGCTCCGAGTCGGCGTCGACCGCCGGCAAGCGGACATTGTGCTCAAAGGCACTTGGAAGCGCCCAGTTGCGCTGGCACTCGATCCCCTGGGCAACATCTATATTCTTGATCGGGGAAACCGCAGCGTCGAGATGTTCGACAATGCGGGTCGCAAGCAAGCCAGCCTAGGACCTTCCCTCGGCGGCGGCATCGAGTTGCGTAATCCGCTCGATGTGGCGGTAGACGGTAGCGGCCGAGTGTTTATCGCGGACAGCAAACTTCCTTTCATCGTCTTGCTGGATTGAGAGGCGGTGGCATGAAACTTCGTATCCTACCGATCCTATGTGGCCTTCTGTTGCCCTCAGTAGTTACCCTTTCACGGCCAGCCGAAGCTCAAACACCGATCGGTACCGGCACAGATGTCACCGGAGAAGACCTCGAGGATAGAGGTCTCGAAGCATTACCCGTCTCTTTCTCGGAGCTCAACGAGACGGAAATCCAAAAGAGCTTTGAAGACGCTGAAGATCTCTTCCACTCTGCTGATCAAGATACTTCGCTGCCATCCTTCGGTAACTTGGTGGAGATCCTCGAACCGCGGGCGGCAGCGGATCAGCTGAGCGAGTCGATGCGCGAGATCCTGGTCCGCAGCCTTGCGTATCGTGCACAACTCCATTTCAATTTCGAAGAGATCGACCTCGTCGAGCAAGGGCTCACACGAATGCTGGAGATCCAGCCACAGGCAGATCTCGAGCGCTCCCAAGCCTCCCCAAAGCTAGTTGACCAATTCGACCGCCTGCGACGCCGTATGCTCGGCGAAGTGACGTTGGCCCTCGAACCCCCAGACGCTGGAGTTCGCATCGACGGCCGACCTGTGGATGCGTCTCTGGGACCGGTCGCTGTGCTCGCCGGCCAGCGTCAAATCGACATCTCACTGCCAGGGTATGCGCCCATTTCGCGCCAGCTGGAGATTGAACCCAGTCTTTCAGTCACTCTAGAACTCCAACTGGAGAGAACTAGCGCTGTGGTCCAGCTAGCAACGCGACCCGCAGGTGCAACCGTGCTCATCAACGGCGAAGTCAGGGGGGTTACCGAAGGTGTCGCCCCAGACGGGTTCTTACCACCAGGCGCAGCATCAAAGTACCGCAGGGAGGAGTTCTCCAATGAGCTCATCATCGAAGGCATCGAGGTCGGACTAGTACTGCTCGAGGTACAGCTAGCCGGCTATCGTTCACAGCGCCAGGAACTATCAATCGACGAATTGGTGGATTTCCCCCTACATCCACTCGTCCTCGAGAAAGAGCGCGGCAGTCTGCAGTTCAACAATTTCCCGAGAGGCGCCGAGATTCGCGTTGACGGCACGGTCCACCGGCCCGACAATCCTGCGGCGCGTAAGCCTCAACTGACACTTCCGCCTGGCTCTTACCATGTCACGGTAGCGACCGGCACTTCGAGAATGTTCTCGACACAGCTGCAGCTAGCAGATCGTCAGAGTATCGAGATCGATGTTGATTTGCGCCCCGGCCTCGCATTCCTCGGAGTGCTTGGGGGTGACCAAGAGACGGCTCGTAACTTGGATCAGTCTCTGCGGCTGGCCTTGGGCAACGCCGGCAGATGGACCTTGATCAACCGGTCCTCCAAAGCTCCAAGAGTTTTAGCTGAAGTCGGCGTCACCGCTGAGACCTTGCGTACCGTCGAGTCGGAGGCGGCAGCTGGCTCGCGCTCGAATATCGACTGGCAACGTGTGCAGGCTGCGGTTGACAAGAATATCCCTGGACTCGTGTACGTTGTCGCGGTGCCGTCCAACGATCTTGTCGCGACCCATGCCACCGTCTGGATTTGGCCACAGGCCCCTGGACCGGTCGAGCCTGATCGCATAAGCCTTCCGTTGGGTTCCCCTCAGGCTCTGACAGACCTCAAAAAGTCCTTCAACCGAACGATCCGACTGCAACGGGCATGGGTAGGCGCCCTGGTTATCGATAGTAACGGCGCGCCTCATCCGCTTGTCGTCGAGGTTGCGCCCGCAAGTCCCGCGGAGGCAGCCGGAGTGAGGGTCGGTGATCTGATTGCAGGTGTCGCAGGTGTCCCGGTCACTAGCCGCGCAGCCTTTGACGAGCGAATTGCTGCCGCAGAGATCGGCGAGACATTAGACCTTGGTGTCCAATCCCCCGACGGCGCACGCGCACTCAAGCTCAAGCTGGGCGCCAGTCCCGATCTGCTGGCCACGAGCAGGGCGGATCTCTTTGACTCAGTCGCCTACACTGAGCTCGTTTTGCTGGCCGAAAAAACCGATCCCGACCTCGCTTGGGTTGTCCAACTCGACCAGGCGCTTATCCTTCTGCGCTCCAATGAATGGGCTGAAGCAGCTCGCCAACTGCGTTCGATCCGAGCACCGCAGAATTCCCATGGCGTCGGTCAAGCAACGGTCGATTACCTTCTCGGCATTGCTTTGAGCGGCGCTGGTCCTACTTTTCGAGACGCGGCCCGGCAACATTTCGAGAAAGCAGCCGCCATCGAGGGGGCACGACTATTCCACAACGACGGTGCTTGGGTTGCACCTCGAGCTCGTGCCCGACTGATCTCTATCGGTGGCTGATTCCTATCCAGGGGTTGAGCACTATCCGAGGGATGAACACCACAATCATCCCCCGCTCTTCGCCGTCTCCCTGAAGATCGGGTACAAACGGTACTCGCGATCATAAAAAGGCGTTTGTTCGTAGAACCATTGCAGCCGGAGACGGGGGCTGCCGGCAAACTCAGGGTCTTCCAGGAGCTTGAGGCGGAAAGCTTCCTCCAAACTAGGATCCTCTTCCAACATCCGCCGCGCCATGGGCTCCATGACGTAAGCCTCGACATACTCGGTGCGATTGAGGATCTCGAGCATAAACCCCCATTGGAAGTAGGAATCCGGGGATTCGGGCTCCAACAACAGCATCGCCAGCGTGCCCAGCGGTTGATCGGTCGTTACCCGAAAAGAGCCTGCCGCCAACGACCACCGGGTAGCTTCGATGGTCATCTCGCCTGGGTTGACTCGAGCATGCCCTTCAAAAGGATTGCGTCCTGGCGCAAAGCCCGCATTGGGAAGCCGATAGGTCTCAACGTCCACAGTGCGCGCCTCGGCCAATTCCTCAACCTGGATACCGTGCATCATCAAACGCTCGGCGATATCCTGCCAAGCTACAGGGATGTAATAGGCGACCGGCCGCGCCACTTCTGCCACTGCCTGATTCATTCGCACGAAGGGAACGTTCTGATCGATCGGTTCGCCAGTCCAGCGCACCACCAGGCCGCCGGTGATGTGGGAGTATTCGAGCTCGGAACGAATGCCCTTGAACGGAACTAGCGCCGGTTCACCAGCCTCTACGGTCCATCCCAAGGCGACACTTGATGGCCGGCTGTCGAGATCCGTCGTGATCGCGCGCCGTAAGGTGGCACCGGAACGACCGACGGTGCGCAGCACACTTTCCAGAAACACATAGGTCCCCAGAACTCGCCTGTCAAATGGCTTGAGTGAGTGATTCTCTACCAGCACCGTCGGCAAGTGACGCGCATCACCATAGCCATTGGAAAATCGCGGACCTGCAGTGAAGTCCGGAAAGCCGGCGCTAAGATCTCGCTGATTGTTGGACAGAATCAACGGTCCGCCGAGGTGTCCAGCCGCGTCGAGATCAGCCAATGCGGTGGGGGTCAACGTCTCGGCGAGCCAACGCGCAATATTTGGGGACCAGGCGTCCTCGCCGTTGTGGCCGAAGGTGATGTCGTATTGATAGTCGACATCGTCGGTCACATGAAAATCGAGGTAAACATCAGGTTTCCAGAGATCTATTGCGCGTACGGCGGCACGCAGCTCAGGCGTGTCGAGTTTGGCGTAGTCACGATTGAGGTTGAGGTTACGACGGTTGGTTCGCCACCCCATCTCCTCCGGGCCACGCTGGTTGACTCGGCTGAAGGCCGAGAATCGCTCGTGGCCGTCGACACTCAAAATGGGTATGAACAGCAGATTGACGTCGTCCAGAAGACTGGAACGGCGTCCAGACACGGTCATATCCCGCAACAACATCATGCCCGCGTCCTTACCGTCGATTTCGCCGGAGTGGATGCCCGCCTGAGCCAAGACCGTTGGCTTGCCGTTGCTGTGCAGGCCCTGCGGGCTGAGGTGCCCCTGTCGGCTGGCAATCACCATCCAAATATCGCGCCCCTCGTCACTCCGTCCGAGCGAGAGCATTTGAAGCTCAGGAGCAGCATTGACCAGCCTTCGCAACCAGGCGACGGTTTCGTCATACCGCGGCGTAGCGGTCAGTCCACTCGCTTCTGCCGGAGTGATCCATGGGTCACTCGCAGCGACGACAAGCTTTCGGCTGGCACCATTCCAGGGAAGAATAGGTGGCAGGATCGGTGTGTGGTCAGCAGGGTCGGCAGGAGCAGAGGCAGCCTGGGCAACAGCAGGAGCAGCTTGGGCAACAGCAGGCTCGGCAGCCCCCAACCAGGCTACGCCGAACATAATCAACCACACCACATACCGATCAGTGGATCGCCGCAGAATCATCATGGACTCCTTGTCCAGGAGCTCGTCGCGATCTATCGCGACAGGCAGTTCTTGTTCACGAATCCCCGGCCTGCAGCTGCTCTTGCATCGCCACGAGCTGCGCTTCCATCTGCGCCTTCTGCTCAAGATCAGAGGTGGCTGAGATCGCTCGATCATAGTAGTCGAGCCCAGACTCGTATTCTTTCTTGTCAAAAGCCTCTTTGGCAGCATGCAGCAAACGATGCCGAGCGATCGCCTCACGGGTCCGGTCCACCATCGCCGGAGGTGCGAAAATAGCCAGAACCCCTTCCACCAGCGACTCGGCTTCAGTGAAACGTTCCAGTCTCAGAAGCTGCTGGACTTCGGTTTCGACGACGTCCATGCGTCCTGGCAAAAGCTTCCGCGCCTTGCCCAAGGCGCGCAGCCCAGCAGTCGAAGCGGCATCACCGACCAGATGAGCACGGGCCAGCAGGGCCCATCCTTCGCCAAAATCCGGATCGATCTCGACGACTCGGTCGAGTTGCAGCCGGGCTTGTTCAGCAAGCCGAGTCCGCTCGGGTTCCTGGCTACCGGAAACTCGCATGAGCAGATGGCGGCCGTAAAGCAAGTGGGTCAGAGGATTGACGCTGCCGAGAGCGATCGCGTCGCGGTGGAACAACTCCGCTTCCTCGAATCGGCTCTGTAGGTCTCTCACCAGCGCCAGCCCGGTATGGGTGTCGGGATGGTCGCTCCAATGGTCGAGAGCCAGCTGGAAATGCTGCTCGGCGGCACGTTCTCGACGCATGTGGGCAAGCAGGTCTCCGAGGTGGAAGAGCATGTCTTCAGGCGTCACCGCTCGAACGGTGATCTTCGGCGACGGTAGCCGCGACAAAGAAATCGCAGCCGAGGGCATCTCGCTGGATGCGACGTATCGGCTGAGCTGCTTCTCGAGCTCGCTCAATCTGATATCAAACGACGCTTCGAACGCGTCTTCAGCATCTTCCCCAACCCGTAGGCGCAAGAAAAAGTCGGCAGCGCGATCAAGACGCTCGGCGTCACCCGAGAGTAAGTAGTGCACCAAAGCCCAGGAGACTGCATAGAAGCGCCCGGCCTGCCCGTCGCGGTGCCCGCTCGCTGATCCAGTGACGGTCAAAATCTGGTCGAGAGCCAACTCGCTGTTGTGCTGCAACCAACGAACGTGGCGCTCTACCGGCTTGCCCACAAATGCCTGCTCACCGTCGGTCGTGAACGTGCTGTAGTACTCTGCCAGCCCTTCATTGAACCACCGCGGGATACCCGGGAAATTGTGACGCACGAAGTAATGTACATACTCGTGATAAATCACTGTGAAGGAACCGACCAGCCGAGTTCCGGCGTCGAGGGTTATGTAGTTGCCGTCAGGGTGGCTCAGGAACTGTCCTAGGATGCGACTCGAATTGCCGTCGGGTGTGGTCTTGTAGGCCGCATAGGACTCAGCGTTGCGGAATGCCAAGATCTTCGTCGGGGCGGGAGACCGTAGCTCGAGCTCGGGTGAGAGCTGGGCAAAGACTGCGCGGAAGCGTTCCAGGCTCTCGGCGATCTCCTCGCCGCGTTTCGGATCGGCGTTTGTATAAACCGTAAAGTGTGGCGAAGACACCGCTGCCCATCCCTCTCCTAGGCCAGGCTGTGCCATGGCGGAACCGGCCCCCTGCCAGGCTCCGACCAATAAACACGCTAAAACTTGGACGAAGGAACGTCGCATGAGATCATTTGCCAAGTGCTGACCAAGGGCGAGTCTGAGAAAGACGAGACTGACCGTCTCTCCGGGCGCTGCCGGACAGTTTATTGTATCGTCAACATCATCATTGACCGAAAAAATCGACCGATTTGATGAGGAGAACAATCGTGTCCAATGGAGCTCCCCCACCCATCCCAGGAACCACACCCGCCAAGAAGGGGCTTTCGCCTCTCGCTTGGGTTGGCATCGGCTGTGGTGGCCTGTTGGTCCTTGGCTTCGTCGTTTTCATTGCCCTCACCGCTTTTGTCTTCAAAAAAGGCAAAGACATGGTTGTGGAAGCCACTGGCTCCAGCAGCATCCAAGAGATGGTCCAGAAGTTGGAAGACAATCCCGCCAAAGCGGCGGCTGAGTTGGCGATTCGTGTTAACCCTGATCTCGAACTCATTGCCACCGACGACGAAGCTGGAACAATCACCTTTCGCAACACGAAGAAGGGCGAAGAGGCCACCGTCAACTTCGAGGATATCGCTGAGGGGCGCCTTAGCGTCACCACGAATGAAGGCGAGTTCTCCGTCAGCGCGAATGATTCTTCAGAAGGTGGCGTGACCTTCAAGGGCCCTGAAGGTGAAACTCGCTTCGGCGCCAGCGCCGACCTCAGCGATGTACCGGATTGGGTCACCCCTTACCCCGGCAGCAGCGATACACAGAGCTCGTTCCATTCCACCACTGGTGAGGGCATGATGGGCGCGCTGACCAGTAAAACCTCAGACAGCCCTCAGGAAGTTGTCGACCATTACAAGAAGGTCTTCGAGGACAGTGGCTACGAGATCGGAGCCCAGTCGATGACGACAACCGGTAACGGGGCTTTCGGCGCAATTTCCGGAGAGCGCAAAGGTGAAGGAAAGACTCTCAACGTGGTTGTGATGGGAGAGGGTGAACAAACCACGGTCACCATCAACTACAACCTCAAACAGCAGTAGTTGACGGAAACGAAACTTCGACTTCGATCGCCGGAAGACAACGCGTCGCGTCACAGGGCTGGACCTTCAGCACGAGACGCGGCGCGCTGATCGCGCGGAATTCGGCGTGGATCTCGACCACGCTTTCATAAACAAGGACACCATCATGCTCCCTCCCCGCCGGGTAGTTGATGGCGCGCAGCTCTCCTCCTTCAACCTTCAGCTCGAGTGGGATCCCCAACACCGATCCGGTGCCTCCAGGAGCGTAGAGATACCATCCATCGACGATCGCCACCTCGACTCTGATCTTCTGCCAATCGGACGGATCGCCGACGACGGCGCTGGTCGCCGTCACGACCTTCTGGGCCTCCTCGATGAGGGGATCGTTGACGAAGGCGGCGGCAGGGGACGGTCGATCGGCTGAAACACCAACGGCAGCGAAGTAGCGGGCGGTCGCCAGACTCAACATGCGGGCACCGTCCGGGCGTTGCTCGATGATCAGCGCGAAGGCCTTCAACAATCGCTCGGCCTGCTGCAGCCAGCGCCGATCATCAGTCCGATGGGCTAGCTCCAGCGAGTTGAGGGCGGCCATGGCATTACTCGAAGGCAGCGCACCGTCGAACACCTCACGACTGCGAAACAACAGGTCGGGGTGTTCGCCAGCAACGAAGAACCCCCCCCGAGGGTCGGCGAGTCGGTGACTCTGCTCGTCAGCTAACTCGACCGCTCTCGTCAACCAGAGGCCGTCACGGGTCGCCTCGTGCAGCGACAATAGCCCGCGGATGAAGAATACATAGTCCGAAAGATAGGCCGGGTTCTTCGCTGCCCCGGCGCGCCAGGAATGCAACAACGGCCCGCCATCGGGCCGCAGGTGCTGCCAGATAAACTCTGCCGCCCGCCGAGCACACTCGATCAGTGAGCGGTCCGCGAGCACTCGACCCGCGGTCGCCAACCCGGAGATTGCCATGCCGTTCCAATCCGTCAACACCTTGTCGTCGGTTGGTGGCCGGTCACGCTGGCTTCGGGCGGCGAACAGGCGTTCTCTGAGGGGGATCAGCTGTTGCAACAACTGCTCTCGGTCGAGACGTCGCCGCTTAGCCTGCTCTTCCAGCGAAAGCGGTAGGTGCAGGACGTACTCGTTGCCCTCGAAGAAGGGAGCTCGATCGAAGCCATAGAGTGGTGCTAGAAAAATCGAATCTTCGCTGCCCAACACGTGTTCCAGGTCCGGCAACGACCAGACGTAATAGGCGCCTTCACGACCGTCGGTCTCGGCGTCGATGGCGCTCCAAAAACCGCCTTCGGGCGCCGTCATCTCACGTTGCAAGAATGCTGCTGTCTCGCGCACGATTCGCTCGCTTTCGACACCGCCGGTGCGCTCCGTCTCGCGGGCATAAACTTCCAGCAAGAGCCCGTTGTCGTACAGCATCTTTTCGAAGTGCGGGACCTTCCATTCGCTGTCGGTAGCGTAACGATGGAAGCCGCCAGCGAGTTGGTCGTAGATGCCCCCTCGGGCCATACGATCGAGCGTGACTTCGAGCATGCGGGCGGCATCCGGTCGACTGCCGGCAAGCTCGAGAAGCAAGAAGAGATTGCCTGGTGAGGGAAACTTCGGCGCACTGCCGAATCCACCGCAACGTGCATCGAATCGCTTCGCCAGCGCTTCCAACGAACTCTCTGTGACCTCCGCGGGTGGCGGGTGATCAGCGGGATCCCCTCGCTCCTCGAGAAACTTGCGCATGGCGCCCTCGAGCTCCCTGGCCTGCTCCCCCACATCCTCGCGACGGCTGCGCCAAGCGTCCGACATGCTTTCCAGTACTTGACGAAAACTCGGCAAGCCATGGCGGCCCTCGGGGGGGAAATAGGTGCCGGCAAAGTACGGCATCAATTGCGGCGTCAGAAAAACCGAATTGGGCCACCCTCCCTGATGGGTGAGAATCTGCGTTGCAGCCATGTAGATCTCGTCGAGCTCGGGTCGCTCCTCGCGATCCAACTTGATGTTGATAAAAGAGCGATTCATCACCTCTGCGATCTGTGGATCGGAGAACGATTCGCGCTCCATCACATGGCACCAATAGCAGGTCGAGTAGCCAACCGATAGGAAGATTGGCTTATCTTCTTTGCGAGCCCGCTCCAACGCCTCTTCCCCCCAGGGATACCAATCCACAGGGTTGTTTTGGTGCAAAAGGAGATAGGGACTGACCTCTTCGGCCAATCGGTTACGCCCCGCCGACGGTCCGCTCAAGCTCTACTCCCAGATAGCGACATCGAAACGCCCATTGGCATCGGCAGCACCACGAAACATCCCGGCTGAATTGAAAACGAGTGCGATCTCTCCATTGTGGCCCACCGCAATCAGGCCACCGTCACCCGTGTCGAGCTTGGAGTGGATCACCTCCTGAGCCGCCTCTTTGACACTCATCCCCTTGTACTCCATCAACGCTGACACATCGTGGGCTACGGTGTGGCGGATGAACTGTTCGCCGAAGCCAGTGCAAGAGATGGCAGCAGTCTGATTCTTGGCATAGGTTCCGGCACCGATCACCGGCACATCTCCCACGCGCCCGAAACGTTTGTTGGTCATGCCGCCGGTCGAGGTCCCTGCCGCCAAGTTGCCAGCACGGTCGAGCACAACGCAGCCCACGGTGCCGTGCTTTTCAGCTTCGGCCTGCTTCTCGTTCTCGAGTGCCTTCTGCAGCGAGTCCCACCGACGCTGGGTGAAAAAGTAGTCGGGCTCAACTCTGGCAACTCCCATCTCATCAGCGAACCGCTCGGCTCCTTCACGCACAAAGAAGACATGCCGTGAGTCGGTCATCACTCTGCGCGCCAGCGAGATCGGATTCTTGACCGTGCTGACTCCCGAAATCGCCCCGCAGTTGAGATCTCGCCCATCCATGATCGCCGCGTCGAGCTCGTTCTTACCGTCATGGGTGAAAACAGAGCCTTTGCCAGCATTGAACAGCGGCGAATCCTCCAAGATAGTGATCACCTGTTCCACCACATCCAACGCCTCAGCTCCGTCTGCAAGCAGGTCGCGTCCTGCCGTCAAGGCCTTCGACAAATCGTCGAAGTAGGCTTGCTTGCGATCCTCCTCCATCGACTTGGGAATCACTCCAGCACCGCCATGGATGGCAATCGCCCAGTCGACGGTCTCAATCGCCACCTCTGGCGCCGAGGCTTCGGTGACGGGAGCCTCCGGTGCCGCGCAGGCAGTCATCAGAAAAAGAATGGGCAGAAACTTCCACATCTTGTTCATGCTTTCTCCACGGTCGAGGAATCTCGGCGTCAACGGGGTCCGCTCCAGACTTGGAATGACCATCAGATGACGCCAGTGTTGACGATGTGGCGCGGCTCAGTCAAGAGCCAACGATGCTGATCACAGGCTCTCGCTCGAATGGCAAGCACTGCTATATTTCCGGTCAACATAACACTTACGTTTCAAGGAGAGATTCTCGATGGCCGAGACGCCCTTCACTTGCAGCAGTTGCGGAAAGCAGTTCGAGATCAAACCCGAAATTTTGGCGCGTTATCCAGGATGGGCACCGTCACAATGCTGGCAGTGCAAGAACAAAGGCTCGAGTGCCGCTGGAGCGAAGAAAAGCAATGCGCGACCCAAGCGACGTCGGAGCAAGTCAAAGGAACAGAACCTGACCACAAGCCAGGTTCTGGAGCGCTACCAGGAAGGCCCAAAGGAAGGAGTCTTCACCGACGGCGCGTGTACCGGTAATCCGGGTCCTGGCGGTTGGGGTACCGTATGGGTACGGAACAACGATGTGGTCGAACAACGTCATGGCCACGACCCGAACACGACCAACAATCGAATGGAGCTCGCCGCACTGATCGCCGCCTACGAGATGTTACCCGCCGATGCCGAGGTAACCATCTGGAGCGACAGCAACCTCTGTGTCCGCACCGTCAACGAGTGGGCTGCAAGCTGGAAACGCAACGGCTGGAAACGTAAAACCGGCCCAATCAAGAATCTCGAGCTCGTCCAGCGCGTTTACGAGCTCTCCTTACGGCATCGCAAAGCCAAGCTGTGTTGGATCAAAGCCCATGCTGGCTCGCGCTGGAACGAATACGCCGACTCGCTGGCGACAGCCTACTCCCGCGACGAACTTTAGCAGCACTACAGGTAGCGTTGGAACAGGATCATCGCTCCCAGGGTGATGCTCACCCACAGCCCGATCGTGGACCTGCTAGCTCGCGCGTAAGCGTCCGGAAGAAGCTCGAGAAATACCATTAGCACCATGGCGCCAGCTGCAAATCCCAAGCCGTAAGGCAAGATCGTCCTAAAGGTGTCGACAAAGAGGAATGCCGGTACGGCCATCAGAGGCTGGGGCAGAGACGA
>JAJCXQ010000600.1 GCA_029263355.1 Acidobacteriota bacterium | reverse complement strand
CCGGTTCGAGACTCGGGAACTCTGCCTGATTCATTTTTATGTGCTCGCTTCCCTTCTTGGGTTGAAAAGGATCCCCAAGAGCGCTTGCTTGTGTTGTCCCTGCCCCAACGCGCGTACTATAGTGATTGATGTGACACAGGTTAGAAGACAATCTTGACCGATGCATGTCGTAGTCGTCGAGTTTGTCGTGTAATAGAACGGTCATGGGGATTAGTCGATGGGAAACTCAACGTGAGGAGGGTCCGAGAATGAGGTGGCAAACGTGAGTACTAAAGCCTGGACCGAGTCGGAACGCGAACTTCTAAAGGCTGTCCCAGAAGCCCTGCGGGATGCCGTGGATTTACTTCGTTGGTGGCAAGAGACCGATAAAGCCTACCAAGCCGATGAGAAGAACGGGTACGCCTACGTCTATCCCGAGACGGAGACTCGCCATCGACCGGGAGATCTGAGTTACGGTTTTTTCGATGACGTCCGTTTGACGTCACGAGAACAGGTGACCACTGTTCCTATCAACGGCAATGTCCAAGAGATGTTCTACGACGACCCCAAGTCACCACCTGAACTCGATCAGGTTGCCGCGAAGTTGATGCATGAACAGATCCGGGAGTTCATCCTCAAGTACTTCATGCGGGTGAGTGATTTCAGGCAGCCGGAGCTGGTCGAGGACGATGAGAAGAACGATTCGAGTATCACCGGTTTTGGATTCTCGCAGCTGTTCTACAAGCGCTGCGGCAGTGACGCCATCGACCGATTCGAGAAATCCGAAGAAGACGCGATTGTCGAGCTTACGGAATTCGAAGTTGGTCGAGATGGTAAGGAACCCTACGAGTGGATCATTTTGAAGAATCCGATTTATGGTTTCGGGTTCGATTTCAAGCCTTTCGGCAAGGTCTTGGACAAAGTGATCGGGGTGAGTGGGCCGGAAATCAAGATCCCGGCAGCTGTCTTCAACTATCTGGTGATGTCGAAGGATTTTGTCGTCAACGAAGAGTACGAGACCGATCCAAGGGATCCGGATGCGGTGCGTGCTCGGTATGGTTTTGGCTACGCCTTCGTCAACGATCCAGAGCCGAGTGTGTATGGATACGGTCCAGGAGAACTGGAGCCAGCCTTCGAGCAGCTGGTGTGGGAGGTCCGTAACTCAGGTGAAGTCAGAGTACGGGCGGCTTTTGTGGCTCAGGAGCCGACGAGTATCCTCCGGCTATCGGTCGATCCGTTGGCATGGGGCTTTCAGTTCACCAAGGCCCTCGGAGGTGAGGTGCCAGCGGCCCTGCAGCCGTTGCAACGGGCCTGGTCGCGACTACCTTTTTCCAATCTGACCTTCGATCCTGTGTTGCCAACCGTGCGGTTTTTGAATCTGGTCACGGCCGGCCAAGCGGCAAAAGTTGGAATTTCCAAGGAACACATCATCAAGCAAGCTCTGTTTGTTCACTTCTTGCAGCACTATCAGACCATCCTCGGATCGGTCCAGACGTGGCGCCAAATCAAGGATTGGCTCGGTAGGGAAGAGCCACTGCCGAAGTGGGTTCTCAGCGGCAAGAGTGCTTGATGTATTCACCCTGCTCGGAGTTTACCGAGCAGGGTGGACCTTGATCTCTTCAGGCCGGTGAAGCCAGTAGCCTTGCACGTAGTCAACGCCGAGATCGTGCAGCATGTCGTAGGTTGCTTTAGTCTCGACCCATTCGGCGATGGTTTCGATACCCATCACTTGTGCGACCTGGTTGATGGCTTTCACCATCGCGTACCGGATCGGATCGCTCTCCATCGAGCGGACAAACTCACCGTCGATTTTCAGGATGTCTACCGGTAGATTTCTGAGATAGGCGAATGAGCTGAATCCACTGCCGAAGTCATCGAGAATAAATCGACAGCCCATCTCTCTGATGGCGCCAATGAAGTGCAGCGCACGGCTCAGGTTGGCCACTGCCGTGGTTTCAGTAATCTCGAAGAAAATGCGATCCGTAGCGACGTCGCTGGCTTCAAGGTACGACAAGATATCTTCTAAGAACCCTTCGTCGCTCAGGGATTGACCCGAAAGATTGATGCTGACCCGGCCTCCATCGAGGAGCTCTCCACCGTTCTGAGCCAGCAAGCCCAGGCTACGTCGAACCACCCAGCGATCGATCGACGAGACCAGATTATGGTGTTCCGCGATCGGGATGAAGTTGCTGGGTGCGAGGTGTTGGCCGGACTCGTCGACCATCCGCACCAAGATCTCTCGCAGGCCAGTACCGCCGTTTCGTAACGGGCGAATCTCTTGGTGATAAAGGCAGAGCCGATCTTCAGCCAACGAGTGACGGATCTGTTGCACCCAGTGTAAGCGGCCGTGGCGCTCGGCTACCGCGGCATCGTCCAAAACATAGGCGTGGACGCGATTGCGACCGCTTTGACGGGCCAGATAACACGCCGCATCCGCCGCCTTGAGTACCTGAGTCACACTTTCGCTGGACGCGGTGATCGGCACCAGGCCGATGTTGAGGCCAATCTCGAAGTGCTGACCTCCCCAGTGGAATCGAAAGTCCCGGAACGAGCGATGTAGGGACCGCGCGGCAGCTTGTGCCTCGAGCGGTGTGTGACCTTCGAGCAGCAGGCTGAAGTCGTCTCCGCCCACTCTCCCGAGCATTCCCCGTTGGCAGAGCTTGGTCTGCAATTGCTCAGCGACGCGGCGGAGCAACTCATCACCAGCGACGTGACCAAATCCATCGTTGATCAGCTTGAATTCCCACAGATCGAGATAAAGCAACGCATGTTCGAGTCCTTGGTCCCGGGCGCTCTCGAGAGCTGCCTCGAGATAGATCTCGAATTCTTGCCGATGCAGCAGACCGGTCAAAGCATCGTGGCTTTCGAGGTAGACCATCTGGCGCTCGAGACCCCGCACGCGGGTGAGATCTCGGAAGACGACTACGGTGCCGACGATTTCGCTTTCCGACCCCAAGATCGGCGCCACTGAGTCTCGGATGATGAACTCTTCGCCGCCGCGGCTGTGTAACGTGAACAAACCGGGGGTGACGATGGTCCGTTTTTCCATCAGACAGACTTCGACGGGATTGCGCCGTGGCCGTCGAGTCGACTCGTGAATCACCTGATACGCGTCGCTGACGTTGCGGTGCATCGCTTCGTCGAGCCGCCAGCCAGTGAGCCTCTCGGCGACTGGATTCATGTAGTCGATACGACCTTCGGAATCTGTCCGAATCACACCATCGCCAATCGAGGCGAGAGTGACCTGGGCGAGCTCCATGTCGCGCGAAAGCGAGGTCGCACGATCTATGATTCGGTGTTCAACCATCGAGTGCAGTTAGGTCAACCGCCTTTTCTGATCGATTGCAATAAGACTCTATTCTATCTCACTTACGGGGCGCCGCGTCAGCTTATCGATTCGTTTACTCGACCGCGACCAGGCGGACTGAGACGGTTCGTTGTTGGCGAGATCTTTCCAGTGTCAGCCGGGCCTCGCCGCCGACGCCGATATCTTCGAACGCCAAGACCAGATCCTTGAGTGAGGTCACTGGTTGGTCGTTGACGGCAATGATGATGTCGCCGAGAGTCACCCTTCCACGCCGCGATTGCTGTAGGCCCAAGATACCGGCCCGGTCCGCCGGTCCGCCAGGCGAAACCTGGCGGACGATGGCTCCCCGAACGCCAACCCGTGCTGTCAATCGATCCTCGACCAAAACAACGCCGATACCTGGCTGTATCGGTCGACCGTGCTCGATGAGCTGCGGCACGAGCTCACGGACGGTGTCGACGGGGACCGCGAAGCCAATGCCCGCGGAGGTACCGCTGGGGCTGAAGATCGCGGTGTTGACGCCGATCAGACGGCCTGCGGAGTCGAGCAGGGGGCCGCCAGAATTGCCGGGATTGATCGCGGCGTCGGTCTGGATGACATCGCGGATCGGATAGCCTGCCGGCGAGTTGAGCTCTCGGCCGAGGGCGCTGACTACACCGATGGTGAGGGTTTGGTCGAGGCCGAAAGGGTTGCCGATGGCCAGAACTCTTTGGCCGACGGCCAGGCTCGAGGAGACCCCGAGAGGGATTGGGCGCAGCTTCCGCCCGGGCGCGTCAATGCGCAGCACCGCTAGGTCTTTGCGCGGCGCAACGCCGACACGCCGAGCATCGAACTCTTGGTCACCGAGCGCGATCTAGACTCGATCGCCGTCGTGGGTGACATGATAGTTGGTGGCGATGTGGCAGGTGTCGTCCCCTACAAAA
>JAJCXQ010000599.1 GCA_029263355.1 Acidobacteriota bacterium | reverse complement strand
CGCGCTTCGGTCGGTAGCCCGGTCCAAGTGCGTCGGTGAACACGAGCTTGCGGTTCTCGACGACCTCAAGGTAGCAACCCGGATCGGCCGGCATCACTTCACCTTCCGGCGAGCGCATGGTCGTGCTGAACACACCGCCAGGCCGCAGATCAATCTCGCAGTTGATCGTCTCCCAAGGCTTGGGCGTAAACCACCGCTTCAGGTGTTCTGGCTGGGTCCACGCCTTCCAGACGAGTTCCGGCCGGACGTCGACAACTCGTTCGAGAACGAGGTCGAGCTCAGGGTTGACTTCGGGACGATCAGTCATCTTCTTTCTCCATATTGGCGATGTAGGCGTCGAGTTGGTCAAGGCGCTGTTCCCAGAGCCTGTGTTGTTTCGTCAACCAGTGGACCGCTGGGGCAAGTCGATCCGGGACGAGCCGTACTGAGCGAACCCGGCCGACCTTCTTCGACTGCACCAGGCCACTGCCCTCGAGCACCTTTAGGTGCTGCAAGAAAGAGGGAAGTGCCATATCGAACGGTTCGGCGAGTTCGCTGACGATAGCCGGACCACGCGCCAGCCGCTCAACCATCGCTCGTCGAGTGGGGTTTGCGAGAGCATGAAAGACGACCTCAACCGGCTGCACCTGTACCATGGTCCCAGGGTGCCAGATTCGAATACTTAGGTCAATACCTAAGTAAACATCGCGGTTTCGCAGAAGACCCAGAGAGCAAAATCAAAGGCCCTCAGAGATCATCGAGGACGCTTACGGCCTGCCTGGATTGAAGTCTTTGCCCGCGCCGACGTATCCAGGAGCGAACCCTGGCTGGTTTGGCAGCCGCCAGAGCTCGAGGTCGCAGTGGCGGGCGGCCTAGGATGAAGACAACGGACCCGATCGTGAAGATGGCCAAAGAGTTACATCAGAACCCAGAGCTCTCGATCGGGGAAGTCTGCCAGACGGTACTCCGCGCAGGGCTACTGGAGCGGAAACAGAGCCTCGAGGATCTCGGCGGTCCGGCCCTGCCACATGCCCCAGCCGGCGCCGTCGTTGCTTTCGAGAATCTTCGGGCTGTAGCCGTTCTTCTCGAGCGCCGCCACCACGCTCTTGGCGTCTCTGCGAGCGTCGAAGTCAAAGAACGGATCGAAGTAATCGTACGAGCTCCAGTGGAACAGCAGCTCGAGGTCGCGCTTCTCGCCCGAGGCGGCGGCCATTAGGTCCTCTTCGAGCTCGCCATGCTCGTAGGACTGGGCGGCGGCCCGGGAAACAATCTCCGGGTGATGCAGCGCGAGGTATATTGCCGCGAAGCCGGGGCCGCCGTATCTGCTCTGGCCCATGACCGCGCGGGACTCGCGGCGGGCGTCGGTGCGGAAGGTCTTGTCGAGGAGAGGGATCAGCTCCTCGACTTGCGCCCGGGTGTATTCGGCGGCCTTCGAGCCGAACTCGCGCCCGCTGACGCCCGGCACGAAGGCGACGATCACCGGCGCGATCGTCTTGCCGATCAGGTTGTCGAGGCTCTTGTCCATCTCCCCGATCGAGAGCGCCTGTTCATCGTCGTTGACCACCAGCAGCGGGTAGCGGCCGTCGCCCTCGCCGTAGCCGGGCGGCAGGTAGATCTGGACTTCGCGCTCGTTGTCCAGCTGCTCGCTCTTCCACTGCATCGTCTCGATGCTGCCGCGCTTGCCCTCGGGCTCGCTCAAGTGGGACGGAGCCTGCCAGCCGGCGGTCGCCAGCACCGATTGCTCGTCGCCCTCGGGACCGATCTTCTGCGGATTGGCCGCATCGGTCATCGGCTCGCCGAAGACCGAGAATCGATAGGAAAAGATGGCTTTCTGGGGCAGCTCATAGCCGCCCCTCAGAGGAGTGCCTGGTACATCTCGAAGCGGGTGGTCCAACCTACGGTTCTGGGGGCTGGCATCTCGAAGCGGACGCCAGCTGCCGTCGTCCGGCGAAGTTAGGACTGGCCCGTCTTCCGAGCTCGAGGGCTTGGCGCAGGGAGGGGAGCGGGGTCTCGAGACACTCAAGTCGGCGGGCAACTCGTGATTGGTGACCTAGCATGCCGATGGGTCTCGAACCCCCCGCCTTCAGGCTCTAAGAGCCCATCAGGGACCTCCAGTCGAGTCTAGTAACACATGCAGCAATTTGAGGGTAAGTTGCAGAATCCTTCAGGTCCGCAAGCCGGATCTGTCTTGTAAGTACACCGGGCGCCCTGGTTACAGACACCGAAGGAAGTAGACGGCACGAACTCACTCGTGCTCATTGCCGAAGTCGTCTCCGCAGCAAGCCAGCTAGGCTGCCATGGAAACACGAGAGGCTCACCGATCGTCTCGCTGGCGAATACCTCGGTCGAGACATCGGTCTGATCTGTGCCGACAGAGGTCAGAGCCATGGCGAGGATAGTGATGGAGAAGATGAACAGAAGGGACTTCTTCATAGGGTTTAACCCTCCACAAATATGCAGCTCAAGGGGCTGCGTTGAGTGATAGCGCCTTTGCTGGCGCGCCTCGGGATACGTACTATGGAGTAGAGTCAGGCAACATGGATTTTGTTTAGCGTTTTGGTTCAACCCGGCGGTTTTGTTCTCAACAGCCCACGGCGCGTGAACTCCAAGCTCTCGCCCCCATATCAGCCCGATGAGCTGGGAGAACATCGTGCTATACGGCGAGTACAAGCACCGGCCGGAACTCGTCGCTGTCGGCTGCGGTTAGTCACTACCGTATACGGTTACACGTTTCGCCCCTCAATGGAGTGCCTGGTACATCTCGAAGCTGCCCCATGTTTATTATGTTCCCCCCAATTACAGGAGGGACTCAGTGGCTCACGTACATTGGCAAGGAGGGAGACCCTCATCCGTTGCCTACGGTAGGGTACTCCCCCTCAGAGGAGTGCCTGGTACATCTCGAAGCCTGGCCATTCTGACCGCCGGGCCCCTGAAAACGCTTGTTCTTGAACCTTTTGACCGCTCAGAGCCTTTTTTGTTTTCCCCAAGAGCGTTGTGGGCCGTCCAGAACGATGTAGTCAAATAGCATTGAGCTTTTTGACCGTCAAAAACGATGTAGTTAAAAATGACATTGAGCTTTTTGACCGTCAAAACGATGTTGGCAAATCCCCTTTGAGCTTTTTGACCGTCAAGAACGATGTTGGCAAATAGACTTTGGGCTTTTTGACCGCACCGAACGCTCTTGGGGAAATGTAGGAGGCCTCTGAGCGGCGTGCAGCGGTCTTGGAAAAAGTTCAAAGGGCCTCTCGGCGGTCCACAGTGCTCCTGGATTTTTTAAAAAGGTTTCTGAGCGATCTACAGCGCTCTTGAAAAAAAACAGGAGGCTCTTGGTGACGACCAGAAGCCATTCACGACCAGAAAGACGTGTCGCCGGACTCGAAGCCGTCTTGGAAAATGACGCTGATGCCGATCGCACAACTGTCTGGGATGCCGTTGCCATCCTCGTCCGGAGTGGTGCCGTTGGCGATGTCGCAGGAATCGGGGATCAGGTTGTGATTGCAGTCGATGGCGTCGCCGGGCACGAAGTCGAAGCCGGTCGGATTCTGGACGCCGGAGTTGACGCCTAATACATAGGCGCGCAATAGAAATCCGGTTGTGACGTCAAAGTGGTAAATCCGGGCATTGGTCAAATGCAGGGGTTCCGGCCGTCGGTCGTCATGATCATGAGCGCGGCTGACATAGACGCCGCCATCGGGTCCCAGCCGCAAGCCCCAGGGTTGATCGAGGGTGAGGCGGGTCGCGGTTCCGCCTTGATTGAACTGCCGTACGAAGGCGCCGGTTGGACCGTCGAACTCGAGGATCTGGTTTGAACCGTAGCTTGCCACCAGCAGATTGCCGGACGGTAAGAATAGGAGGCCATGAGGATCCGTCAAGCCGCCGTTGTCTGCGACGGAGACCACCTCGCCGACCAGACTTCCGGTAGTGCTGTTGAATTCCAGCACCCGGTTGTCGCTGCTCGTCACCAGTAGATTGCGTGGCTCGGGCCCGGGTCGGAAGGCTAGCCCGAACGGCGCGGTGAGGCCGCCGGTCGAGGCGGCGACGAGCTCGCCGAGGAACGCGCCGGTGGTGCTGTTGTAAGCCAAAACGGTGTGGCTGCCGCGACTTGCGACCAACAGTCTGCCATCCGTCGTCAGCGCCAGGCCCGCCGGCTCGCTCAAGCCGCCCGTGCCGCTGGCGACAAGATCACCGACGATCGAGCCGTCGATGGTGAACTCGACCACCCGATGATCGAGCCTGCTGGAGACCAGGATGCGACGATCGGCAGTGATCAGCAGGTCTTGCCCTTCCGCGATGTCAGCGTCATCGGAGACGCTGGTCAACGGGCCAACCTTGGCCAGGTATTCACGGATCCCGGTGTGGTCGATGCTCGCCAGCCAGACATTGTGGGCGTGATCGAGAGCCTCGAGGTCCGGAATGGTGTCGAGATCACAATCTTCGCAGGCATCGAGCTTGGCGTTGCGGTTCAGGTCGAGGCTCATGTCGGCCTGGATCTCGTCATAGTCCGGTGTGATGTTGCCATTACAATCGGCTTCACATTCATCCGGGACACCGTTGCCGTAGAGGTCTTGGCTGGACCCTTGGGCGATATCGAGGTCGTCCGGTGAGCCGTTGGTGTTGCAGTCGGCCTCACACTCGTCGGGGATATCGTTGTTGTTGAGATCGGCGCTTCCTCCACCGAGGATGTCGGTGTCGTCGAGCACACTGTTGTTGTTGCAGTCCTCACATTCGTCGGGAATGTTGTTGAGGTTGAGATCAGTACTGCCGCCCAAGGCGATGTCTTGGGTATCGTCGCGACCGTTCTGATTACAGTCCGCGGCCAGGCAGTCACTAGTGGCGAAGTAATTTTTGATCACCGTCTGGACGGTGGTGTGGAAGCGCAGGTCGGTATTGGCGGCGCCGCCGGTGAATGTCTGGCCGCAGTAGGACATGAGGGTGCCGCGTTGGGGTGCGGACGTTTCGTCATCGCAGGTGTCGATACCCAGGCTGTGGGTGTGGAATGAATTTGAGCTGTGGCCCAGTTCGTGGGCGGCGACGCTGATGTCGCGATGGAACACGCTGGGGGAGCTCGGGTCGTCGAAGAATCCAAGAATGTATCCCGCCACCGAGTAGCCACCGCTGCCGCATAGGCCTCCGAGGTTGGCGACCCCGCCGTATGGCAGGTTGCGGCGACCGGTGAAGAATTGTGCAACGTCGCGGTGGACGGCGCCCATGTTGGCTTCCCAATAGGTTTGGAAGGGGCCGAATGGGTCGGGCTCATTGAACATGTCGTTGGGCTGATCCCACAAGCGCACGAAGCTGAGGTCGATCCGGCCGCCGGTGTCGCGCATGTAGATTTCGGAAACAGCGGCGTAGGCTGCAACCACGTAGGCGCCGGCGGCGTCGAGGTCGTTGAAGAGTTGGAAGAACTCGTAGTCGGTCTCGACCGCCATTTCGATCTGCCGTAGGCCTTTGATCGGCGGCTCGCCTGAGCCGCGGCGCAGGCTGGGTTGCATCGAGCTGGCTTGCACCGAGACCGCGGAGTCGTCGTTGCCGCACATCGGGACGTCGAGGGGAGATCCGCCAACGATGGTGGCGGGCGTCACGGTCAGCTGGCGTTGCCGTTGCGACGCGACGCGATAACGTTCACCCTGGTGTTCGATCATGCCGAGGCTGCCGTGCTTGGTGAGTGCTAGGAAGACTCGAGAGTCAGGCTGACCGGCGATCGTTCCGCGCAGCAGCACGACGCTTTCGGGGTCAAAACGGATCGGTTGGTCGTTACACCCCACGCACCCTGCCCGCCCTAGGACAAAGCGGGTTTGAGAGTGGGTGACCCGGAAGCGCTCGAGTGCGAGATCAACTTCGAGATCGCGACGCAACGGAAAGCCGGTGAGGGTGGTTTTGCCGGAGATTTCACGCCACTCGCTCCATGGAGCGACCAGCTCAACCTGGTGGCTGTCACCTTCAGACGCAGTCAATCGACAACAGTCTGTCGTCAGGGGCCCGTTGTCGGCCTGCAATTGTCCGGCAGCGAGCAGCAGTGCAAGGGTCAGGAGTGTTCGGTCGACGAGAGATCGGTCCATGTTTTCTCCTTGATTTTGTGCCTTGCAATGCGGCACGCTTCCGTCGCGTCGATTCTTGCGCAGAAAAGCTAAGCTAAATACCTGAGTGTTGTCCGTATGGGTCGGTTGTTGTGCGAAGACGTTGCTCGTTTGAGCAACTCATTGACACCCGGCGCCAGCGTGTGAGCCTGGCTAGAACCTGAAGTCTATCCCCAGCCGCACGTTGGGTCTCTCGACGGGGTGCAGGTGGATATCTTCGATCCCTTCGGCGGGCTCTCCTGGCAGCCGCGACGCGTAGAAGTATTCAACATCGTTGTCCTTACGATCGAGCAGGTTGAAGGCTGCCAGGCTGAGCGTCCAGCGCCCGAACGTGCGCTCGAGGCGAGCGCCCAGGCCGATGAATGCGCTCGCTTCTACGGTGCCGTCTTCGGTCAGTGGGTAACCATCGAAGGCGCGCAGTCGGGCCGTCACCTGCCACGGGCTCTTGCGCCACACCACGCCAGCGGACAGCACACTGTCGACCGCACCGGGTATCTCCCGTTGGCCGGCCGGCTCGTCGACCAACTCGGCGTCGACCCAGGCGGCGTCGAGCTCGACGGTCCAGGCCGGGTTTACCTGCCAAGCGTTGGTCCACTCGAGGCCGATGCGACGGCTGCGGCCGCTAACCTCGGTGGCGCCGCCATCGCCGACAAAAACGAGCTCCGAATCGAGGTCGAGCCGGTAGACCGTGACCGTGGACTGCAGGCCCTGAAGCGCGGAGGTGCGCAGGCCGATCTCGTAACCTTTGGCGCGTACCAGTGGCTCAACCGGCTGCACCGCCTCGCCGGTTGTCGGATCTATTTGGATCGTGGTGCCGCGGGCGTCGTTGCTGTGGAAACCATAACCGGCACTGGCGAACACTTCGGTGTGGTTCCACGGTCCGAGAACCAACGCCAATTTGGGGGACGTCAAGAGGTCGTCTTGGCGGCCGGAGTTGGCGCTCAGATCGCTCTCGACGCGGGCGTCGAACGTGTCGACGCGTAGTCCAAAGGTTGTCCGGAAGGTGTCGGCCCAGGCCACCGCGAGCTCACCGAAGGCGCCTAGGCCCAATTGCTCGATGGTATCGGCGCGCACCGTCTCGAAGCGCTCGAGATTCTGAGTCCGGAACAGACCGTTGTCGATATCGTCGAAGCGCGCCTCGGCGCCGACGGACCACTCGGCGCGTTTTCCGAAGACCGTGGCGACTCGGTGATGACGCAGGGCGGCCCCGAACACCGTGCGTTCGTCGACTTGCTCGAATTGGTCGCCGCGCTCCGGATTCTCGAGCTGGTAGGTGAAGTTGGAGATCAGGTCCAAGTCGTAGGTCAAGGCGTAGGCGCTCAAGCTGGTGGCTGACCGCTCACCTCCCCAGCGCCAATCGGAGGACAGTGAAAAACGGCTGCTGTCTCCCCGTGGCCCCGGATCGATCAGGTCGAAGCGGTCGATCAGGCCGCTGTCGATGGTCCGTTGCGGTACCTGGTCGGTGGATAGCCACGAGCCGTCGTAGCCCATCGCGGTCAGAGTCCAACTCCGCAGGGCGTCCCCCTGGGTATAACGCAGGAAGCCGTTGAAACGCTCGAAGTTGTTGCCGCGACGCCAGGGGCCGTCGTTGCCGTGAGCTTCGAGAGCAGCGGTCAACTGGCCTTGACCGAGCGTGAAGGATTCGCCGACCACCACACGCTGATAGCCGTAACCGCCGAGCTCGAGCTCGACGAAACCTTCCGGCAAGCTGTTCACCAGCTCGATATCGGCACGTCCGGCGGCCGAAAAGTCACCGCCTTCGGCAAGTGCCGTCCCCTTGGCGAACCGCACCCGCGACACCAGCTCGGGGATCAAGAAGTTGAGGTCGGCGTAACCCTGGCCATGGCCGTGAGACGGCATGTTGACCGGCAGCCCAGCGACCGTCAGCCGGAAATCAGTGCCATGGTCGAGGTTGAAGCCACGCACAAAATATTGGTTGGCTTTGCCGTCGCCACTGTGTTGGGTCGCGATCATACCCGGCACCGTCTCGACCACCTCGCCGGCGCGCTGGATTGGGCGTGCCTGGATCGCCAGTCGACCCGTCACCCCTTGCGAGGAGGTCGCCGCGATGCCCACCAGGTCGTCGACCCGCTCGCGGATCTCGACCTCCTCGCGGAATGTTGGGCGGTCGTCATCGGAGTCGACGAGCGACTGGTCGTCTGCTGGCACCGCATCAGCGGCGCCGTCGACTGAGGATTCGGCAGCGTCGGGCGGCGGGTCGGCGGCGGCTTCAGGCTCGTTCTCGGTTTGCGGCTCGTTCTCGGCTCGTGTTGAGTCGCTGGCGAGCAGCAACGTGCTCGCCAAAGCCAATATCTGCAAGCGGCGCCGGTAGCGCCGGATTGTCGGGGCGTCAGAGGTCGTGGAAAGGTTCATCTAGGCGGTCCTCGGGGGAAAGAATCGTCGTAAGTCTGAGGGTCGCAACCGCATCCGTTGACGCACCGGCACGTCGGCACGTCGGCCCAGCGGCACGTCGGCCCAGCGGCCCAGCGGCCCAGCGGCACAGCGGCACGGCGTCGGCATCTCGGCACGTCGACACGGCAGAGCGGTGTGGAATGACACCGCGCCTCTCGGAGTAGGGCGTTGCACTACCACCGCGATCGTTTACAGCTCAGCTGAGCACACCTAGCGCGGCTGGGTGCGAGCGCAAATATCGAGAGTCGCTACCGGAGTCTGAACACGCTTCAAGCAGCGTGCGAGAGAGGTGGCCCGCGCGCTAGCGGTACCCGAATCGGAAGCGTGCGAGCCGCTGGCAGCGCTGTCGGTGGCGGCGGTGGTCCCGCTATTGGACGGCAGATTTCAGCCACCAGGCGCGGTGCCTCAGTGGGATGTTGCGGATCCTCGAAGAAACGTGCGTCTTTATCGGTTGGCGCGTCCGCGGGGGGAGTTGCCTCGTCGGTTCCGTCGGCTTGCGATGCGGAACGATCAACGGGCGCCGGGGATGGCGTCGTCGCCTCGTGGTGGTGGTTAGGCCGTGTGGGGTCGTGGGACGCCGTGTGGCCGTGAGACGTCGTGTGATGGTGAGCGCCAGCATGGAGATGATCGTGGGCAACGTCCACACCACCCTCGACATGGTGATGGGAGCGACTGCCGTCGACCGATCCCAGGCCCAAGGCAACGAACACCATCATCACCAATGCGCCCGCAACTGGGTGGCTCCCAGTCTTCGCAGCCTGGGTCGCCCAGCCGATGACTCGACACGATCGCCCAGCCCGGACCCGGGATCCGAGCACAAATGCGGACATGGAGATCTTTGATCGCATCGCGGTTCCAATCACCATGATGAAAGCTACACCATCGAATCGGCGACTGCCTACCCTGCTGGTGTAAAGACTCGACCAAGTCGGTCGGTGCTGTCGGGACCCCAATCCAGCCGTCGATCACGCGATGCGGTGGGTCTATAGAGCGAAGCCTGGTACGACCTGGCTGGCTGCCAACGTGCCGGTGTGAGAATGGATAGTGATCGCCGCGCTTTCATCCACGATCCAAACCTCCGTCGCCCCCTTGGCCAGATACAACTCGATCTTGTGAGTGATCTCCTCACGCGAGTTGGACGGCGAGACGATTTCTACGCAGACTTCTGGCGCCTTGGAATAGGGCGTCTCATAGCCGAATTCGGCGATGAACAGATCCGACGCCCAGGCGACATCAGCAACTTTGACGCCGTCGGAGGTGGCAACTGAGCATTCCGTGATGACCTCACCGCCTGAAGCATGCTTAGCAGTCGCAATGACAATTTTCGATTGAATCCAGCCATGCTTGTTGGAAGCCGGGCTCATCAAGATTTGCCCAAACTTGTTCAGCTCAATCTTGAATGGGAGGTTCTGAAGCAGGGGGTTTTCGAGGATGCTTGCCCAGGTCATGCTTCGATTTTCTCCCAAGTGGGCCGAACGGGCAAGGGCCGAGCTTGCCGTCATCGATTGACCTCAGGACGGCGCTGTTCGGCCCGATGCCCGGGCTCATCGCCCGGGCATGTTGGTCGCAGACGTTACTGCGGGCAGATCGTCACGTTGTCGAGACCCGCTTCCACTAGGTCACCGGGACCGGCGCCGTCCGACGTTCGGATCCGAAGCTGGACGGTTTGTCCGTTGGCTGCGGTGGTTGTAGCCTCGGTCCAGGCGGCGTTGGAGGTCACGTCACCAAAGCTCGCCAACGACTGCCAGGCGCCGCCATTGAACCTTGCTTCGAGGAAGAAGAAGTCCCCGGATGGGTCATCGCCGGCATCTCTCTGGCCATGAAAATACCAGGCCGAGACGTCAGAAGCGTCGGTGACGTTGTAGACTGGTGAGGTCGCGACGCATTCACCGCGATCAACATCGACGGTGCCGGCGCCGCCGGTGTTGGGTTGGGTGAAGAGCGCCGAGCTACCGTCTTGGGCGCCTCCGAGCTGTGTTGTCACACCGCCGTTGACAACTTGGTCCGGCGTGACATAGAAGTTGGTCTATATCAATGGCCAAGGAGGCCGTCCCACTTTTTTGGGCGGCTGGGTGGCGTTAGACACCAATGAGTCGGAGGCTCATGTGAATCGCCACTACGACGATACTGCGGTTCTCCGTCTTGCTTCCTTCGCCCGGTACCGATCGAGACACGTCGGACAAACCCCGTGGCTGAAAGATGCCTCGGAATGTTCGTCGATGTAGGTTTCGAGCTGCTTCCAATATCCCCTGTCGTCGCGGACCTTCTTGCAGGCGGAGCAGATCGGAAGCAGGCCGCTGAGCACTTTGAGGTTGGTCAGGGCCTCTTCGACTCGGCTCTCGAGCCTTTTTTCCCGTCGCCTCAGACTCTGCACTTGCAGACGATTCAGGCCATACCCAGCCAGGGTTACCGCAATGCCGCAAAGGAGATAGAACGTCAGGGTTTGATGGAAGGCGGGCCGAATCGTGAAGTCGAAACTCGATGATGTGCCGGTCCACCGGCCGTGCTCGTCGCTGGCCATAGCGGTGAAGGTGTATTGGCCCGGATCGAGATTGTTGTAGCTCGCCTTGCGCGCTTGGCCTGATGGTATCCACTTGTCGTCAAATCCCAGCAGGCGGTAGCGGAGACGGATCTTACCCGGCACGAGGAGTGTCGGCGCGGTGAAGTGAAACTCGTAGAGTTTGCCGTCCGGTGGCAAGGGAGTGGGCTGTTGTGCGAGTTGGGTGCCGTCCACCAAGATTTCCTCGAGGAGGACGTTCGGTGCTGGAACAATCTCGATGCTGGCGGGATCGACCACCGCCACTCCGTCGAGGGTCGAAAACCAGAGCCTGCCGTCTCGGGTGCGGATGCCGGCGGGATCACCGCCATAACACTCGCCGGTCTTCATACCGTCACGATGGCCGTATGCAACCAGGTCGAGGGGGAGAGTGCGGTCGGCCGCTGCTTCGAGCAGGTTCTGCTTGGCGACCCGAAAGGCGCCGCGGCTGGAGCCCAACCATAGGTAGCCGGCGTGATCCTCGAGAACCGTAGTGAGATCGTTGTCGAAAAGACCCTCGCGGGTGGAGAAGACGGTGATGCTGCCGTCCACGAGCCGGTTGAGGCCGCCGCCGGAGGTGGCGAGCCAGAGTACGCCGTTGTCGTCTTTGTCTTCGTAGATCGACCAGACGTTGTTGCTCGATAGCCCGTCGGCAGTCGAGAAAGTCTGGAAGGACTCACCATCGAAACGACTGATACCGCCGGTGGTGCCGATCCACAGATGACCTCGACGATCTTCGAGGAACGTCCGCACCTGGTTGCTGGCCAGTCCGTCGGCATCGGAAAAATATTCGAAACGGCCGTGATCGTAGCGATTGAGGCCTTTGTTGGTGCCGATCCACAGAGCGCCGTGGCGGTCTTCAGCGAGAGCGAAGACGGAGTCGTCGGCAAGGCCGTCTTGGGTGGTCAGATGACTCCAACGATCGCCATGCCAGCGACTGATGCCGCCGCCGGTAGTGCCGACCCAGAGAACACCTTGGCGATCACCGGCCAGAGTCCAGATGTTATTGCTAGAGAGGCCGGTGGCGGTGGTGTGATGCTCGAACTCGCCGTCTGAAAAACGATTCAGGCCGTTGGAGCGAGTGCCGATCCATAACGCTCCGTCGGGTTCTTCGAAGAAGCAGCTGGGTAATGCAGACGCCAGCCCTTCGTCGGTGCTGTAGGTGGTGAAGGGGCCGTCCTTCAGCTGGTTCAAGCCGCCTCCCAGGGTACCCGCCCACAGGGTCCCCTCGTGGTCTTGATAGAGCGTCCATATGTAGTCGCTGGACAGGCCTTGGCGTTGATCCAGGTGAGTGAACGTACCGTCGAACCAACGGTTCAATCCACCTCCGTAGGTTCCTGCCCAGAGGGCGCCGTCGCGATCTTCCAAGAGGGAGATCACCCGATTGTGGGACAGCCCATCGGAGGTAGTGAAGCTCTCGAACGTGCCGTCCCGCAGGCGGCGCTGAAGACCTCCGTTGGTGCCGATCCAGAGGTCTCCTTCACGTCCCGGGTGAACCGCCCAGACATAGTTGTTCACCAAGCCGTCGGTGGTCGTGAAGCTCTCGAACGTGCCGTCTCGCAGGCGATTCAGGCCACCACCGAATGTACCGATCCACAGGTCGCCCGCGGTATCGAGGTCGAGGTCGAAGACGACCGGGTGGGAAAGACCTTCGTCCAGGCCGAAAACATCGATACGTCGGCCTTCGAGTCGCGCGATGCCTCCGCCATAGGTGCCGATCCACAAAGAACCGTCAGCGGCTGGCGCCAAAGCAGTAATGCGGCCGGAGGGTAAACCGTGACGTTCCTCGAAGAGCTCGAACAGACCCTCTCGCCGCCGAATCAGACCGCCGCCGTTGGTGCCGATCCACAAGTCTCCTGCCGTGTCGATCGCGAGAGTGTAGATGTGATCGTTCTTGAAGACTGCGCCATCTGTCCTGCGGTCGTAGACTTTGAACTGCGCACCGTCGAAGCGGACCAGCCCTGCCTGGGTTCCGATCCAGAGATAGCCGTCCGGGGTCTGGGCGACGGCGCGAACGGTGTTCTGTGGCAGCCCTTCATCAGTTTGCCAGGAAATATGACTGAGCTGCGTAATCGCCTTGCGAGGATCGAGGCCTTGGCTCGCTGTCGCCGCTAGCAAGCCGGTGACGAGGAGAGCGAGAAAGCCAGCTCGCTTGCGGCTTGGTATCCGGCCATCAGGTGGCCATCGATCAGGGGTTTGCATGGAAATCGGGCGCTTGCGTCGTAACCAGGGTATTTCGGAGGCAAGTGTATCTGTTGGGCTGGATTGATCCTCTGCGCGGCCGGCCTGCATCAAGCGCTCGTCGTGTCCAGGCGGCTCAAACATGCACGGGAAGCACGATATCTTATGA
>JAJCXQ010000598.1 GCA_029263355.1 Acidobacteriota bacterium | reverse complement strand
CCTCGAGCATCGCCTTGCGGCGGTCGCCGAAGCCCGGCGCCTTGATCGCGGCGATGTTGAGGGTGCCGCGCAGCTTGTTGACCACCAGGGTAGCCAGGGCCTCGCCCTCGATGTCCTCGGCGAGGATCAACAGCGGCGCGCCCTGCTTGGCGGTCGCCTCGAGAACCGGAAGTAGATCCTTCATCGAGCTGATCTTCTTCTCGTGGAGCAGGATTTTGCAGTCCTCGAGCACCACCTCCATACGCTCGGCGTCCGTCACAAAATATGGCGAGAGGTAGCCGCGGTCGAACTGCATACCCTCGACCACTTCGAGGGTGGTGTCGAGCCCCTTGGCCTCTTCGACAGTGATCACGCCGTCTTTGCCGACTTTCTCCATTGCCTCGGCGATCAGGCCGCCGATCTCTGGATCGCCATTGGCGCTGATCGAGCCGACCTGGGCGATACCCTCGCCCTCAACCGGCTTGGCGAGCGCGTCGATCGCCTCGGTCGCCGACTTGACGGCGAGTTCGATACCACGTTTGATCGCCATCGGATTGGCGCCAGCGGTGACGTTCTTGGCGCCCTCGCGAAAGATCGCCATGGCAAGTACCGTAGCGGTAGTGGTGCCATCGCCAGCGACATCGGAGGTCTTGGAAGCGACCTCCCGCACCATCTGGGCGCCCATGTTTTCGATCGGATCCGGGAGCTCGATCTCCCTGGCGACGGTAACGCCGTCCTTGGTGATGGTCGGAGCTCCGTAGCTTTTCTCGATGATGACGTTGCGCCCCTTGGGGCCAAGGGTCACTTTGACCGCATCCGTGAGCTTGTTGACGCCACGAAGGATCGCCTTACGCGCATCCTCATGGTAGGTAATCTGTTTGGACATATGGGTTCCTTGTCTTGACGTAGGTTGGAATCTTGGGATGTTCAGTGCTCGACGATGGCGAAGATCTCGTCTTCGCGCAGAATCACAAGGTCTTTGTCGTCGACCTTGATCTCACTACCGGCATATTTGCCGATCAGGATCCGATCGCCGACCGCGACATCCATCACTGAGCGCGAGCCGTCGTCGTTCACCTTGCCCGGGCCGACGGCGGTGACTTCGGCCTCCTGGGGCTGCTCCTTGGCGGAGTCTGGGATGATGATCCCGCCGCTTACCTGTTCTCCGATTTCGATACGTTGAGCCAGCACACGATCATGTAGCGGGCGAATGTTCATCTTTGTTATCTCCTTGGTGCATTGTTTGTCGACAGTTGAGGGAACGACTCTGAAATGTCGCTGGCGTCCCCGTGGTAAGTAATGTGCTTGCCTGGGTTCTTCATGATCTTGACGTCGGAAGGAGCTCTCACTCATCAGCCTGGGCAGCGATTCGCGGAGGTCGAAAAGCAGGATCTCGGTCTCTTCCTGAGCCGTCAGCGACACCGTGCGCTCCGCACTCACCCCAGCGCCGTCGCCGGTAGCCAAGACAAAGTCACCGAGCGTCGCCTCTCCCTGCACCAAGTGGAGCCAAGCACTCCGGCCGGGAAGAATCTCGTGGACCACGTGCTTTCCGGGAGCCAGCAGAGCGGAGTACATCGACGCGTCGTGGTGGAGGCGGAGCGACCCCTCTCGACCATCGGACGAGCCGACGATACACAGCCTGCCCCGGCGCTCCGCCGCACCGAAGCGCTTCTGCTCAGGGCTGGGCCTGGGGTTCGCCGGCGCTGAGCGCAGCCCGACCTGGAAGACGTGCGCCGATTCCTTATGAGACGCGTTGGTCTCGCGGTGGCGACTGCCGCGCCCGCGGGTCATGCGTCGAAACTCGCCCGCCTGGACGACCCCCTCCTGGACGACCCCCGAGTTTTCCATCGAGTCCTGCCAGGCGACCGCGCCCTCGCGAACGTAGGTCACGGTCTCGGCATCGTGATCGGGACGGCGCAAACCTCCGCACGGCGACAGTCGGCCCTCGTCAAGGGTCTCGAGGGTGGAGAAACCACCGACGAACGCGCGGTCGTGCGGAAAGAACGTCAGCCAGGACTCCTGCTCGGAACTTCGATCGTGATGGCGCTCTTCGGCCCTGCGGAGATTGATCATGGACTCGTTTCCTGGCCAGCGTCTGTGCTGGAGGGGAGGCGGACTCGCCGCCGCCAGTGCTAAAGAGCGCTTCCGCTCGTTGTTGCAGCCCCATGTTTTGGAACTGGCTTCACAGAACATGGAGCAAATTCCGCGCCACATTGAGTTGTCGCTTTTTCTCCCTGTCTGCGGTGCGCCAACGGTTTGGTTTGTGGCAAACTCGATCAAAATGATGTAACGTATATTCAATCTGAGGGAGACCGCGATGCTCGTCAAGGATCTGCACCATGAGGAGCTCCTGGAGCTAGATCCGGAAGGTGGCGTGATTCGTTTCGCCGGCCAGCGGGCGCTTTTGCTCGACGCCGTGGCGATGGGGCTCTTGCGCCAGTATCTGGTCGAGAATTTTGGCCTGACCGCTGCCCGCGCAGTACTCACCCAATTCGGCTTTGCCCACGGTTGGCGCATGGCGGCGGCCATGCACAAGGAATTCGAGTGGGCGAGCCCGGAGGAATGGCGCCGAGCCGGCCCCCGCCTCTACACTCTCGAGGGGCTCTTCCGCGCTCAGCCAGGAAGTGACGACCCGCTCAGCAAGAAGGGCGCGATGCTGCTGGCCTCCTATGAAGCGGAGCAGCATCTACTGCACTTTGGCCGTTCTGACTCGGGGGTATGTTGGACTATTTGTGGGCTGATGAGTGGCTACGTCAGCCACACCGCTGGTGAAGAGATTTACGTCCTCGAAGATCGCTGCCTAGGCCAGGGTGATGCAGGGTGTCACCTCATAGCTCGCACCCGCGAAGAGTGGGGAAATGAACACGCCGAGGAGTTGGCGTTCTTCGACTCGGGGCGTCTCGAAGAGTCTCTCGATGTTTCACTCAGCAGGGTCATGGCGACCCTGAAGGCTACGGAAGAGAAACTCCGTGTACACCGTCGATCGTTGGTCCACGTGGTACGCGACATCGAGGAGCCACTGGGGATCGTCGCCCAGAGCCCGAGGATGCAACACGTCATCGACTTGGCCCGCCGGGTGGCAAAAGTTGACGCTACCGTGCTCATCACCGGCGAGAGCGGGGTCGGAAAGGAGCGCATCGCGCGGTTTATCCACGACGAATCGACGCGAGCGGCCGGGCCATTCATCGCCGTCAACTGTGGCGCCATCACCGAGACGCTCCTCGAGAGTGAGCTTTTCGGGCACACCCGCGGCGCCTTCACCGGCGCGGTTTCGGATCGGCCCGGACTGTTCGAAGCCGCAAATCGCGGCACATTGCTGCTCGATGAGATCGGCGAGGTCTCTCCAGGCATGCAGGTCAAGCTCCTGCGGGTACTCCAGGAGCGGGAGATCCGTCGCGTCGGGGAGAACAGGAGCCGGCCGGTGAACGTGCGCGTCCTCGCCGCCACCAATCGCGACCTGGCCGAGGGGATCGCCGAAGGACGTTTCCGACAGGACCTCTATTACCGACTCAAGGTCGTGGAGCTCAACGTTCCACCCCTTCGCGATCGCCGCGACGACATCTTGCCGCTCGCCCGCCTGTTGCTCGCGGAGGCAGCGGTTCGGATGGCTCGCGAGATTTCAGGCCTCACCTCCCAGACCGCCGATCAGCTCCTGCGTTACGACTGGCCCGGCAACGTGCGTGAGCTCGAGAACGCTATGGAGCGCGCCGTCGCCCTCGGACGCGAAAGCCGAGTGGATCTCGACGACCTGCCGGAGGAAGTCCGCCAGGCTCTTCCCAGGCCATTGCCCACAGGACAAAACGTGCAATCGCTCGAGGAGGTCGAAAGAGAGTACATCCTGGCGGCGCTGAAGCTCAACGACGGAAACCGGACGCGCACCGCCGAGCAGCTCCGGATCGGCTCGGCGACGCTTTACCGTAAGCTCAAACGATACGGCGACGGCAACATGGTATGACTTCCAGTCATCATGACTCCCGGTCTTTCTTCATCGATTTGATGGCCCGAAGTACGTCTCGCTGTTGATCGACAGCAAGATTGTCTTCTTCTTCGTCGGCAGCGGTGGCGCGATTGCGTCGGTACAGGAGGAACGCTACGAAGGCCAAAACACCAAAAGCTACGACGTTCACGAAGTCAAATTGCATGTTGTACACCTTCTAGCGTCGGTTCGCGATCCAGACAGCTGAGTCCATTGTTGCGGTCGATTGCCCAAGGAGCGCCGCTACCCACCGTCGGTCCGTCCCCACTCTGCCCCTTCATGACTTTGGTAATGAAGGGTGATGTCATCGAACGAAGCAGGGCGCTATAGTCAAGCTGGAACGTGACTTCGGTACCAGCGCAAAGGACGCTGCCGGAGTCCGTGACGAGGTGGTCACTGCTGGCGCCGAGGATCTTGATTCCTGGCGGCGGATGGAGGCCGTCTGGATCGGTGTCCTGACGCCCGACAGCGAGGATCGTCTGCGAGATGGGGCCTCGATCGGTGGCGATCGCCGTCTCCCCGAACGCGTTCTCCCCGGTTTCACCCCATGGCATTGACGGTTTGACCTTCGACTCGATCACCTCGACCACGAGAGTCACGGCGTCGGTATGGAGGCCGTCGATAGGTTGGCGATGCAGAGTTTCCCGACCGAGCAGGATCGATTCACCCAGGCGCAGCTGGTTGATCCGTCCGGTGTCTGCGCCGCTGATGGCCCAGTCGAGATTTGCCGAATTACCGCCGGACACGACTCCCATGGCGAGGCCGAACCTCGCCTCGACTCTGTCCGCGAGCGTGGAGAGCTCAGACATATTCCTGGAGTCGGGGGACACGCCGTTGCGGCAAGCGAGGTTGGCGCCGATGCCCAACAAGGCGATACTGGGGAAAAGAAGCACTTGACGCACGGTGTCCTCGAGATCGCCGGGCATGATGCCTTCACGGAGATCTCCAAGCTCGACCATGAGCACGATCCCGTGGGTCCGTCTCGACTCCTGCGCCGCGGCCGAGAGCTGACTGATGACGTCTAGCTCAGTGTTGAAGCTGGCGTCAGCGTGAGCCACCACCCGCGCCGCCTGACTGGGCATTGGAGTACGCAGCAGAGTCATCGACGCCGGTACCCGCGCCCGGCGCAGCGCTTCGATGTTCTCGATCCGGGAGTCGCCGAGAGCACTCACCCCGGCCCTCAGCAATGCGCCAGCGATCTCGGGTGAGCCGAGAGTCGCCTTGGTGACGCCGGTGACCGAGATGCCGCGGACAGCCAACCGCTCAACCAGGGTGTGGGCGTTGTGCTGAATCTTGTCGAGGTCGACCTCCAGTCGTGGCGCGGTCATCCCGCGCAGGCGACCGGCTGCGCGGCAAGCTGAGGGAACGCCGCAAATACCATGTCGACTAGCCGATCCGGTGACCGGGTCAGCGCATCGGTGACGGGGATGCCGAGCTCGCACTCATACAGCATGATGGCCGCTGAGACCTCGACTTCGGTCATGTTCTCATGGTTGATCGTAAGGCCGATGACCTTGGTGTCCGAAAAAGTCTCGATGAGGTGGATCTCGGATGCTGGCGTCGGCATCGCCATTTGCTCGAAGTCACAGCGATGAGTCCGGCCCGGTGCGTGCTGCAGCACCACGCCATCGGGGCAGCTTCCCCGCAAGATAAACGACGAGGTCGAGTAGGCGGGGTGACTCAACGCGCCCTGCCCTTCGATGACGATAACGTCTGGGTTCTCGCCTTCGAATGCTTCGACAACGGCGGCTTCCATCTCACCCGAACAGAACTGCGATGGCACGGCGTCGAGGGCGAGGCCGTAGCGGGCTCCCTGGATCAAGCCGGTCTGGCCGGTGCCGACCAGCACCGCCTTGACGCCGCGATCGTTGAGGGCGCGAGTCAGTATCGTGGCGGTGGTGCGCTTGCCGATGGCACAGTCGGTGCCGAGCACGGCGATGCGCGGACAGGTGACCTCGGCGATACGGCCGCTGAACATCCGCAAGTCCTTCTTGGCGCGGGGCCTTCGGACGTCGAGGATCTGTACGTTCATCGCGGCAGCCGCCGCTGCCATTTCCGAGTCGTCGTTCAAGAACTCATGAAGACCGCACACGATGTTCATTCCGAGTGTTATCGCCTCGAGCACGAGGCCGCGCTCATGGATCGACAGCATGCCACTCGCTGGCGCCATCCCGAAGATGAAGTGTCCGGGTAGACTTCCGGCGTGGGCTAGTGCCTCGGCGAGGTCGCGGACGATGGGAATGCCTCTCGGTTCGTCGCCGAGCACCGTGCCGGCATCGAGGCCAACCTGTTCGCTGTCGATGATCGAGAGAATCTCGTACTTCTCCGAGTGACGGACCAGCCCGTTGGCGGTCTTGCCGTCGATGGCGCCGAAGTTCGCCTCGCAGTAGACGACTGCGGTTGCCAGACGTTCTTGTCCAACAGCGGTTCGCGGCGAGGTCGCCTTCACGGGCTGAACGTCTTGTTCGTCTCGACTCGTCTGGCGCCATTTAGCGATCGGAGAGTCGTCCCTGAGCAAATCCAAGAGCCTTCCGGCCTTGGGGGCTGAATTGCCCTCCGTGGACAGCCTCTCGGAGACGACACTGTCGATCACGTTCCCTGGGATGATCGACATCGTCGAGTCGAATCTCTCTCGAAGATCCTGTTCCAGCCCAGGGTGAGGTTGTTTAGCTTTCGCTCGAAGCACACGTTTCTCCTTGCCGACGATAACCAAGTTTGCAGGTCCAGTCGTTTCCAGAGCGGCTGATGTGAGCGTTCGCTGGTATGACCAGGGTCGCGCACAACGGACCGTCTCTCATGAAATGCCGCTCGCACTCCCAATCGCGTCCCGAAGAGTCGAGATAAGCATCGTCAGGCACTTCAACCGGCACGCACGAGTTATCGCTTCGGTGGAAACCCCGCAGGCACTTCCAGCCATCGCCAGAAGCGTCGAGATAGCCTTCCGCCGGCACCGTGACCGCCACACAGGACTGTTTTGATCGAATGTAGCCGCGTCCGCAGTTCCAATCGTGCCCACGAGAATCCAGGTAAGCGTTCGAGGGTACTGCGACCAAGGTGCAAGCCCCGTTGACCGCTCGATAGCCTCGTTCACACTCCCAACTGCGCGCCAAAGAATCGACCAGAAATGCGTTGGCCGGTAACTTGACCTCGACGCATGTCTGTTTGACCTCTTGGTAGCCTCGTGCGCACCTCCAGCCGCGACCGCGGGAATTCAAGAAGGCACCGGGGGGTACTTCGATTGCTGCACAGGCATCTCTGAGCTTCCGGTAACCTCGGCCGCACTCCCAGCCGTTGCCGAAGGAGTCCAGATGGGCATTCGGAGGCACCTCGACGGCCACGCATGACTGATCGACCTTTTGGTATCCCCGATCGCAGTTCCAGCCGCCTCCGTAGCGCTTGGCGTGAGCATTCATCGGCATCTCGGCGACCTCAGCCTGTGCGGTGGCGACGGTGGGCGCAAAAAAAAGGAACAACGCAAGGGCAAGTTTCGAAAGTCCGGTGTCGTATCTCATGTCTGTTTTTCCGATCTCCGCCGAGGGGTGATGAGACCCCTAAGAGCGGACGCGATCTCGAGCCGCTCACCTGGAGCCATACAAGCTCTAATGCAAGTCCCTGGCCACCGACAGATCTCTAATGATCCCAATCAGTTACACCACGCTGACAGGGTGCTCCTCCGTATTGTCGATCGAAATGAAGTACCGCGCCCATCACTTTGACGCATAGCGCAGCGCCACTCTGTCGTGCAGCGCCACCCTGTCGTGTTGCCGAGGGGCCCAGTTCACTCAGATAAAACGGGGCGATGGCGGCGGCTACCCGCTTTACGACAGGTCGATACCGTCGAGGCCCCATTCATCGACCACGACGGTCTTTGCATTCGCTGCAAAGGTGGCAGGATCCAGATTTTCCCAGCCGTGTGGATGCCACAGCAAATGCAACGACTCTCGTGTCCACGTTGAATCAGGTCCTCAGAGGCCGAGGTGGCACAACTGAACCCTATTCGCCCACAGATTCTGGTGAGGACCCCTTCAATGGTGCCGGTGCGTGGCTCGATGTTGGTCCGCCACGCCCCGGCGAATGGGCCGGTCT
>JAJCXQ010000597.1 GCA_029263355.1 Acidobacteriota bacterium | reverse complement strand
AAGAGCGTCTACGAAGACTTCGACCCTGGGCCACAGGCGTTGGAGAATATATTCAGTCAGCAGCGTTTGGCCGGCGCTGCGCATGAGGATGTAGAGCAACTAGGTCTCGGTTGGGGTGAGATCAATCGGTTCACCATCGATATAGGCGATTTGGCGTGCGAACTCGATTGACAATCTCTGGTCGATTTTGATCTTGGGCTCGCTGGCATAGGAGAAGTCGGTAATCCTTCGCAGCAAGTTGTGAACCCTCGCGATCAACACCTCTGGCGTGAACGGTTTGGTCACGTAATCTTCAGCCAGCTGGTTAATCGCGTGGACCTCGGTATGGGTGTTGTCGACCGCGGTCAGCATGATGATCGGTAGGTCGATGAACTCTTGTATTTTCGCAGCAAGCTGCAAACCGGACATGCCGGGCATCTTGATGTCGACAATCGCGAGATGAGGAAGTCCTCGGGTTTCGAGGTACTCGAGTGCTTGTTGCCCGGACTCAGTAGGCCATACTTCGAAGTCCGCCGCCTCGAGAGCTACCTTTACGATCTCCCGAATGGTCGGGTCATCATCAACCGTCAGAACTCGGCGTCTCTGAGATGCCCAGGCATCTTGGGCGTGTGACATAGTTATCCCTTCCAAGTTGGATTGGAGGGAACGTCATCTGCCGCTGAGCGATCCCTCCCCACAAATATGAGAGGGTCCCGCCGACTGACGGGAACGCCACTTGTGATTGATCGCTCATGGCAATTTTACGATAAGACAGTCGAATTGTTCAAGCCGTGGCTCTCACTTGCACCGCTTGTCGTGGCTGGGGGCGCCCCACGTAGTAACCTTGGGCGTAGTCGAAGCCCATCTCTTGGAGCCGCTCCAGCACCGCCCGGCTCTCGACGGATTCTGCGACCGTCTTCTTACCGACTAGCTGGCCAATCTCGTTGATGGACTTGACGATCGCCAGATGCATCGGGTCTTCGAGGATGTCCCGCACGAACAACCCGTCAATCTTGATGTAGTCCACCGCCAAGCTTCGCAGACATGAGAAGGAGGACAGGCCGCTGCCGAAATCATCGAGAGCGAACTGGCAGCCTTTCTCTCTGAGCACCGAGGTGAAGCCGGTCACGCTCGACAGATTGACCAGCGCTACGGTCTCAGGGATCTCGAAGCAAATCTTTTGTGGTGAGACACCGGTGTGGCGTAGTTCATCGACGATGAACTGAGCGAATCTTGGGTTGGTGATCGATTGACCGGAGAGGTTGATCGAGCAGGTGTCGAGTCGCTCGAGATGATCGCGATGATCAGCGAGCCAGCGAAGGGCCGTCGAGACCACCCACTGATCCACCTGGACACTCAGGCTGTAGCGCTCGGCCGCTGGTAGGAAAGCCCCCGGTAGCACCGGGTGGTGCCGCTGGTCCAGCATCCGAACGAGCAACTCGTAACATTCGCCTCGGTCGGACGAACCATCCAACGGCGCAATGGGCTGGTAGTAGAGCCGAAACCGATCGTCTTCCAGTGCGTTTTGAATGCGTGAACTCCAGGGGCGTTCACGGTCCTTCTTCTCGGTTTCGGCGATGTCTTCGTGGTAGACATGGATCCAGTTCCGTCCTCGATCTTTGGCGGCATAACAAGCAGCATCCGCTGCTGCCAAGAGTTCAGCTCCGCTTTCACTGGTTTCGGTGATCGGTACTAATCCGATGCTGACTCCGATCGAGAAGCTTTTGTCGATCCACACGAATCGAAACTCTTCCACCAGTTGCCGTAGGGTGTGGGCAACCCGCAGCGCGTCTTTAACCTGACAGTGCTCGACCAGGACACCGAATTCGTCGCCTCCTATCCGGGCAAGAGTATCGCGCTGCCTGACCTTTGATCCCAGCAGGCCGGCGAGCTGACGCAGCAATTCGTCACCTGCCTGGTGGCCGCAGTTGTCGTTAATGGTCTTGAAGCGGTCGAGATCGAGAAACAGCAGCACATGTACTGTCCCGGTGCTTTTCGCGTTCTGATGCAGCTTCTCGAGGCGTTGCTCGAACTCCGAACGATTGAGCAGGCCGGTAAGAGGGTCATGGCTGACTTGGTATGCGAGCCGTTCCGACTTGTGCCGGGTTTCGGTGATGTCGTCGCAAACGATAAGTGCCAGAGGCTCACCGTCGACATCGTTGGCCACTCGTGCGGTAGCTCGCATCCAGATCGGCGAAGCACCATGCCGTCGACAGCGGACTTCCCAGCGGTGGACATGGTCGGGCTCCGCGAAGCACGACTTGAGCTGATCGAGGCCGCCGGCCTGTTCCATCGCGTACAAATCGACCAGCGGCTTACCGATAATCTCCCCGACGCCGAAACCGAGTTGCTCGGACGCGAAGTGGTTTACCGTCAGGACGGTGCCGTGACGGTCAACGGTGAAGCACATCGATGGGCTTTCGTCATAGAGCGACCGATAACGCTGTTCACTGGAGCGCAACGCTGCTTCAGCTCGTTTCTTGTCGACAAGACCACTCCATTCCCGTATCGCCCCCATTGCGATTCGTGGCATCTCGGCCAATGTGGAGTCCGACTTGACGACATACTGCAAGGCGCCGGCCTTGATCGCCGCCGCGGCCTTCTGTTCGTCGCCGTGGCCGGTAATGACAACGATGGGAACTGAATCATCCTCTTCGCCCTGCAGCAGGTCGGTGCCCTTGCCATCGGGTAGGTTGAGGTCGGTGACAACAACATCCGGCGGCGAGTCCGCCATCGCTTCTCGCGCTTCCTGCAGACTGTGGACCACGGTCAGCGTCATCTGGCCGCCGCCCGCTTCGAAACCACGGCTGATCAGCTCTGCATGGGCCTTTTCGTCCTCTACTAGCAGGACCTTGGGAGCGGAGAGTCGTTTGGTCAACGCGGTGGCTTCGCTCTCGAGCGGAGTCATGATCTTGTCGACTGCCATGGATAACGATTCCATCTCAGCCAATAGTCACCGAGATCCGTCATCAGGCGAGAGAAGTCATCGAAGTCGAGAGGTTTGACCAGATAGCTGTTGACGTGCCAGTGGTACGCCTGCTCGACATCAGCCTCGGCGTGTGAAGTCGTCAGGATGACAACCGGAATGTCATCGAATTGGCCCGACGATCGCAGTCGGTGAAGCACGTCGAGGCCGTCGACCTTGGGCAGCCTGAGATCGAGCAGCACCATCTGAGGCATCGGCCATTCGTCATCATCATTGTAGGGCTCGCGACGAAAAAGATAGTCGAGAGCCGTTTCGCCGTCTGAAACGTGAGTGATCGCCGCGAGTGTTTGATCATCGAAACTGCGTGCAATCAGTTCGGCATGATCTTTGTTGTCTTCGACCAGGAGGATGTTGAGGGGTTCCTGCAGCAATTTGCCAGCATTCCTAGAGGGTTGGGCCGCTAGGGCTCTGGGTTGCTGAATCGAAGGGCCGCTCGCTATGGTCGAATCAGTCGTCTGCCGCTGGCTTGGGAATGTCATATTCGTGTTCGGTTGGTTTCGTACTTGTATCTACTATGAAGCTCTTAGGATGCTGCTCGGATCGGTGTTTGGCTCAGCAGGCCGTGGTGAAAGTGCTCCGCGCTGAGAGCGAGGAATTTTTTGCCAAATCAAGGCTTGAAATCGCATGGATATTGGTGATCTCTAGAGATTTCGTAACGCAGAGTTGGAGGAAAAGAACCGTTCTCAGCGTGGTCTGACTT
>JAJCXQ010000596.1 GCA_029263355.1 Acidobacteriota bacterium | reverse complement strand
GATCAGTCCCGTAGGCAGCAAACGCATGGGACTCAAAGCCAAGCCCCTCGAGTACTTGCACGGCGTCAGCCTCGAGATCCGAAATCAGCATGCAAGTCAGGTGTCGCAGCCCGCGTAGACGGGCAGCGGTGATGAAGTGGTTGACCAGCAGTGTTCCCAGGCCGACGCCACGGAAGGCGGGATCCAGCAACCAATGAATGCGTCCTACCAACCTCAGTGGGCCGCGCTGATGACGCTCGAGCGTAACCTCCGCTACGATACGCGATCCGTCCAAGGCGATGACGGGAAACACCTGGTCATAGTCCAGGTTTTGGGCCCAGCTTTCGATAAAGCCATGATCGTCGATCCGGTTCCAGTCGAAACGCCGATTGGCCTCGGGGAGTCGTTGAAATAGATCGAACAGCGCCTCGCTATCGGTACGCTGAAACGGACGAATCAGCAGCCGGCGACCGTCTCGGGTCACCGCTTCCTGCGGGTAACGATGGGGCATACGATCCTCCTATTGCAGGTGATCTTACTGGATATGCCATCAGCCCGCGTCTGATGTTGACTGCCGAAGCGCCTGGATCCAATTCCAGATCTCGGCGACCTGCCGCTCGTCGAGCGTGTCGCGATAGCTCGGCATGGACATCGCCTGACGCTGCCAAAAATGACGGACGACGGGATTTTTCGCCAGGCGTGAGCTCGTTCCGTCGAACACCCATTCACGAAACTCCGCTTCATCCAAGACCATATCGGCAAAATTGACTCCAACAAATCCAGGTATGAAACCACCGAGAGAGCCTGGATTAGGTAAGCCGCCAGATCCTTCGACGCCATGACACGACAGGCAGCCCTGCTGGCGAGCCAAGTTGCGACCAGCAGCCACTGCATCACCGCCGACAAGGTCAACACCTTCCATCGCACTGGCGTAGGCAACAAGATCAGAGATCTCGCTGTCCGAAAGGACATCATCAAACGCCGGCATCCGGACACTTTGGTTGCGTAATCTCTCGACGACAGCCGGATCATCGAGCCATGCTCGAGGGGCGCCGAAACGAATGAACTCTTCGATATCCTGGCGTGCTTCCCCGTACATCATGAAATTGCCAGACTGAAAGCGCGGCACGCTCCCCCACCGGCTGCCGGGATTCGGTATCTCGACACCTCGGTAGGGGACATGACAGCTAACGCAACCGTAGCTTTCAGCGAGCTGTCGACCCCGCAAGACGGGATTGAGCTCCCATCGCCACAAAAACCAACGCCCCGCAGGCAGCGCGACGATCAGCAAGGCGAGCAGAATCGCCAGCGTTATTGGTAGGAAGCGACGCACCAAACGGAGCTCCGAACTGTTTCCGAACGGTTCCTAGCTAGCTAGAGTCCATCCAGAAACCCGTTTCTCGCCTCCCAGGGAGGCCCCTGTGGAGCGAGCACGCGGCGAGTATGTATGAGCAAGAGAACAGAGTCTAGCTCTCTAAACTATTGTAACCAATGAGGTTGGCGGACACTGAGGTGCCGAGGCGAGTTACGCAGCTGCGCGCGCAGTCCACAGGGGGGCGACCGGACACTCGGTGTTCTTGGATGGGATCTAGCTAGCTAGGAGGCAGCTTTGGAACCGGTCACGGTGACGATCTTCATGCCGTCCTTCTCCGCCAACGAGCCCATCACTTCGACCTTGTCTCCGGCATGGTCTTTTAGCTGCTCGAACGGCTCGCCGTCCTTGTGATCCGCAGCCAGTAAGACCAGCGTGCCATCGTCGGTCAACAGCCCCATCGGTTGCCCGTTCTTGACACACGATTTTGCACACCCCGCGTGATCGCTGCCATGGGCGCCATTGGCGACATAACACGCCAAGTCGACAACCTCCCCCGTCCAGCTGCTCTCATCAGCCATCACGGTGGTACCAAGAGACATCACCATCGCTAACATCGCAAGAAGGACTCTCGTTCTCATGGGTCTTCTCCTCAGTTCTGGGTTCCATGTAGGTCCGTTTGTCAACAGGCCGGACAGCGCCCTGTATTTATACAAGCATATCATTTTATTTCCAAATACAGGTTCGCGGTAGCCCCAATCCACAGGTACCGAGCGATGGTACTTGAAATAGGCAAAGCGCCCAACCGGCAAGCTGTCCCTATGATGCGGCTGTGATAACGTCGCGGGGCCATGGGTAAAATTATCAAGTGGGTTGTCATCATTGGGCTCGCCTACTTTGCCTTCACCGAAGGTCCCGGATTGGTCGAGCGTATTGGCGACGGCGCTGGTGACTTGGGATCAGGTCTGAACCGCGGCGCGGCATCTCTTGGTCAAGGACGATGTGTGAAGGCCGCCGAAAGAGCCAGTGAGCGCTTCCATCGAGGCCTCCGTGATTACTCCAAGCCCCCGATCGACATGGATTCTTGGGCCAGGTTCACTGAGAGCCTCAAAGGGCTGATCTACGACGCCGAGAGTGAGTGCAACTGTCCTCAGGATTCGTGTCAGCGGGCAACTGACGCCCTCACCGAGCTCAATAGCCTGGTGACGGATTTCGACAGCAGTCTGCGTGGCACCGGCATGCCCTTGAATCCCGCCCGTCGTCAAGAAACCATCGATCGTTTCCTCAAACGAGCCAGAGAGCTTGAGCGCCAAGGTAACTGAGCCAGGCTCCGCACCTGTGTCCCTGATCCGCTCGCTCCACGGACCATCTTCTGTCCTCTACTCACGTCCGAAGCCCAAGAACGTTCACCCGCGTCCTCAGGAGAGCATGCATGGGAAGCTCCGAGCTAATTCGCCCGATCATCGATGTCGCCGCTGGTCTCGACATCTCACCCGAGCACCTGATCCCTTACGGTTACGACAAAGCCAAGGTCCGGTTGCGGGCCCGTGAGTCGGGCCGCCCCTCCGGGAAGCTGGTGCTGGTCTCAGCGATCACTCCTACCGACGCTGGCGAAGGCAAAACAACAACTTCGATCGGGTTGGCCCAAGGTTTCGCCAAGCTGGGGGAACGGGTTTGCTTAGCGCTGCGGGAACCTTCCCTGGGACCAATTTTCGGGATGAAAGGCGGAGCAACCGGCGGCGGGAAAGCCATCTTGGTACCTCGGGTCGATATCAACCTGCACTTCACCGGCGATTTCCATGCCATTACCAGTGCCAACAATCTGTTGGCGGCACTGCTCGACAATCACCTTCACCACGACAATTCGCTGAATATCGAACAGCGCCAGACGCTGTGGCGTCGGGTGATTGATCTCAACGATCGTGCGTTGCGGCATGTCGTTGTTGGACTTGGCGGACTCGGCGAGGGTATGCCGCGGGAAACCGGATTCGACATCACCCCCGCCTCGGAGGTGATGGCGACGTTGTGCCTAGCGGAAGATGAAGAGGATCTGCGCAAACGCCTGAGCCGAATTCTAGTGGCTCTTGATCGAGACAAGAAACCGGTGACTGCTGGCGACCTCAAAGCTGTCGGTGCGATGATGATCCTGCTCAAAGACGCCATGCGTCCAAATCTTGTCCAAACCGGCGAGGGAGTTCCCGCCTTTGTTCACGGTGGGCCGTTCGCCAATATCGCCCACGGCTGCAACTCCGTGATCGCCACAAAAATGGCGATGGCTCACGCCGATTGGACGATTACCGAGGCCGGATTTGGTTTCGACCTCGGCGCCGAGAAATT
>JAJCXQ010000595.1 GCA_029263355.1 Acidobacteriota bacterium | reverse complement strand
TGCCAGCGCTGGTAACGAGCGACTTCGTCGGGAATCGGAGGACGTGGCCCGACGAGGCTCATATCGCCGCGCAAGACGTTCCATAGTTGGGGCAACTCGTCGAGGGAGAAGCGGCGCAAGAAACGGCCGATCCAGGTGACTCGGGGATCGTCCTTGAGCTTGAAGACCGGGCCGTTCATTTCGTTCAAGTGCAGCAGCTCGCCTTGCTGGGCCTCGGCGCCCGAAATCATGGTGCGAAATTTGTAGAGTGTGAACTTGCGACCGTTCAGTCCGCAGCGCGTCTGCCGATAGAGGACGGCGCCGCGGCCGGTGAGCTTGATACCCAAAGTGATGCCCAGGACAACCGGCAAACCAAGGATCAGCAGCACGATTGAGGTTGCAATGTCGAGCAGGCGTTTCAGAGCGAGGGGAATCGGGCGTTCTGGGGTCGTGGAGAACGTGAGTAGGGGCACGCCATCGAGGTCTTCGTAGTGTGTCCTGGCCTTGGTATGCGGAAAGAGATTGAGCGCGAATCGTGTCCGTATGCCTTGCTCGTGGAGAGCGAGGAACAGATCCTCCATGCGGTCGAGGTCATGACGATTGACGCAAAACACGACATCGTCAACGTGCTTCTCTTCGACGATCGAGAGGATGTCCTCCATCGCCCCCAGCAGTCGATACCGAGGAGGTATCTGGTCAGCGGGCGAGGTGGCTTTGCCAGGCGTCGTCTTGTCGGAGGTGATAAATCCCAGAATTCGAAATCCCCAATAACGGTGGTCGAGGATCGAATCTGCGAGGGCGACCGCACCTTCGTGAGTGCCGACGATCAATACGGTTCGGTAGTTGTAACCACGCCAGCGGACATAACGCGAGAGGGTTCGGATCGCGAGCTTCTCGGTGATCAACAACAGGCATGTTAGGCCAGCGACGAGCAGCACCCAGATGCGGCTGAATTCGTCGTTGCCCAGGAGCTTGGTGTCGAGGCGCAACGCATAGATACCCAAAGCGAGAACTGCCAATGCGGTGGCGCAAACTCGCAGGATGGTCCACGCTTCTTCCCCCAGGGGAACGGTGCGATGGGAGCGGTAGCAACCCGAGGCCAGGAGCAGTATTCCCCAGATCAACAAGACATAGGGCAGCAGGGGTAGGTAGGTGCTCAGTGGATAGAACGACGAGATCGATGCTGGGAAGAGGACGGGTAGCCAGTTGGCGCGGATCCAGAAGGCGAGAAAGAACGATGCCGCCACCAATGCCAGGTCGAAAGCGAAAATCCCGACGACCAACGGTTTCGATTGTTCTTTCAGCATTTCAGTCCACCAACCCGTAGGTCTGTTCCTAGCTGGCGGTGGCCCCGATAGCCGGCTGGCTGAGTCCAACCTGTTGGGCTCGTACGTTGAGTGGGCTGTCGAAGCCGCGACAGCCATCGCGTTGCAGCAATTGGTCGGAGGACAGAACCTCCGGTTCGCCGGTCGGAGACAGATAGCTGTTCCTGACCATTGCCATCGACGCCAAGCTCGTGAAGTGCACGACGAAGCTCTTGCGCGTCAGAACGGGGTCGGTGGGATAAGAGCCGCCATGGAGCAGAGAGTGGTGCCATATCAAGACATCGCCGCGTTTGCAGGTCAGCGGCTCGGGCTCCAATCCGGCGTCGATATAGTGTTGTTGGTCCCATTCCTGCGCTGCTTCGAGGGCCTCTTGACTGTCGACCGAGTGGTCGAACGTATAACGATCAGGCTCATACAGATAATAAGGTAGTCTGTGTGAGCGTGGAACGTAGATCAGTGGGCCGCAGTCCGGGCCGATATCTTCGAGTGCGATCCAAGCGGCTGCCAAATGGCTGGGTGGAGTCATCTGGACATAAACAGGATCACGATGTAGGCCCTGTTGACTACCCCATTCGAAGTAAAGCGACTGAGTCGCTACCGACGGTTCACCGAAGATCTCGTCAATAAGGTCGAAGATTTGGCGGTGTAGATACAGGCTCAGCGCGGCTTCAGACGAGCTATGGAGGTCGGCGATTCGACAGGACGGCTGACGATGTTCGCCAACGGCTTGCGAGAAGGGCGTCAACAGGCTGTGGTAAGCGTAGGCGACGTTGGCCGGACGCTCTTTCCACAGCCGTTCGACGTCTTCGTCCAACTGAGCGTAGATCGTCTCGTCGAGATCGAGTGAGAGCGTCGAGTAGCCCCGCTCGGCATATTGTCGCAGCTGTTGAGCTCGCTTTTTGTCGATCTTGCCTTTCCGCAGCCGCTTGGCAATTTGGCGGTCGGCATTGCGTTGGTCGAGCCACAGATTGCTCCAAAGCTGGCCATCGGGACTCAGAGGGCCATCTTGGCGCCGGGAGCGAAATCGATCGAAAAGACTCATCGCGAAGACTCCACCCGCTCGATTTTCGGTCTGTTAGAAGACGACATCAAGTGGGCGCTCAAAGTTGAAGTAAAGCCGAATGGCGTCCAAAAGCTGATGTGTGTGCCGATCATAACGAGGGTTGATCATAGTTTAGCGTCATCGTGGCGCCGAGTTTCGAAGGCTCTTGAATGCTATTGAAACATAATACGAGTCGTCAGCCTGGTTCGTTTGTTCGCCCGGCCAGTCTCTGGAAGAGCTTGACGTATTGATGGGTCACAGTATTCCAAGAATAGCGATCAACGGCGCGCTGAGCGGCGGCCTGTCCGAGCCGTGTCGTTTCTTCCGAGTCTTTCAAAACAGCCTCGAAGAGCGCGGTGAGGGTGGCGGGTTCTTCGGCGCGAAAGAACAAGCCGCATTGGTCCACCACCTCGCGATTCTCTGGCGCATCATTGACCAGCAGGCAGTTGCCGTAGCCCATAGCCTCGACCAGCGCCGGGTGGGTGCCGCCGACCTCGGTCGCGTGGACGTAGGCTAGCGCATTGGCTTGCAGCTCTCGATAGCCATCACCATAGATGCTTCCTGGAAACATCACGCGGGGGTCCGCCCGGTGTCGCAGATCGGCGATGAAGCGCTCAGCGTAGGGGGCGTCGCCTACCATGACCAACGGCGTGTCGCCGCCGACCCGACGGTAGGCTTCGACCACACGATGGGGATTGTTCTCCGGCTCGAAGCGACTGACGTAGAGGAAATAGCCCCGAGGGCGAAGGCCGAGGCGATCCAAGATTGTCGCATTCTCGGGCGCTCGTGGTTCGACGCCATAGGTGATCAGTGACGAATCTACTCCGTAACGATCCAGATAGTGGTCATGGATCACCGCGGCGTCGGTTACCAAGGCTTGCGGCAGGATACAGGCCAGACGTTCAGACAGGGCGTAGACCCAGCGTCCGAGGGGACCCCACTTGGCGCGTCGCTTTTCGATCCCGTCAACGTGAAGCGCGGTCGGTGTTCCGCTGAGACGCAGGAGTGGTATGAAGATGGCATTGGCCGAGTTGACCAACAAGGCGACGTCATATCCTTGCCCCAGAGCATGGAAGCAGGAGAGGCAGGTGTGTACCGGTGTATCAAGGTATTTGGTGCGTAGGGTTGGGAGATTGACGAGGCGCACGCCGCGGTGTTGGCGTTTGCCTCGAGGCGTGTAGTGCGTGCGGCAGTAGACGGTAACTTGGTGGCCAAGATCGTGCAGACGGACGGAGACCTCTTCCATCAGTGTCTCGTAGCCGCCGTAGTTTCCCGGGATGCCGCGGCTCCCCAGCAGTGCAATGTTCAGCGATCTCATGAGTCGTTGGTGCTCGAGGCGGCGCGCAATAGGGTCCGAACTTCGGCAGCACGATCGTTTCGCTCCCACGCTTCGTACAAGTGGGCAAGGTGTTCGGTTGCTTGGCGAGTGTACGACGATGTGAGGCCTTTTTGCTCACGGAATGTCGAGATGCTGGCGAGCAGCAGGGTCTCCGCTTCCTCGAATTGGCCAAGTCCGGTGAGGCTTGCGCCGAGAACACTTTCGGCATAGGCACGCCGCCAATGCCCTTCCGGCAAGACCCGCGACAGGATCTTCAGGGCGTGGCGGACCCTCTCCTCAGCGTCAGCATACTTACCCTGTTGGATTAACAGGGTCGAGAAATTGATCAGTGCTTGAGCAATGCTGGGGTGGTCCTTGCCCAAGTGCTCTTCTCGAATCGCAAGGTTGCGGACATGTAATGACTCTGCTTCCGCGAACCGTCCTTGTTCTTGGTAAAGCAGCGCCAGACTATCGAGTGCGGTCACCGCTTCGGTTGCGACGCGTTTGGCTCGCCTTGTCGAGGACACGGCGATGGTAGAGAGCAAGGCGACCAAGAGCCCTGTAATGATCAGCGCTGCTGGTAGGAGTGTGCGTTTGCGCGCCGACCGTTTGAGTCGGTAAGTGAACGTCGAGCCGTGCGCTTCGACCACTTCACCGTCGAGAAAACGCCAAAGGTCGTTGGCCAATGCGCGCGCCGATGGATAACGCTGCTCCGGTTGTTTTGCTAGGCATTTCATGATGACGGCCTCGAGCTCGGCCGGTAGGGACGGGTCACGTACTCGGAGTGGCGTCGGCGGGTCTTCTCGTACCTGGCGCAACAATTCGCCGAGGCTCGGATGGTCGAAAGGTAGCTCGCCGCTGAGAAACTGATAAAGAGTGACCCCCAGGCTGTATACGTCGCTGCGAACGTCAACGTCGCGGTCTTCGCTGAGTCTTTCGGGTGCGATGTAGTAGGGCGTACCGGCGTGCGTGGCGCTCCAGATGGAACCTCCGTCGATCACCATGGCGATTCCAAAATCAGCCACCCAGGGTTTTAGCTTGCCGTCTGGAGTCTTCTCGACGAGGATATTCGATGGCTTCACGTCGCGGTGTACCAAGCCCTCGCGGTGTGCTGCGTGCAACCCTTCGGCAACCTGTGCCATTAGCCGGACTTTTTGATCGAGAGAAGTTTCGTCACGGGCCGCCAATAACGTCGGGCCGTCGACATAATGCATGGCAATGTAGGGCTGACCGCCGAGGTCGCCAGTTTCGTGAACGCCGAGGACGTACTCGTGGCGTACGCGGGCTTGAGTCTGCGCTTCGCGAAGAAAACGTTGCAATGTTTTGGAGTCTGCACGTTTGAGCAGTTTGAGCGCAACGGGACGCCGGAGGTGGCGGTCGAACGCCTTGTATACCTTCGCCATGCCACCCTCGCCGAGGCGCTCTTGGATCTCGTATCGTTCGACGCTGGTGGTTGTCGAAAGGCTTTGCGGATCAACCGCAACGGGCTGATCCAAAGGGCCGAGAACTTCGGCTGCAGGAACCGCAAGAAAGGTGGTTGGGAGGTCGCCAGCCCAGCTAAGGCGCCGTTTCGCCTCGTCGGCGGCATCGGGCTCGATCTTGGCGAGGCGATCAAAAAAGTCTTCGCGTTGGCTGGTCTCGAGGCCAGCCGCACTGAGGACAATCTCGTCGATCCGCAGCTCGTGCTCCGCGACAAGCCCTCCATCTGGTCCCGCGTGCGGGCTCACGCTGGCAGCCGGTGGATCGAGACCAGGGTTACCGTTGCTGGAGCTCGCCATAGAGCCAGGTCCTCACTGCTCGCCAATCGCGCACCACCGTCGGCCGAGAGACGTTCAATGCTTCAGCCGTTTCTTCCACCGACAGCCCGGCAAAGTAGCGAGCTTCCACCAGCTGCTCGTGACGAGGATTGACCTTGGCCAGACGGGAGAGGGCTTCGTGAACCGCCAAGATGTCTTCGGGTCGGTGGTCGGTGGGGTCAGCAATATGTTCCGGTAGCTCGGCTTTGGACGCTTCGCCTTCGCGTTTCATTGTCAGCCGTCGCCGTGCTTCGTCAACAAGTACATAACGCATGGCTCGCGCGGCGATGGCGAAGAAGTGTCCGCGATCGTTCCAGTCGATGGTCGATGTCGAGCCGACGAGGCGGAGATAGGCTTCATGTACCAGAGTTGTGGCGCCCAGCTGATGACTGCTGCCTTTGCGGAGTACGCTTCTCGCCAGGCTTCTGAGCTCTCGATAGATGACCGGCCACAACTCTTCCTCAGCGCGGTTGTCGCCACCACGCCACTCGCGGAGCAGTTGGGTGATCTCGTGAGGTGAAGGGCGCCGCATGGGGATACTCTATGGGTTGGTTGGGCCATCAAAAAAACAAGGGTCGTCCTACCCTTCGCACAGCACACTAGAATGTTGTTTTCCAATCGTCGAGGATTAGCGAAGATCATCTCGCGATACCCATCTCGACGCAAATAGTTCCTTTAGATCATCAAGGATCAGATCGCGACGTATAAGCCAATACGAACGCTCAGACTTGCCAGGGGAAGTGTTAAAATCTCAGGTATGAAGCATGCCGTAGCGCGGCAAGTCGCCGAGCTTCTCGATGCCTGGAGCTCTGGTGATCGCCAAGCCCTCGACAAGCTGATGCCACTGGTCATCGGAGATTTGCGTGCCCTGGCGCGGAGCTACCTGGCGCGCGAGACTCCCGGCCACACC
>JAJCXQ010000594.1 GCA_029263355.1 Acidobacteriota bacterium | reverse complement strand
GGATTCGTCGAGGCGCCGCAGCGGCCGTTGCCAGACATCTCGATGCTCACCGCCAGCGAGCGCCAGCAGTGTCTCCAAAAGTGGAACGCCACCGAGACTCCCTACCCACGCGGCGCCACGATCACCGAATTGTTCGCGTCCTGGGTGCAACGAGCTCCGGGAGCGGCGGCGGTGGTTGCCGGCGACCAAGAATTGACCTACGCCGAACTCAACTCGCGGGCGAACCAGCTTGGTCATCAGCTTGCAAGCCTGGGAGTTGGCCGCGAGTCGCTGGTCGGCCTCGGCCTCGAACGTTCGCCGGAAATGGTCGTGGCCATGCTGGCAGTGCTGAAAGCCGGCGGCGCCTACCTGCCCCTCGACCTGGGCCATCCGCCGAAACGCCTGGCACTGCTGCTCGACGACTCTGGCGCCAGCCTGGTGGTGAGTGCCGAAGGTTTGTTGCCACGTCTGCCATCAACAGCGCCGCCGGTGTTGTGCCTTGGCCGCAACTCGGCTGAGATCGCCAGCCGGCCGGCAACCGACCTGAGGTTCTCCAGCCGGCCCGAGAATCTTGCCTACGTCATCTACACGTCCGGATCGACCGGGCGACCCAAAGGCGTAGCAGTCGACCAACGAGCTGTGATCCGTCTGGTGCGCGAAACCAATTACGTCGCGATCACCCCCGAAGACCGGTTGGCGCAGGCCGCCAACGCCGCCTTCGATGCGGCCACGTTCGAGATCTGGGGGGCACTGCTCAACGGCGCAGCAACGGTCATCCTGCCGACCTCGCTCGCCCTAGCGCTGACCGACTTCGCGGCCGAGCTCGCGCACCGACGGGTCAGCATTCTGTTCTTGACCACGGCTTTGTTCAATCAATTCGCCGATCGAGTCCCCAACGCCTTCGCAACCCTGCAAACGCTACTCTTCGGAGGCGAAGCGGTAGATCCAGGGTGGGTCCGCCGAGTCCTGCAATGCGGACCGCCCAAGCGGCTATTGCATGTCTATGGACCCACCGAGAGTACGACGTTCGCTACTTGGCAGCCCGTCGACGATGTGATCGACGGCGCGACCACGGTGCCGATCGGCGGTCCGCTCGCCAACACCCGGCTCTACGTTTTGGACCGCGACCATCGCCCGTTGCCGGTCGGACTCACCGGCGAGCTGTGTTTGGCCGGCGACGGCCTGGCTCGAGGTTATCTAAAAAGACCAGCTTTGAGCGCTGAGAAGTTCATCCCAGAACCGAACGGCGAACGGCCCGGGGATCGTCTCTACCGCACCGGCGATCGAGTCAAACAACGCCGCGATGGCGTCATTGAGTTCGTCGGCCGGATCGACCACCAGGTCAAAATCCGCGGCTTTCGTATCGAGCCGGAAGAGGTCGAAGCGGTGCTACGAGCCCACCGATCTGTTTCCGATGCCGTCGTCGTGGTCGACGAGCCGAACGGTACCCGATCCCGTCGGCTGATCGCCTATGCGGTGATCACAGACAGCGCCCTGTCTCCGCGGGCTCTGCGCCTGGAATTGGCGGATGAGCTGCCGGACTACATGGTGCCGACGGCCATCGTACCGCTCACAAGCTTACCTCTCAACATCAACCGCAAAGTTGATCGCTCCCAACTGCCCACCCCGGAAGAAGCGCTAGCGGAAGCCGACGAGAGTTATGATGCGCCGCGCTCCGATCTCGAAGCCAAGGTTGCAGCGTTGTGGAGTGAAGTGCTCAGTCGGGCCCGGGTCGGACGGGACGAAAATTTCTTCGATCTTGGCGGCAACTCACTTCTGCTGGTGGAGTTGCATGGCAGGCTGCAGCAGGCCTTAGGCGACGAGTTTCGTTCCGGGGCTCGTTTGTCGGTGACGGATCTATTCCGTTTTCCGAAGCTGGCCGACTTGACCCTACATCTCGAGGAGCTCGGCGCGGGCGACCGGTCACCAACACCGGCGGCTGCCCAGGCTCCGGCGCAGTCAGTTTCTGGTGCGCCAGCCCTAATACCGCCTGCCCCCAACCTACCCAGCTTTGTCGTACCACTTGGGATCGCCACACCGGCTAGATCGCCTGCCAGCCCTCCCGCCATCGCCGTGATCGGCCTGGAGGGACGCTTCCCAGGAGCCGCTAGCCCAGCGGAGCTATGGAACAACCTCAGCGCCGGTATCGAATCGATCTCCCATTTCACCGACGACGAGCTCGATCCGATCGTTCGTCGGTCCGGCCATCACCGCCAACCGGGTTACGTTCCGGCGGCCGGCGTCCTCGAGGATGTCGATCTGTTCGATGCGGAGTTCTTCGGCTTCAACGCCCTCGAAGCCGAAATCACCGATCCTCAACATCGAGTCTTCCTGGAAACCGCCTGGCACACTCTGGAAACCGCCGGCTACAGCCCCGAACATTATCGCGGCGCCATCGGAGTCTTCGGCGGCGTCAGTGCCAACGGCTATCTGTGGCACTACCTGAGAACCCATCCCGAGCTGCTCGAAGACGTCGGCGTACTGGCCAAGACGTTGGGTGGAGAAAAAGACTTCCTCACCACCCGGGTGTCTTACAAACTCAATTTACGAGGCCCGAGTCTCACCGTCCAGACCGCCTGCTCGACCTCGCTGGTCGCGGTGGTCTTGGCTTGCCAAAACCTACAGGCTGGTGCGTGTGACTTGGCTCTCGCTGGCGGCGTCAGTGTGCGCCTTCCAGTCCACGCCGGCTACCTCTACGAACAGGGCAGCATCCTATCCCCCGATGGGCACTGCCGCCCCTTCGACGCTGCTGCGGCAGGCACGGTGCCTGGCAGCGGTGTTGGAATCGTGGCGCTCAAACGGTTCGAAGACGCCTTGGCCGACGGCGACTCGATCCAGGCGGTGATCCGAGGATTCGCGATCAACAACGACGGCTCGTCGAAAGTCGGTTTTACGGCGCCAGCAGTGACCGGCCAAGCTGAGGTGATCACCAGCGCCTTACGAATGGCTAATGTCGGTCCAGAGAGCATTGGCTATGTCGAGACCCACGGCACCGGAACCGCGCTGGGCGACCCGATCGAGATCGCTGCGCTGAGTCAGGCTTTTGGCGGTGGGCTGCCAGAGTCTTGTGCTATCGGCTCGCTGAAGAGCAACCTCGGCCACCTCGATGCTGCCGCTGGCGTCAGCGGGTTGATCAAGACGGTGCTCGCCTTGCAGCACCAAAAGTTGCCGCCGAGCCTGCATTTCGAGCAACCCAATCCTTTGATCGACTTCGCTTCAACACCGTTCTACGTCAACCACGAGATCCGCGATTGGCCGGCCAACGGCTCACCGCGCCGTGCCGGAGTGTCGTCGTTCGGAATGGGTGGGACCAACGCCCACCTCATCGTCGAAGAACCGCCGATGATGCCGCCTTCGGACCTTGGGCGAGCCTGGCAAGTGTTGCCGTTGTCGGCCAAGAGCCGACCGGCGCTCGACGCAATGACCGCCAATCTCGCCGACTATCTGGCCGCCAATCCGCGCGTCGAGTTGGCTGACGTCGCCTACACCCTTCAGGTAGGGCGCAACGTTTTCGACCATCGGCGGATCGTGGTGGGCAACAAGATCGAAGACATGATCGCTGCGCTGCGCGGCGAGAAGCCCTCGCAAGTCTTCGAGCAGGTGCAGCCGGCTAGTGATCGCAGCGTAGCTTTTCTCTTCCCGGGTCAAGGGACCCAGCACGTCGAAATGGGGCGAGAGCTTTACGATACCGAGGCTACCTTCCGCCGAATTATTGATCATTGCAGTGAATTGCTGACCCCACATCTCGGGCTCGACCTGCGCACGCTGCTGTTTCCTGACGACGATCTGGCGGCAGCAACCGAACAGTTGCGCCAGACCCGCTGGGCACAGCCGGCACTGTTCGTGATCGAATTCGCTCTTGCCGAACAGTGGCGTGACTGGGGTATCGCGCCACGAGCCATGATCGGTCATTCGATCGGCGAGATCGTCGCTGCCTGTCTCGCTGGCGTCTTGCCGTTGGCGGAGGCTCTCGCTCTCGTCGCTGCTCGTGGACAGCTGATGCAGTCGATGCCCGGCGGCGCCATGCTGAGTGTCGCATTGCCGGCTTCGGAGGCCGAGAACCTGGTGCGCGCAGCCGCTGCCGAGCTGTCGCTAGCAGCCGTCAATGGCCCCGAGCTAGCGGTGATCGCTGGCCCGCAATCGGCCATCGATCGACTCGGTGCGCGCCTCGACCGGCAAGGCATCGACTGCCAGACGCTTCATACCTCCCACGCATTCCATTCGGCGATGATGGAACCTGCGGTAGCCCCCTTCCAGGCGGCGCTCGCCGCGATGCCGTTGCAGGCGCCACAGCTCCCGATGATCTCCAACGTCAGCGGCAGCTGGCTCGGTGGCGAAGCAGCGACCCCCTGGTATTGGGCGCGTCAGCTGCGCAGTACAGTGCGATTCAGCGAGGGCCTCGGCGAGCTTCTCACATCGGGTGATGACGTGTTGCTCGAAGTGGGCCCCGGGCGGACGGTGGGAACTCTAGTTCATGAACAGGGATCGCCGTCAAGACGCGTGACGGTGGCTTCGATGCGGCGTCCGAAAGACCCAACCAGCGATGTTGGTCAACTGGCGGAAGCGCTCGGAAAGCTCTGGCTAGCCGGAGTCACCGTCGACTGGCAACGCATTCACGGCGCCTCACGACGCCAGCGACTGCCGCTCCCCGTCTATCCCTTCCAGCGCCAGCGTTACTGGATCGAGGCCGCCGAATTCGGTCACCCGATCGCCCGCGAAACGGGCTTCGACCAAGGATCTGCAACGCCCGTCGGTGGTGAAGACGCCCCGGCGCCAACCGAGAACGTCGTCAGCGCACCGGTCGCCGGTCGTCACGCACGCCCCGATCTCCAGACCCCTTTCCTGGCGCCTCGCAACGCCACCGAGCAAACTCTGGCCAAGATCTGGCAGCAGCTACTCGGGCTGCAGGAGGTCGGCGTACACGACGATTTCTTCGATCTTGGCGGCCACTCGCTACTCGCCACACGCCTCGCCTCACGTATCCGTCGCAGCCTACACACTGAGCTGGTCATGGATCAGTTGTTCGAAGCAACAACCATCGCTGCGCAAGCGGCTCTACTGACGACCACCAGTCCCGCGACCGAGCCAACAGGGCCGCAGCCAACAGAGCCGCAGCCAACAGGGCCGCAGCTGCCGACCCCACAACCAACCCGGCGCACCTCACCCGAGCCGCCACCGCTGTCCTTCGCCCAACAACGAATGTGGGTGCTCGATCAGCTACAGCCGGGAGATCTCGCCTATAACCTGAGCTTGGCGCTGGCGGTGGAAGGCGAGCTCGATGTCGAACGTCTGCGGCTCGCCTTCACCGAGATCGTGCGGCGTCACGAGGTGCTGCGCACCACAATCGACGTCATCGACGACCAACCGGTGCAGATCATCGCTGCGCCGGCCAGATGGCAATTGCCGGTAGTCGACCTCAGCGCTTTGACCGCCGACACCAACACAACCGCCGAGCAGTTGCGCCGCGACGAGCGGCGGCGCCCCTTCGACCTTCACCACGGACCACTGTTGCGCACCGTCTTGGTACGCCTGAGCGCCCACCGCCATCAACTCCTGCTCAGCCAACATCATGTGATCTCCGACGGCTGGTCCATCGGGGTGCTGGTGCGTGAAGTGGCCTCGATCTACACCGCACTGGCCACCCACCAACCTCTTTCCCTGACGACATTGCCGATCCAGTACGCAGACTTCGCAGTCTGGCAACGCCGATGGATGCAGGGGGCGGTCCTCGAAGCGGAGCTCGATTATTGGCGACAGCGGCTAGCTGGCTTGCCGCCTTCCCTCGATCTGCCAACCGATCGACCGCGACCGTCAGTGCAGACTTCGCGCAGCGCCGAGCTACGAAGACAACTCCCTGCAGCATGGACGAAGAGGCTCCAACAGCTCAGCCGTGACTGTGACAGCACCTTGTTCATGATTCTCGCGGCAACCTGGAGCACTGTGCTGCATCGCCATGCTCAGGTTACCGATTTAGCGCTCGGAACCCCAATCGCCAACCGCAATCACGCCGAGACCGAGGAGCTGATCGGTCTCTTCGTCAACACTCTAGTGGTGCGAGTCGACGGTCATGCCGACCCTAGTTTTCGCCAACTCGTAGGCCGTGTTCGCACGACCAGTCTGGAAGCCTTCAGCCACCAGGACGTGCCCTTTGAAGCGGTCGTCGACGCTCTGCAGCCCGAGAGGGCTCTCAACCGATCACCGCTGTT
>JAJCXQ010000593.1 GCA_029263355.1 Acidobacteriota bacterium | reverse complement strand
GCTCGCAACCGATGTCGGAGTCTTTTTCAAAGCCCAATTGGATTTGAAGCGGTCCAGGTAGATCGAGAAAGCGGCGAGTGGCCCTCGATCACCCCTTCGAGTGGATCGGGTGGCACTTTGAGGGGGACCAACCTCTGGCAGGTCCGCCGACTTGGAGGACGTCTACTTCTCGGCGCTTCGTGGCTGTCACTAGGTGGAGGAGCGAATAAACTGAGGAATTGACGCGTAGGTCCTCCATAGAGGATCTCTCACTGGCGAGGTACAGAGGATGAAACTCGATCTCTTCGACGCCATAGTCGGTCTCTTTGTTCTGATGTTCGTGATCTTCGCGGTTGTCGAGGGATACACTTGGATCGTCCGTAAGATTCGTTCCCGAAGCTACCTGCGCAGCCTCGGAAAAGACGCCCAAGAACTGCCCATACCGAATGCCGGCTTTAGCCTTCGTCGAGGTCAACGTTCTTCAGCCGCGAGGCGACATATAGCACGCGACGAAGAGCTCCGCCTGCAGACCCATCTCGGCTGGGGTCAACGTCGGCACCCGCCGCCTGATAGAGAGTAGCAGGCGCTCAAAAAGCCTCCGCTGAATCAACGGTCAGCGCTTTGACGGGTTCCAGAGCGCCTGGATGGAGCTGCCGGAGGCCCGGTCTCAAACCGACGAGGTCTAAGGCCTTGAAGCGCCGAGATCCCGCCCTGGAAGGGCGTCATCGTATAGCCCGGGGCTGGCGCTGCGGAGCTTTAGCGACACTGCGTGAGCCCCGGGTTAGACGCCCCAAAAAATCCCCCGCCCTGAAAGGGAGACTACCCCAACAGGCCACAACACGCCGCAATGGTTAACCACCGTCAGTGCAGTAACTTGAGTGTTGGCCCGTTTGGTAGGCAGTGGTTGGTTGTTGGCGAGTGCTTCCCCAAGAGTACCCCTTGAACCGTCCCAGGTGCTAGCACGCTTCGGGCCATGGCAGGAGGTGTTCACCGAGGACGACTCGGTCACCAGGACTCAGGCGCGCCTGGCATTGTCACTCCGTCCCCTCCTGCGCCCAATCCAGGAGTTTCTGGCGTAGCTTCTCTTTTGACGGTAGATACAGCTGATACTCGGACGCATAGATCGACGAGTCCTCGGGCAAAGTGATCTCTACCAGTGCCTCATGCTTCTTCTTGCACAGGATGATGCCGACCGTAGGCCTCTCCTCCGCCGTCTTCACATAGCGATCGAAGTAGTTCACGTACATCTGCATCTGGCCCAGATCCTGATGGCTCAGCTTGCCGATCTTCAAATCGATCAGCACGTAGCAGCGAAGCAGACGGTTGTAGAATACGAGATCGACGAAGAAGTGCTCCTCGTCGAAGGTGAATCGCTTCTGACGTGCCTCGAAGAGAAACCCCTTGCCGAGCTCGAGCAGGAAGTTCTCGAGCTTGTCGATGATGGCGGATTCGAGGTCTGACTCGGAGTAGCTCGGTCTCTCCTCGAGGCCGAGGAATTCGAGCACGTATGGATTCTTCAGCACATCCTTTGGCTCGGCAACGATTTGCCCCTCGTGGGCCAGATCGCGGATCGCTTCTTGGTCCCGGCTCAGCGCCAGTCGTTCGTAGAGACCGGAGTTGAACTGCCGCTTGAGCTCCGCCAGAGTCCAGCCGGCCGACGCCTCGATCTCGTAGAAAGAGCGCTCGTCAGGATTCTCGATCGAGATCAGGAACACGTAGTGTGACCAGCTCAGGGTGAAAAACGCAGACGATGTCTGCGTTTTCTCGGCTGCTTCCAGCGCCGGCGGCGTCTGGTCGCTCGGTGCCATCGGCAATTGCGCAGAAACCGTCTGCGCAATCTGTGGCTCCCGATCGCGGTAAGTCAGGTAGAACTTCCGCATGTATTCGAGGTTGCGGCGGGAGAAGCCTCGGCCGAACTCGCCCGTCAGCGAGGTAGCAAGCTCCTGCATCAAGGCTTTCCCGTACACTGCACGTTCAGCGCCCTCCTGCTCGTGCTCGACGATCAGGCGGCCGATTTCGAAGTTGGTTAGCACTTGCAGAGTATTGACACTGCGCGCAGCGGCATCGCGCGCCGAGGCGATGAGCGAGCGGATCTTTGGCAGCAGGTCGTCGATAGCTTGGGTCAACTCAGTCATCACTCAAGTGTAGATCACCTGTCCGCCGTAGATCGACTCGGGTGGCTTGAAGCGATCTCCCCCTGGACCGTACATGCCAGGCGAGCATACGGCCGCAGCATCGCCCTCGCCGCAAGTGCCGGGGGTAGATGTGATCCCGCAGCCGGGATGCCTGCCGGTGCCGGAGGCGAAGAGGTTCTCGAAGGCGCGCCGGCGCCATCTTCCTGCTCTGCTCAAACGGGCCCACGAACATGCTCACCGATGAAGAGATCGATGAGTGACTGGCGGGCCACGCGGCCCTCTAGGAAATCTGCCGCCTCATGGTCAATGACGCCAACGCGCGCGGCGGGTTTGACAACTAGATCGTACAAGCCGAAAGTATTGGGAGCAAAAACTCCCACCGGGGACGTGAACCGGAACCTATCTTTGCTGCCTAAAGATATAGCAGCTGTATTTGCAAAATCGAGAATATCTCGCGTCTTATTTCCGAAATACCACACGGTCGTTGTGCTGGCTCGTGCCGCATATTCCCACTGCGCTTCGCTGGGGATGAAGTACTCGTGCCCCGTTTCTTTACTCAGCCATTCAACGTAATTCAGAGCATCCTCCCAGCTCACACAAGCCACAGGTTCGTTGTCTGTCTGTTTGTATCCTGGATCCAGCCAACTCTTCACTGGATCGTTCTCCGTCTGTTTAAATGGTGGATCGAACCCCCAACTCGTCGATCTGTCATATTCCTCATACTTCAATCGGGTCCAGTGAATACAACTTCGCCAGTTGCGCCGTGATCGCTGCGCAAACTGCGCAAACTGCGCCCGGGTGATCTCGTACTTGCTAAGTGCGAAATCGTTGCGTATTCCGACGATTCCGACCACCCATTCCGACGCAAAGCGACCAGTAGCCTGAGCGAGTCGATGTGGGGGCCCTCCTCGGGTTAAAAGTGGTCGGCTTGCGCCGCCGTTTGGGGCA
>JAJCXQ010000592.1 GCA_029263355.1 Acidobacteriota bacterium | reverse complement strand
GAGCTCGAGAACCGCACCAGCTTCTTCGCCTTCGCGGCGCGTTTGATGCGCCAGATCCTGGTTGATCACGCCCGCAGCCGGCGGACCACCAAACGTGGCGGCGGCGCCGCCAAGCTGCCGCTCGACGAGGCCATCGCGGTGCCGACAAACCGGGGACTCGATCTGGTGACGGTTCTCGCGGTCGACGAGGCTCTGACCCGCCTCGAAACCATCGACCCCCGCCAGAGCCGCGTCGTCGAGTTGCGTTACTTCAGCGGCTTGACTTTGCCCGAGATCGCTGAAGTGTTGGAGGTTTCTCTAGCCACCGTTGAACGCAGCTGGAGCGTAGCGCGGCGCTGGCTGGCGCGGGAGATCCAGGACACATCGTGAGCAGGCTTGAGAGCGGTCACTCGAGGATCCACCGAGCCAGAGTGTCGGCGCCGTTGCGCTGCATCGCAGAGTCGGCGAACCGACGCAAACGATAGGCTTGATCATCGATTTTGCGTGGGAAGGACACGAACGTCGAGCGTGGGAAGTAGCCAAGCCAGCGAGCTTCCCAGAACGCGTTGTACCCGGCGCCCAAGATGACAGCGTCAGCGCCCCCTAGCCAGGCAGCAGCCGGGAACAACGGGGCCTCGTCATACAGGCTCAGATTCACGAGATGATGATCCCTGGGCAGCCAAGCCTCGAGGGTGGCGGCCTCCCCCGGCTTTCCGGCATGGGTGGAGATGACGAGAGGTTGATCGTCCGGTACGTCGAAGCGCTGTCGCAGCTCCGCCCGTGATCGACATTCGTCATGGTTGACGATTACCACCGGGTCGATCCACTCGCGGACAACACGATGGGTGATCGGCTCGATGCCGATGATGCGGGCGAAGCGCCGGTCGTCGAACGGGATCCGCGCCGGGCCGATCAACCAGCTGGGGGGGCAGGTTCTGAGGAGCAACCAGGCTTCGAGCTCCAGGATCGGTAAAATCCAGCGTAGCGGCGCCCAGAAGAGATCGACGAGCAGTAGATCCGGGCGGAAGCGGCGCAGCTGATGAGCGAGCTCACTCTCGGGCGCCCGCGCCGGGTCGCGCAGCATCGGATCGCTGCGAATCTCCACCGACTCGTAAACGTCGCTCTGGGCCAGGGCAAACGGTAGCGTCGGCCCGAACATTCGATACTGCCCGTCGAAGCCCGCCCGCTCGAGGCCGCGCTGGATCGCTAGCCCGCGAACGAGGTGGCCGGCACCGGTTGTGCCGGCCGTGAAAAATGCGACTCTCATCGGCCTACTGGGTCAGGACTCGCAGAAGAAGTCGATTTCATCGAGGTCTTCACACCCGGGATCGCTGTCGCCACAAAAGCCTATCGCCGCCGGGTCCTGGCGCCGGAGGGTCGCGTCGCAGCGTCGGCGATAGCCGAAACACTGTTCCTCGAATGCCTCGACGCGGTAGGTCGGACCCCAGTCGAGGTTGACACAGAAACGGCCAAAGAAGTCCGGTGTCACGGTGCCGACCGGATCCCAACCGCCGACACCGTCCTCGACGAGGAGATCGAGCGGGACCCTCACCGGGCCCGTGAGGCAGCCTTGAATGTCGTCGTAGACCAAGTTGCCGGTGGCGCAGGCTCGCTGCCCGGTCGCCCCTGCCGCTTCGCAGATGAACGGCAAGTCCCAGCTGCAGGGCAGGTCGTTCCAGGTACCACCAGACGACATGTTGACGCAGTTCTCGTTGCTGCTGCCATTGGGCTCGGAGGTCGACCAGTTGGTGTAAATCTGGTCGGCGAGACTGCCGTCGGTCCACCGCCAGTAGCCTTCCAACCCCCCATCGCTGAGCCCGAGCCAGCTATCCGGGGGCACGCCTTGGCTCTCGACCCAGGCATTCTCCGCCGCGTCCTCGATCTTCACCAGGTTGGCGTCACGGGCCTGGCAGGCGCTCTTGGCATCGTCCCACGGTACGGTGGTGGCACAAAATGCATACGTATTCCCGTCGTAGCTGCGCTCCACGCAGCCGCAGACATTGTTTTCGTCGATCGCATCATCGAGATCGTTGTCGACGCCATCGCAGACTTCCGTCTCGCCGCCGAGGGTCGGGCAGACATACCCCGCCGGCAGCAGGGTCGACGGCACCACTTCCGCCGCGGCGTTTTGCCACAGCACATCGAAGTAGCTCGTCTTGATTTCTTGGGCGAACGAGGCGTCGTCGACCATGAAGCCGAATTCGTTGAGATCCGCCACGACGGTACTCCCGATCGCACTCGGGTACCAATTCTGCGAGCCGACGTAGAACGCCTGGTTGTCGACCATCCAGAACTTGCTGTGATTGTTGAGCTCGAGGGGAGGATCGGCGGGGGTCGCTCGAAACGGCGCAAAATGGAGCCGGCAGGCGACATCGTAGATCTCCTCCTCGGTCAATTCCAGCTGGTCCGCGATATCAGTGAAGATCGACTCGACGCCTGCGGCTTGTACCCCGACGGCCAATGGAAAGCCTTCTCCCCACGGATCCGAGATCACGACTCGGACCTCGATCGGCTGGATCAGCATACGTTCGAAAATCGTGCCCCAAACGAACTCAGAGTACCCACTGATCGGGACTTGTAGCTGATGTTGGACGCTGTCGACACGACTCTCTGCCGACAGGATGGCGGCACGCACCGCCTCGTCCGCCGATTGATCGAGATTCTCCGCCCTCGGGTTGTCCGTGGTATGGCCGCGGCCGAGTGCAAAGACGTTCAGCGGGCGATAATCACCCACGCCCGGAACGTTCGCGAAGCTCGGATAGTCGGTGAGGCAATACGTGCCGACACATTCCGAAAAGGAAGAGCTGCGCCGCGCCCAGAGCCTTTCGAACACCAGGTCGGCGGCACGCGCGGCGTCTCCTTGCAGCCGAACGTTGAGGTCGTAGATCGGTGCAACGACGTCGTCTTCGGGCTCAACGTAGCCTAGTCCCCAATTCTGCCCACCAACGATGGCGAACTGGCGGTCACGGACCGCAATCTTGGTGTGATTCCAGCTGGTGGTCGGAATCTCTCCCAACTCGGCCACCGAGATTTCGACGTTGGGGGCCTCGGCGCGCCCGAAGTCGCTGGTCAGTGCGTCATAGACCACTTGCGCGCTGGGATACACTTCAACGGTACCGAGTCGGTCGGAAGTGATGAGACGGACCGAAGGCCAGTACTCCGGCGCCACCCCCTCGAAACGATCGCTCAGATCGCGCAGAGCGGGGGCAAGGTAGGTTTCGACCAGGGTCAAGCCCGACGGTAGGGGGCTTTGGTCGAAGTGCAGCGACGACAGCACGAAGGTCGACGAGGTCTGGCGCATCTCGTCCGCGATCGCTTGGTAAAACGCTTGCGAGTCCGCCTGGTTCGGCGCGAAGCGCACGTCCGGATTGTCGTTGATCCATCCCCGGTTGAAGGGGTTCTCTTCCCCCGGCAGGTTGTTGCACAGGGTGTGACTCGAGAAGAAATTGTCGCCGCTGTCCGTGAGCTCGTCGAGGCGGTCTTTGACGGCCTGGCCGACGTCCGACAGACCGGTAGCGAGGCAGTAACCGGCCCGGTCGTCCGTATATTCCACCCAAAAGCCGACATCGTCGATCAGCAGATTGTTGCTGTTAGCGGTCAGCCAAAGGGTCATGTCATTGTCCGCCGGTCCAACGCCGCTGAGGTCCGCTTCCAGCAGCACCGAGCTCCAACCCGTTGAATTCGTCTGCAGGGTGTGGGAGGCGAGCACACCACCGCCGCCGTCGGTGACCATCAGATCGAACGACGAGCTGCCGGCTCTTCGGCTCTGCTTGCGATACGACACCTGCAGCCAGTAGCGATAAGGCGGCAGCGGCCCGATATTGCGGAGAATGTGACTCGGCAGCGCGAATTGTTGGTACATCGTCGCGATGCCGGCGCCGCTCAAGCCGACTGGCCAAGCCGAGTTGCGCTGGCCAGCGCGGTCCAGGATCGGGTTGGAGACTTGCCAGCTTCCCTCATCGAGGGTCCAGCCAGCGAGGTCGGAAGTGATGTAACCGTAACGAACGTAGTTGCCACACTCCAGACAACCCGATGGCGGCGTCAGCGCAGCGCGCGCCGGAATCGCCATGGCGAGAACAAACAGTAGGAATGCAAGGGTAACAAACCGATACCCCGGACGAGCGAACGGGAGGACTCTTTTGTGCATGGTGTTCCTTTCAAGGCGAAATTACGATGCGTAAAGTTTCAGCTCGAGCCGAACTGGACCGTGGCCTTGATTGGCATGTTGTCCCCGTGAAAAAAAGATTATTCAATACGTTGATCACAAGCCGAGAAGGCTTCTAACAACCGCCCGGCACTCGACCACAATCCTCGTTATACCTGGCGAGAAATTCACGGAAAACACCTCAAAAAATAAATCCGATGACCGGAGGCGGTCGCGGTTGCCGGCGCCTCGACAGGAGTCTGTATACTGTTTGCTGCATGCTGTGACTCGA
>JAJCXQ010000591.1 GCA_029263355.1 Acidobacteriota bacterium | reverse complement strand
CATGCCTTCGATGCCTTCCGGCACCATTTTGGCGAGGGTGGGTGCATCTTCCTGGAAGTAGCGGTCGGCGCTGCCTTGGGCCATGGCGGATAGGGAGCCCATGCCGCGGTAGGCTTTGAAGGAGCGGCCCTGGTAGAGGATGGTCTCACCCGGGCTCTCTTCGGTCCCGGCGAACAACGAGCCGATCATGATGCTGTGGGCGCCGGCGGCGATGGCTTTGGTGAAGTCACCTGAGAATTTGATACCACCGTCGGCGACGACGGGAATGCCCGCCTCGGCGGCGGCACGGGCGCAGTCGACGATGGCAGTGATCTGCGGCATACCGGCACCGGTGACGATGCGGGTGGTACAGATCGAGCCCGGTCCGATGCCGACCTTGATGCCGTCGGCGCCCCGTTGCGCCAAGTCGCGGGCGCCCTGCTCGGTGGCGACGTTGCCGGCTAGGATGCGAGCTTCGGGAAACCGCTCACGCAAGGTTTCGAGAGCGTTGAGAACGCCTCGGCTGTGGGCGTGAGAGGAGTCGAGGACCAGCATGTCGGCCTTGGCGTCGAGCAAAGCAGCGGCGCGGTCGAGGTAGTCGCCACTGGCGCCGACGGCACCACCGACTCGCAGCCGCCCGAGGCCGTCTTTGCAGGCATTCGGGTACTCGAGCATCTTCTGGATGTCTTTTACCGTGATCAGGCCGGTGAGATGTTCGTCCTCGACCACCAGCAGTTTCTCGATGCGGTGCTGGTGGAGCAGCGCTTTGGCTTCTTCCAGGGTGGTGCCTGGGGCTACGGTCACCAGGTTGTCGCGGGTCATGAGCGCGCTGACCGGGCGTTCGCTGTTGGATTCGAAGCGCAGGTCGCGGTTGGTGAGGATGCCTACTAGTTTGCCGTCCTCGTCGGTCACCGGCACGCCGGAGATCTTGAAGCGGGCCATCAGCCCGAGGGCTTCCTTGATCTTCTGGTGAGGGCGCATGGTCACCGGGTCGACGATCATGCCGGCCTCCGACCGCTTGACCTTGTCGACTTCTTCAGCCTGCTTCTCGACACTCAGATTCTTGTGGACAATCCCCAGGCCGCCTTCCTGGGCGAGGGCGATCGCCAGTGCGGATTCGGTGACGGTGTCCATAGCGGCGGAGAGTAAGGGCACGTTGAGCTTGATGCCGCGGACGACCTCGGTTTCGAGACGGACGTCATTGGGATGAACCTCGGACAGGCCGGGCACCAGGAGCACATCATCGAACGTCAGAGCTAAACGGGGGGCGTCGAGACTGAACATGGGCTCGTTCTCCAGGGCTGTGATTCTTGTGGATTGGGTTGGCTCGCCGGTTTCATGAAGAATAACACGCTTGGCAGAGAGACTTGATAGGGGATTCAAACCCCACGCCCCTGGGTGGTATCTAAGAGGCATGATGATGGAAACTGCTGTCCAGCCTACCCGTGAAGCAACGCCGATCCGCCAGCTTGGGCTGCCCACAGGTTTGATGGCCAAGCGTACCGCGGGTGACCCCAAGGGCTGTTACGCTCGCTCGGACAGGACAAACCAGACATTGGAGATACAAGCACAAGTGACTGCTGCGGAGCGCCTGGTGGAAAAGGCGCGAGCTGGTGATGTGGCAGCCTTCGAGGCTCTTTACCGGCTGCATGCCGAGCGCGTATATGCCCTCTGCCTGCGGATGAGCGGCAACGCTCAAGAGGCGGAAGAGTTGACGCAAGACGCCTTTGTGCGGGCGTGGGAGAAGCTGGATACCTTCCGCGGTCAAAGCGCCTTCTCTTCCTGGCTGCATCGGCTGACGGTCAATGTGGTGCTAGGGTGTTGGCGGTCGAAGGGGCGCCATCGGGAGCGGGTCGTTGCGATTGCCGATGTCACGAGCCGCGGCGATGTGATCCAAACTGAGCGTGGCAAGCACCCCGAGCCGCGGCTAGCGGTCGATTTGGAGCGTGCGATCGCCGGGCTACCGGCCGGAGCTCGAACGGTGTTCGTGCTGCATGACATCGAAGGCCATCGACATAAAGATATTGCCGAGATGACGGGGCTGGCGGTCGGGACATCGAAGACCCAGCTTCACCGAGCGCGAAAGTTGTTGAGAAAGGCCCTGGGCCATGAGTGAGACAAGGGATATGAACACGACGCGAGACGAAGAACCGAGTTGCCGTCACATCGAGCCCTTGCTTGACGATTTAGTGGACGGCCAGCTGACGGAAGAGCAGCATGATCGGGTCCGTCAGCATCTGGACGGCTGCCGAGCTTGCAGTGAGCAGCTGACATCCCTCGAGCATTTACTCGGCGAGGTTGTGGCGTTGCCGCGCGGGGTCGAACCGCCTCGAGATCTGTGGGGTGGTATCGAGTCTCGGCTGACCCATCGTGAAGAGAAGAGTCGCGTCGGTTGGTTGGATTTGCGGCAGGTTGCAGCGGCATTGCTGTTCATGACTCTGGGAGGAGTGTTGACACATTTTGTGCAGCCGTCTCTCCAGCCGCAGGGTTCGGACGCCAGTCTGAAATCTGATCCCGCGGCCATCGCGCAGGCGGCCGAGCTGGCGACGATTGAGCGGCGTGCCGATTTTGCGCTCGCAGAAGCGGATTACCTGCGAGCCAAGGAATCCCTGTGGTCGGCGGTCTACAGCAGTCGTGAGGACGTGTCACCGGTCACCCGCGAAGTCGTCGAGCGCAACCTCCAAGTGATCGATCAGGCGATTCGCGAGCTGCGGGCGGCGATGCATGTCGATCCGGGAAACCACCAGCTCGAAAATTTACTGTTGACGCAGCATCGTACGGAAATTGATCTCCTGCAGCGCTTGGCGCTGAGGACTTCGGAGATATGAGGGGTCGGGAGATTCTGTGTGGCGGCAGGTGTGCTGCCACGAACAAGGAGACGTCATGTCAGCAATTCGATTCCATTTCTTGATAGCGGCGGCTAGCCTTCTAATACCTGCGGCCTCCGCGGTGGCGGACTCAGAGGTCGAACGTCGCGTCCCGGCGCGGCCCGATGGTTTGGTGACGGTAAGCAACGTTTCTGGCTCGGTGACGGTGACGGGCTGGAACCGCAACGAAGTCGAGGTGATCGGTGATCTTGGCCGAGGGGTCGAGGAGCTCGTGATCGACAGTTCGGGCCGGGTGACGGATATCGAGGTCGAGCTACGCGGCCGCAGCCATGGCTGGGATGGTAATGCCCGGCTCGAGATTCGGGTGCCGGAGGGCAGCAGCCTGGATATCGAGGTGGTCAGCGCCGAAGTCGAGGTGACGAATGTCCACGGTGACGTGACGATCGAATCGGTGAGCGGCTCGATCGAGATCGAAAGTTCATCAAAAGCGGTAGACCTCGAGTCTGTGAGCGGCTCGATTGAAGTCGAGGGCGAGTTCGAGCGTCTCGATGCCGAATCGGTGAGCGGCCGGGTTCAGGTGCGTGGCACTGCCCAGGAAGTTGATCTCAGCACGGTCAGCGGTGAGCTCGAGCTGCGGGTCGACGGTATTCGCCGCGGTGATCTGTCGACGGTCTCGGGTAGCATCGAGCTCGTGGGTGACCTTGATTCACGAGCCGAGATCGAAGCCGAGAGTCATAGCGGCAGCATCGAGCTTCAACTTCCGTCTTCGACTTCGGCCCGGTTCCGTGTCGCGACTCACAGCGGTAGGATCAACAACGAGCTGGGGCCGCCCGCTGAGCGCACCAGTCGTTACGCTCCCGGACGCCGGCTTGAGTTCGAGCTCGGCAAGGGAGATGGGCGCATCACCATCGACACGTTCAGCGGTAGCGTCTCGCTACGTCGCCGGTAATTCGGCAGGCCTGCTCAGCTACCGTCGCCGTTGTTGTGTAAGCGGCGATAAGCGCGATTCCAATAAACCAGGGGGTCCGCGTCGGGCTGCGGTACCTGGGTCGCTTGGACTTCTCCGATGTAGACTTTGTGGGTACCGGCCGCGGAGCTGGAATGTAGCGTGCAGTCGAGCCAGGCGGCAGCATTGGCCAGGATGGGCGCACCGGTTTTGGCAGTGGTCCAATCACCCTCGAGAAAACGGTCTTCTTCTTTGACCCAAGCGAAACGGTCGGAGAGCATGGCTTGATCTTGGCGCAGGATGTTGACCGCAAAAACCGCTCCGGGACGCTCGATTAGCTGAGTGGCGCTGTGTCTACGATCGATCACTACGGCGATCAGCGGCGGCTCCGGAGAGATCGACGTGAATGCCGAGACGGTCAAGCCGTGGACGTCGTCGCCACCTTTGACCGTGACGATGGTGACGCCGGAGGCGAAGAGGCTGAGCGTGTTGCGGAAATCGTCGCTAGAGATCGACACACGTGATCCTTCAGGAAGCCTGCCCGGCGCTAAGCGTCGAAGGTAGACAGATGAAAGAGAGAGAGTCGGGGGCGCATTGGGCAGAAGTTTAACACCGCCCGGTGATCCGACGCTGTCTATGAACGAGTGGATCACCAGCCCAGGGTGGCGTAGAATACGGACGTAGCGGTTTCGGCCGCTTTTCAAATTCGTCAATCAGGAGGAATCTCACAATGTATAGCCCCCTACTCGTCAAACCCATGCGCGAGGAGCTCACCTCAGTCGGCTTTGAGGAGCTGATGAACGCCGATGATGTCGACCGTTGGATCGGTAACACCGAAGGCACAGCGTTGCTCGTGATCAATTCGGTCTGCGGCTGCGCTGCGGGCATGGCTCGCCCCGGGGTACGGCTCGCTCTCTCGCACAACAAGACGCCGGATCGGCTCGGCACCGTGTTCGCAGGCCAAGATTCAGAAGCGACGGCGCAGGCGCGCAACGCTTTTGCCGAGGTCCCGCCGTCGAGTCCGTCGATGGCGTTGTTCAAGGACGGCGAGCTCGTACACTTTATTCCGCGCCACCGGATCGAGGGGCATAGCCTCGAAGATTTGGCGCAAGACCTGACCCAAGCGTTCGATCAGCACTGCACCTAGGCCGACGTAATGGGCACTTTTCACCAGAACAAGAGTGAGCTCCACGGCATTACCGTAGTGGTGGATACCGCAGGTCCCGAGATTTATGTCGGGCGATGCGACGATATGGATGACGCCCGCGTCATCTTGCTCGATGTGGACGTGCATCGCGACGGCGACGGTGGACGTTCGAAAGACGAGTATGTCCACAAGGCGGCGCAGTTCGGAGTCTGGAAGAAGCATGACCAGTTGGTGCTCGATCGTACCCAAGTGACCTCCGTCCGCCGCCTGAGCGAGTTCTAGGCAGTTTCGCATGGCCCAAAATTGGATCGCTTTGGGAGCGTTGTGGTGCGCTTTGGCCGTGGTGGCAGGCGCTTTTGGCGCCCACGGCCTCAAAGCACGTCTCGACGTTGAGGCGTTGGCGCTGTGGGAGACCGCGGCACGGTACTTCATGTATGCCGGCTTCGGAATCGTCTTCAGCGGGTTGGCTGCTTGGCAGCAGAGCCGGCAAGGGTTCGATGCGGCGGCGATCTGCCTGATCATCGGTAGCTTGATTTTCAGCGGTACGGTTGCGCTGCTGGCGTTGGGAAGTCCGCGCTGGCTCGGGGCTGTCACACCGATTGGCGGATTGATCATGATCGTCGGATTCGTCGTCTTCGGTTGGACAGCATTCAAAGCTTGAAGCAGGTCCCGCTCAAGGCAGCGGCGAGAAGCACAAAAGGTGCTCGTGCACAAGAAGTGCTGGCGCCTAGAAATAGTGATCGCCAGAAATAAGGAGATTCAGCCAGATGCCCAACGGAATCGTTCAGATCCCGACCCCCGTCAACGAGCCCGTTCGCGCTTATGGCCCGGGCTCGGTGGAGAAGGCCTCGCTCAAGAAGCGTCTGGATGAGATGCTCAATGAGAAGGTTGAGATCCCGCTCATTATCGGTGGGCGTGAGGTCCGCACGGGTCGCACCGCCGAAGCGGTCTGTCCACACGATCACGGCCATGTACTCGCCGAGTTTCATCAGGCGAGTGGTGAAGAAGTCCAACAGGCGATCGATGCGTCGCAGGAGGCGTGGAAGAGCTGGTCGGAAATGGCCTGGGAGGACCGTGCCGCGGTTTTCCTCAAGGCGGCGGACCTGCTTGCCGGGCCGTGGCGTGACACGGTCAACGCTGCCACCATGCTCAATCAATCGAAGACGGTGTATCAGGCTGAGATCGATGCGGCCTGTGAGTTAATTGACTTCTGGCGCTTCAACACGTCTTACATGCGCCAGCTCTACACCGAACAGCCCGGCTCGGTCAGCGGTCTTTGGGACACGTCGGAATACCGCGCCCTCGAGGGTTTTGTGTTCGCCGTGGCGCCGTTCAATTTCACCTCGATCTCCGGCAATCTGCCTACTGCTCCGGCTTTGATGGGCAATGTCGCGTTGTGGAAACCGGCGTCGACGTCGGTGCTGTCGAGCTATTACTTGATGAAGCTCCTGCAGGCCGCTGGGCTGCCGGACGGAGTTATCAATTTTGTACCTGGACCGGGCGCGGCAGTAGGCGATCCGGTATTGGCAAGCCCTCACCTGGCTGGGATTCACTTTACCGGCTCCACCGGAACCTTCCAGTCGATGTGGCAGACCATCGGCCAGAATATCCGGGAGTATCGTTCCTATCCGCGGATCGTCGGTGAGACCGGTGGCACAGATTTTGTCTTCGCCCATCCGTCAGCGAGTGTCGACGCGTTGGTTGTCGCTCTGGTGCGGGGTAGTTTCGAATATCAAGGGCAGAAGTGCTCGGCGGCGTCACGGGCCTACATACCGCAGTCCCTGTGGCCACGAGTTTCGGCTGGCCTGAAGGGAATGATCGGCTCGATCGACATGGGGTCGCCGATGGACTTTCGGAACTTCATGGCGGCGGTGATCGATCGCCGCGCTTTCGGCAAGATCACCGGCGCGATCGAGCGTGCCAAGTCTGCCGACGATGCCGAGATCCTATGCGGTGGCGGCTTCGACGATTCCGTCGGCTACTTCATTGAGCCGACGGTGATCGTCGCCAGTGATCCCCTGTATGAGACCATGCAGGAAGAGCTTTTCGGGCCGGTGTTGACCATTTTCGTCTACGACGACGCAGAGCTCGATGCTGCGCTCGAGCTTTGCGACTCGACCAGCCCGTACGCTCTCACCGGCGCTGTTTTTGCCGATGACCGCGCGGCACTCGTCAAGATGTCGGCGGCCTTGCGGCATGCGGCTGGCAACTTCTACCTCAACGACAAGCCGACCGGCGCGGTGGTCGGCCAGCAGCCTTTTGGCGGCGCGCGAGCGTCGGGTACCAACGACAAGGCTGGCTCGGTCTTCAACCTTCTGCGTTGGACATCCCAGCGCTCGATCAAGGAGACCTTTGTACCTCCCACCGACTACCGCTATCCCTTTATGGGCGAAGAGTAGCAGCGCGTTCCGAACCACGAGGGTTGCGGGTCATCCCCAGGCTCTGGACTTGCTACCCGTCGATTTGATGTCTTCGCCGTCATGGCAAGTACCGACGGCTAAAACCGCACCTTTACGAGCCTGAAACGGGCACTGAGCAGGTAGCTGAGGCTCCAGAGGAGATCGCATGACAGGCGGAGATCTGGTCGCGGATGTCTTGGTGAAGCAAGGAGTCCCCTTCGTCTTCACGTTGTGCGGTGGGCATATCTCGCCGATTCTGGTCAGTTCCAAGCAGCGTGGAATCCGTATCATCGATGTTCGCGACGAAGTGACAGCGGCGTTTGCAGCCGACGCAATCTCGCGCTTGACCAACACGGTGGGTGTCGCGGCGGTCACAGCCGGTCCCGGCGTCACCAATACCATCACCGCGATCAAGAACGCGCAGCTTGCACAGTCGCCGCTGGTGCTGATCGGCGGCGCCACCGGAACTATCCTCAAGGGGCGGGGCTCGTTGCAGGATATCGATCAGATGGCGTTGTTCGAGCCCCATGTCAAATGGATGGCGGCGGTCGAACGGGTGCGTGATTTGGTGCCGGCGCTGGAGCAAGCCTTCGAGGAGGCAAAACTTGGGGTCCCGGGGCCGGTGTTTGTCGAGTGTCCGGTCGATCTCCTCTACGAAGAGACCCTGGTTCGTGATCTTTATGGCGTTTCGAAACCAGCGCGGTCGACAAGTGAGAAGGCCCTACATTGGTACTTAGGCCGCCACTTGAAGCGACTGTTCAAAGGAGCTGACAAAGTCAGCGCCTCCGAACCCCGGCGGTTTGCAGCGGTGGCGGCTTCGGGGGGAGAAGTTCGGCGAGCTGCGTCAACACTGAAGCAGGCCAAGAAGCCCGTCCTTCTGGTCGGAAGCCAGGCCATGCTGAATCCTGAGCGGGTCGACAATCTAGCGGCGGCCATCGATCAATTGAGAATTCCCGTTTACTTGAGCGGCATGGCCCGGGGACTTCTGGGGCCCGACCATCCCCGCCACATGCGGCATCAGCGGACCAAGGCTCTGAAGGATGCTGATGTGGTCCTACTCGCCGGTGTGCCCAATGATTTCCGCCTCGACTACGGACGACATGTCAGCCGACAGGCGAAAACGGTCTCGGTCAATCTCAGTGACCATGATTTGACCAAGAACCGACGTCCGAGCCTCGGCATCTTGGCGGATCCTGGGAGCTTCCTCGAGGCTCTGGCGAGTGAGATGGGCGCTGATGGTGATGAAACTCGCTGGACCGATTGGATCGGGGTGCTGAGGCAGCGCAATGACGAGCGCGAACAGAACATCGCCGAGCGGGCGGGCCTGGAGACCGACTACATCAATCCACTCTATCTCTGTCGTGAGATCGACAAGGTTCTCGACGACGACAGTGTCTTGGTGGCCGATGGGGGAGACTTTGTCGGCACGGCGTCGTATACCATCCGTCCGCGGGGACCGCTGCGTTGGCTCGATCCAGGCGTTTTTGGCACTTTGGGGGTGGGAGGTGGATTTGCTATCGGTGCCGCGTTGGCGCGGCCAACCGCCGAGATCTGGCTGTTGTATGGTGACGGGTCGTCGGGCTATAGCTTGGCGGAGTTCGATACCTACGCGCGCCACGGTCTGCCGGTGATTGCGATCGTTGGCAACGATGCTGGCTGGACCCAGATTGCCCGCGAGCAGGTCGAGATCCTAGGCGACGACTGCGCAACCGTTTTACGCCACACCGATTATCACGTGGTGGCGGAGGGGTACGGAGGCAAAGGGCTACTGCTGGAGCGGCCTGAAGACGTCCCCCGGGTGCTGGCTGAAGCCAAAGAGATTGCTCGTGCCGGTACGCCCGTGCTCATCAACGCATTGCTCGGCAAAAGCGATTTTCGTAAGGGTTCGATCTCGATGTAAGCTGGCCCAAATTGTGCATCGGTTTCCGTCGAGTGCACCGAATAGACAGTGCAAATGGATCTTTTCCGGATCCTTTGATCCGACTTCAACGGCCTGATCGACTAGGTGAGGCTGAAGACTCAAGACAACGAATGAGGTATTCGATCATGCAGATCACAACAATGCCGTGGCGTCGACTCGGCGCGATAGCAGTTTCACGTTCAACACTTCTTGCGCTGATGGTTGGGGTCACCGCTGCTCTGTTGGGGCCGCTTGCTGTCTCGGCTCAAGCTCCACCTCAGTTGCCGCCGTTGAAGATCGATGTCAGCCAATTGCCCGACGTGGTCGCTAAGATCGACGGTGAGCCAATCACGAAACGCGAGCTGCTGGCGCAGTCTGAGACAATGCGCATTCAGGCTTTGCAAGCGGGGGCCGCGGATCCGGCAGACAACGAACAATTCTTGTCGTTTGTACTCGATGCTTTGATCGGTGAGCGCCTCGTCTTCAGTGACAGTCAGAAACGTGGGGTTGGGGCCACAGACGCGGAGGTGGCAGAGCGGGTCACCAAGATCATCGAGGCGTACGGCGGGCAAGAAACCTTCGACAAGGCCCTCGCGGAGCAGGGGCTCGATAGCGATTATGTGCGGCGACAAGTGAAGCAGAGCATGACCATCGACAAGTTGATGGAAGGTGAGATCATGCCGCAAGTGAAGGTGGCTGACGAGGAGCTGAAGGCCTATTACGATCGCTTCAGCGATCAGATGAAAGTGCCGACGACCTACAAGGTTCGCCACATCATGAAGCGGTTCCCGTCGGAACGGACAGCCGGGGTCGAGCAGGCGGCCCGAACCGAGCTCGAAGGACTCCGCAAGCTGGTAGCAGAAGGTGGTGACTTCGCAGCTTTGGCAACGC
>JAJCXQ010000590.1 GCA_029263355.1 Acidobacteriota bacterium | reverse complement strand
TCAACCGGAATGTCAGCCTGAGCTGGCAGCCCTTTGCCACCCCGGACTGCGGCGACCGGGAAGTCCTGAGCCTCGAATTTGAAAAACGGCGTCTGTTCTTTGCCAAGCTCTCGGGCACTCATCGGGACTTTCTCACCGAGGTAGCCCATCAGGTTCGACACTGTCACGAAGCGATCCCCTGCGGCATTGTTCGCTCCCTTCAAGGCAGCGAGCAAATGATGGGTAAAAATGCTGAGGCTCCCCTCGCCCGGGAGGATCCAGGATTTCTGCGACTCGTGGCAGGAGAGGAAGACAGCCCGACCCTCGCCAGCACTCAATTCGTCCACCAGCGCCTTGGGCAAGGGATCTTGAGCAAAACCCTTAGGAATCAACGTCTCCACCAGAGTTTTGGAGTCGGCCATTCCCGCTGCGTGGCAGGTGTCGATCATGATCAATACGCGACGGCTCCGAAGACTCCGCAAGCTTCGAATGAAGTCTTCCGCCGGCAAGGCTGATGCTGTCAGCTCGTGAGGTCTGACATCGTGCGGGATCAGATAGAAGCGCTCGCCAGATTCCTCGGCATGGCGCCAACCGTGACCGGAGTAATAGACAAGAACGGTAGCGTCTGGATCTGCCGCGGTGGTCTCGGCAAGGTTGTCAATTGCTGTGAGGATACCTTCGCGCGACGCCTCCTCGTCTCTCACGATCCGGACACCTTCGTCCGGGTAAGCGCCAAGGTCGGGGTCGATCAGAGTCTTGCGCAGCTCGAGTGCGTCGAGCACCGTTACCGGCAGCGACCACTCGGAATATTGGCAGCGCCCGACGCCGATCAGAAGGGCATGGGCGTTCATGGGTTGGTTAATGCCCATGCCGGTCTTCGATCCTTGATCTTCCGCCTGGCCGTCGTTGTTATCACTCATCTTCATACCTCCTCGTAGTGGAACGTTGTCTTCTTGATAGGTTGCCGATCGCGCCGAAAATGTTGGGAACTCAGGTAAGATCGGCTCCCGAAGGGCAGGCAATGACTCGACAGACTCAAGTGGCTATCAAGGCCTTCGCCCCCAAGACCATGGACGAGGACGACTTCCACGGCCTCTACCAGCAGTACAACCGGCGGATCTACAATCTCTTCGCTAATCGCGGTTATGGTCGCGAGGAGAGCCGTGACCTGGTCCAGGAGACCTTCCTGGCGGCTTACCACAAGCGCAGCAGCTACCGCGGCGACAGTCCTCCAGCTGCCTGGCTTTTCGGTATTGCCTTGAACCTCTGGCGCCGCAATCTGCGCGACAGCAAGCGGATCAAGCGGGATGCCCAGCTCATCTCTCTCGACGGCTCGGTAGGAGGGGATGAGAACGACCTACCGCGGGCTTTTCAGCTCACCGCCACCGAGCCGGAAGGCCAACCACTAGAAAAATACCTGGCCGACGAACGCATCCGCCTGCTCCACGACGCCCTTCAAGAGCTGCCAGAGAGATCACGTCACTGCGCGGTCCTTCACCTGAGAGGATACAAATACCGCGAGATCGCCGATGTCTTACAGGTTTCCCTCAACACCGTGCGTTCGCAGCTCTTCGACGCCCGCGAGAAGCTGCGGCATCGCCTGAGGGGTTCGTTTTCAGACCTATCTACACTGGAACGCGAAGGATAAGTGATGAGCCGCACACCCTTGGACGACGCCGTGGACGCCCTGTGCGACGACTTTTCCGAGAGCGCCGAGCATCCGTCCGTCGACGAGCTGGTCGCCTACCGGGACGGCAAGCTTGATGACGAAAGCAAATGTACTGCGCTCAAGGAGCACCTTGCCTGGTGCCCCGAATGTTGTCGCACTTTGCTCGTCGATCTGGCAGCGTGGCCGGACATCGAGTTGGACGATCCCAGCCTTGCCAGGACCGACGAAGAAGAAGCCGAGGACTGGCAGGCGATCCGCCACCGGTTAGGACATGACGACGGCGTCTCCGCGCTGCCTCCCTCCAGGGAGACTGTGCCCTTCCGCCCCCAGTCCACGGCCGACCTGCCGGCAGCTGAAACGCCCTCGACGACACCTCCTGCATCTCGACATTCCTATGGCGCCGTCCACCTCCTCGCTGCGATCCTCTTACTCACCGTCGTAGGCCTCTTGATCCATGTGGCCAGGCTCAGTCGCGAGCCGGCTCAACCGCAAGCCAACGTGTTCGTCGTCGACCTCGAGCCCGCCGGTGAAGCCGCCACCCGCGACCGGACCGCTGGACCGCAAGCAACGCGGGTGCCTTCTGGCATGGAGACAATTGTCTTCCTTCTTGTCCAGGACGACCTCCGGCCTTTCGACGACCACGCGGTTGAGCTCCGTGCCGCTGGCGGCGAGATCCTTTGGCAGAGCGGCGGATTGATCAGCCCGCCAGAGGGAGGGTTCAGCATGGCGGTACCCCTGAGTGTCCTGCCGACGGGTGAATTCGAAATGCACCTCTACGGCGTCAACGGCGGAGAGCGTGAGCTTCTAGCCACCTATCGCACCCGCGTTGAGCACTCCGCCTCGGGCTGAAGGGCCGAGAACTGATCACCAGGGCCGCCATCGCCGCGCTCGCTCTGATCTGTCTACTTGCCTGTCGGGACGACGAGCCGCTACCCGTTCAGGACGCATCGGCATTGCAACGGCGGTCGGTCGGTGAGATTCCCGAACGCAGCGACGCCTTCCTCGAGAAGGGGGAGTTCCACGAGTACGAGCTCGGGAACATGGCGGAGGCCGACGGTGTCCACATCGTGCTCGAACAAAAGGGAGTCGACCTGGTGGGCCAGGTTGTTGGCGAAAACGACACCATCCTGCTTTCGGTCGACCTGCCGATCGGGACGTTCGGCTTCGAGCATGTTTGCTTCGTGGCCCCCGACTCGGGCCGGTACCGCCTGCGTGTCGGCCCATGGTCGGCGGAAGCCTCGGGACCCTATGGCATCCGACGACAGGAAAGGGCTGTGCTTTCCCAACCGCGCCCCCTCGAAGATGCCGTGTCTTCGGAACGGATCAGGCACTGCGAGGCCGCACTGCGCGCCTTGGCTGTCGCCGAGGAACGCCAGGACGAACCGTCGGCTCAGGTGGCCTCGTTCTACGAAGAGGCGGTCGCGCTGTGGCGTCTTGTCGGCGAAGCCTTCCCGCTAGCCGTAACCCTCAAGCAGGCCGGGTGGCTCGCTTTCCAACGCGGGCACCTCGAGACCGCCATTGCTTTCTTCGACGAGTCCCTAGCCCTGCTGCGCCGCGACTCGTTGGCCCCGACCCAAATCGCGTCGATCCTCAACCTGGCGGGCAATGCCCGACACCTGGCGGGGGAGCCAGAACGGGGCCGGGCGTCTTTCGAGGAGGCACGGGCGGTGTCGCGGCAGACAGGCTACCGTCGTGGCGAGGCCGCGGCCATCTCCAACCTCGCCCTCTGGGAGACTTCGACCGGAGATCTCTACCGTGCCGTCGAGCTCTACCGCGAGGCCCTCGCCATCCACCGCGAGCTCGGACTGAGAGCCCAGGAGGCCAGGGGCTTAAACGGCCTGGGCAAGACTCTTACCCAACTTGGCCTCTACGAGCAGGCCATCGACGTCCTACGCGACGCCCTCGAGATCCGGCGGCAGGACGCACTGCCCGAGCCCCTGGCCAGCACCTGGGCCGCCATCGGTTGGGTCGAGCATCTCTCCGGCCGCGGCGAGGACGCAATCAAA
>JAJCXQ010000589.1 GCA_029263355.1 Acidobacteriota bacterium | reverse complement strand
TATTCCGCTTTCTTGGCGTTGGGTTTGGATTCGGAGGCCGAATCTCGAGCGAATCTGTATGGATCCTCTGCCGTTCCGACATTCGGCCCTTTTCTGCTATCCCACGCGGAAGACTCTCCCGAAAAGGCTCTGAGCGTTTGTCGAAAGCGCCACGGACTATCGGGAAGGCACAGCTGATCTCCCAAGAGCGTTGTCGACCGCCGAGAAGGTCTTGATTTCTCCCAGCAGAGTTGCACACCGCTGCGGTCGCTCTGAAGTTTTCCCAAGAGCGTTGTCGACCGCTACGGAGGCTTTGATTTCTTTCCAAGAGCCTTCGGCGCGGTCGAAAAGCTCAAAGGCAAATTGCCGATGGCGTTTGCGGCAGTCGAAAAGAACAAAAACGTCCTGACACGACCGTTCTCAGCGGTTGGAAGGCTCAATATTTTCTTCTAAGCGCTTCAGTACAGGTCGAAAAGCCCAATGACGGTTAGCCAAAGTTCTTTGCAGTGGCCGCGATCGGTCTCGGAGAATTTTCAAAGGACTCGTTTCGGCCATATGGGCCAAATCAGACGACTTCAGGGGCTCTGTCGGTCAGAAAGTCCAAGTTTTTCGCGTCTCTGCGGTTCCCACCACTGGGTCCAATGAACCGTCAATCGATGTACCCAAGAGCACGTAATTGGTCGAGGCTTTCCTCGTCCAGCGCCGGCGGCGGAAGCTCATCCGAGGCCGTGAGACCTTCTCTGACGATCTCGAGCCACTTCGACAACTCGGCAGAAGGCTCAGAGTCGTCATCGACAAGGCTCGCCACTTCCTTGGAGTCCTGTGCGAGATCGAAGAGCCAGTGGCCGCGGCCATTCTTGACCCTCAAGATCTCCTTCTTCTTGCCAGCAATGCGCCCCACCTCTAACAACCCCTGGCGGCGGGCATTGGCTCCACCACGCCCTTGAACCGCTCCTTTGTGAGCCTGGTGGAGCGTCACCCGTTCTACAGGAAGCTCCCCGTTACCCCGCAAGACGGCGGACCAATCGAACCCTTGAAACCCAGGCGGCACGTCTACCCCAGCAAGACCGAGGAGCGTAGGAGCGATGTCGAGGATCGAAGCGGACGCTTCGATCACTTGCGGTTTGATCTTGTTACCCCAGGTGAGACCCAAAGGCACATGTAATGTCGCATCGAAGAGGTGCCTCCCGTGACCCCAATAGCCGTGCTCTCCGAGACTCTCCCCATGATCTGCAGCGAAGACGATCAACGGGTCGATAGGGCGCGCGGCCGTCTTCAGGCTGTCGATGAATTGGCCGATGGCCTGGTCGACGAAGGCAATCTCGGTGTCGTAGCGATCCGAGGCGCTCACATTGCTGGATTCCCGAATCCCTAGGCCTGAGGCGAATTCTTCTTGAAACCGGTAGGGCGCATGAGGCTCTACGAAATGGATCCAAATCAGAAAGGGTCGACGAGAGTTCTCGAGATGATTCTCTATCCAGCCCAGAGCATCCTGGGTCAGGTCTTTCGCAGTCGCTTCGCTGAACCAGAGACCGAACCAACGCTTGCGCGAAAAAACTTCCGAGTAGTCCAAGAAGTGCTCGCTGAGACCTGAGATCTGATCCTTCAACGTCCAATTGCCAACAAACGCGGCCGTCTTATAACCGTGCTGCCTGAGGACCGACGGCAGGGACGCCAAGCCTGGCCGCATCCGCAACCCGTTGCGCGTTGTACCGTGCTCGTGTGGATGGAGCGACGTCAACATGGAGGTCATCGCGGGGGCGGTCAAGGGCTCCGGGACCCGTGCCTCGTCGAATCGAGCGCCATTTGCGAAAAGAGTGTCAATGTTGGGCGTTGTTGAGCGCGAGTAGCCATAAGCCGAAACCCTGTCCACTCGCAGGGTATCGACAGTCACCAAGATGATGTTGGGTCCCGGCGTGGGCGTTGAGGTCGCCGCGGCAGGCAACGCCTGGCTCACGAGGCTGCCACAAATCCAACCCAACAGCGCACCAAACAGTCTTGCCTGTTGATGGATCATAGAACGCCCCTTTCTTCGTCTTCGCCAGTCCAAACAGCAAACCCCCGAAGCGTTCTCCGGGGGATGTCTCAGTAAGAACTTGGCTCCTCGGGAGGGACTTGAACCCCCAACAAATCGGTTAACAGCCGATTGCTCTACCATTGAGCTACCGAGGAACGGAATTTGCCCGTCTGGCGGAGGCGTAATTCTAGGCACCGAGCCTACGGCTGTCAATCATCCCTTTCACCTGTCCTCGGCGGGAGGAGCTGATAAACCTGCATCTGGCAACACGGGTTTGGCCTTCATGGCTTCGGCGAGACAGCGGGATCGTTCCGCCTCGACAGCCGCGTTCTCCGCATCCCAGCGATCTTTCGCCTCGACCCAGCCTCCAAGGTTACGTTCGACCAAGTCAACGAGAACATCGATGTGGTCGTCCTGATCGTTGAGACAAGGTATGTAGCGGAACTGCTTTCCCCCGGCTTCCAAGAAAACATGGCGGTTTTCTCGATCGATCTCGTCGATGGTTTCCAGACAATCGACACTGAAGCCAGGACAAATGACATCAACGCTAGCGAGTCCTTTTTGGCCTAAAGCCTCCAGCGTGACATCGGTGTATGGCTGGAGCCACTCTTCTCGACCGAACAACGACTGAAACGTCACCAAATAGCGATCTTCGGGCAGTCCCAGTTCTTCAGCCAGCAACCGAGTCGTCTTGTGACACTGGCAGTGGTACGGATCGCCATTCAGAAAGTAGCGTCGAGGGATTCCGTGGTAGGACGTGACGAGCAGTTCGGGCTCGCCTTCGCGCGACCAGAATTTGCGCACCGAGGCGGCCAGAGCTCGGATATACCCAGGATCATCGTGAAACTGGTGGATGGTACGTACTTCCGGCACTCGACGCCAAGTCATGAGCTCTTTCATGACGGCGTCGAACCCGGCACCTGTGCTCGACGAGGAGTAGTGCGAGAACAGAGGGAACACCAAGACACGCCGACACCCCTGAGCATGCAGTTCTTGGAGTGCTTTGGGGATCGAGGGCTCTCCGTAGGTCATTCCCAACTTCACTCGGGTCGGGGTACCCATTCTTTCCTCTAGGCGGCGCCCAATCGCCTCTGCGATCCGCTGCGAGATGACCAGGAGCGGTGAGCCTTCGTCAGTCCAGATGTTGGCGTAAAGCTTGGCTGATGCACGCGGGCGAAAGGTCAACACGAATAGATTGAGAATGAGCCACCAGAATGGACGGGACAATTCGATCACCCGAGGATCAGACAAGAATTGCCGCAGATACGGACGAACAGCCTTGGCTGTTGGCGCAGCGGGTGTCCCTAGTTGAACGAGAAGCACCCCTACCGCGGGAACTTCACCATGCTGAAAGTCTTTTTCGACGCTGAAGAGATTTCTGATCACGCTAAAGGCTCCTCGAGTCGCGAGCGCGAATCGAGTCGCGAGCGCGGTGTCATTCTTCCAGCAGTTGGAAGACTTCGTCTACCTGCTGCCAACCAACACGCAAGAGGAAGTCTGTTCGGCGCCCATAAGACTTGCTGCCGAGGATGAAAAAACCCGGTTCTGGATTGCGCAACGATTCGGCGCCTTGACTGGTCTGCTGCATACAATCGCCTCCGTTACCAGCCCCCATCAGTGCAGCGGCCAACTTCATCGGGCCTGAAGTTGCGTAACACTCGTGGATCTGGAGTTGACGATAGAGCATGTGATCGCCGACTCGACCGGTCAAAGCCAGCATGCGATCGACAATGACCCGTTCGAGAGAGCCATCAACGTTCCGGAGGGCTACTTCCAGTCTGTCGTCTAGCTTACGGATCGATTCGACGACGGTTCCTCGGATGACCCGCAGACAATTCGGAGGACTTTCAGCCATCTGTGCTGCGGCCGCCGTCAACCGAGCGCGTTCGGGTAGAGGATCGTCGAGTACCAAACCCCACTTTGGGGTCGGGCTTTTCATCACCCATAGAATCCGGGTTCGAGGTTTGGTCACGGCAAGTTCGACAAGATCTCGCAGCGCCGTTTGAGCTGAATGCCCCGCGCCGATCAGCAGAATCACTCGGCCAGCCCAACCTGCAGTCTCCTTGTTCAGGTCCGGGACGTCTCTTTCGACGAAATCGCCGGCAGTGTCTTCGCCGAGTGCAGGGATGCCGCCATCACCGAGAGCATTTGGCAGCGAGTTCCCCGTGCAGTCCAGCACGACGTCCGCGAGCTCGTAGTTTTCTAGCCCTGCGTCACGTACCAACAAGCGGAATGGTCGTTGAGCTCGCACAGCGGAGCCGATCTCTTCATGTTTTAGCAGCCCGAGCCGCCCGACGCCACGAATCTGCGCACCGAGCCGGAGGTGCTCGCGGATCTGCGGCAGCTCTGACACAGGTCCTAGCACGTGTTCGATGAGGTCGGCGCCGGTTGGACAACCCTCATTTTCGGGGCACTTTCGATCAACAGACTCCAGGGCGCTGCGCATTCGAGCCGAGGCACTGAGCTCCCACGGAGTGAAGAGCCGCACATGCCCCCAACTGCGAACGTGGCCTGCCACATCCGCCGCGGCTTCATAAACGGTGAATGAGAAGCCCGCCTCGGCAGCAGCCAACGCAGCCTCCAAGCCAATAGGGCCGGCTCCGAGAATCGCGATATGTTTTTGTCTGTTTGTCATCTACCCATCGCTCAGAATCGCGATACCGCGCGCTCACGCGCCGGAAGGATTTCGAGACACGTTGTCCACCACCCACTGACGATCGTTTCGACAAATTCTTCAGGCAGCTTCTCCCGACGCATCGCTTTTGCGAGCGCAGGATGGTCGTAGGCAAGCGGTATGAATTCGACTCTCAGCCGTTCACCTTCGTCGCTCAGCACGCTGTACCAAACTTCGGTCCGACCATCATTCGCTGGCCGGCCTATCACACCCACGTTGACGACATCTCGACCGGAGGGCAGTTGACGATGCCAATACAAACCCGTGTGAGTACACAGTATGCCGTCGCATCGCTCTTGATCGAGCAGAATTTCGAGAAACGGAACAGAGGTCGCCGAGAAGAACATGAACTCGTTGATTCGACGTGGAGAACCGTGGATCAGCAAAAGCTCTCGCTGCCCGACCCGCACCCGCCTTCGTTTGGGCAGCGAGCCCATCCAACGCTTGAATTCGGACGAACAGTTGCGCGCCGTGTAGCTATAGGAGACCTCTGCGAAGTGATTGTCGCGAGGATCAGCGTAGCCACAGTTGCAGTCTTCGCGACCTGTCGCGAGTGATTCTTCGTAGTTGCCTTGGATCGACTTGACGCTGCCTTGCTCCAACAGTGGCCAGACGTCTTCCGGATTTGGGCCAAAACCACCGAGGTCGCCAAGACAGTAGACGGCGTCAACTCGACGAGTCTGCGTTTCGTCGAGCAGTGCACGAAGAGCAAAGCTGTTGTTGTAGATCCCGCCAAAGACTGCAATTCTGGAAAAGGGTCCCTCGATCGCTGTTTCGTCAGACCGTGGTTCGAGATAGCGTTGAACCGCGGCTCGCCTTTCGCTGGCAGTCAACTGTCGGCCGGAACGACGCGCGGCACGCTGAAAGTCGCCGAGCGGCACCAGGGTCTCGCCCCAAGTCGCCATTCCGCGATGTGCCGTGAGCTTATCGATGTTCGCAACTGCTTCGTTACGTCGTTTCTTGCGTTGCGAATCTTCTGGGATCCTGTGGCTCAAAGCTTCTCCTCAAGTTCGGCAGCTGACACCGTGTACATGACAGGTCCAACAGGCTTGGTGATTCAGAGGGAAGCTACCCAAGGTATCCGCGAGGCTTTGGCCCATGCGACCAAGGGGCTCGTTGACTAGAATCGGACAAACCCACACGCCCTGGTCTGTCACCATGCGGCTAGTGCTGCACTGCAGATGATCCCAGCCGCCCTCTGGCACATCATTCTCAGCGAGCTGCTGCCAGCTCTCATAGACCCCCGTGCGCTCGGCTTCGGCTCCAATCTGAAACACCGGCAAAATCTTGAGTCGAGGTCGCTCGATGCCGCGCGTGCGGAGAACCTTGAAAAATCTTTGTCTACCATCATCGGTGACATTGTCGCGATGCACTTCTGTCACGGTCATCACCGGGTTGAGCCCGGCCGATGCCGCCCTCGAAGCTCCTGCCAGGATGCGCTCGAACGTTCCCTCACCCCGAATCGGATCGTTGGCCTCTGCACTATAGCCATCAATAGAAATGCGTAAATCCAGAGAGTATTCCGCCGACCTCGCGAGGGTGGCGAGGCGTTGACACCGTTTGTTATCGAGCAGAAGGCCATTGGTCAAGACCGTGGCCGGACCCCTTCGCAAGGTCACCTCGAGAATGTCCTCCATCTCGGGATTGAGGAACGGCTCGCCGCCGGTGAAATAATACTCCTTGACACCGAGCGCTTCCGCCTCGGCCAAATGGGTCTCCACTTGGGCCAAGGTCATGAACTCATGGGTGTGATTCGTCGGCGAGCACGAGATGAAGCAATGGCTGCAGGCGAGGTTGCACACGGTGCCGCCAACCTGAAACCAAAGCGTATCGAGTGACCTCAACTCGACGTTGGGTGAATCTCCCGGCGCCACTTGGTTTTGTCCACTCGGAGGCTCTTCGAACCTGCTGTCCTGAAGCGTGCCTTCCTGCTCCATGGGCGCTTCCATCAGCAACACGTGTCCGTCGAGCAGCAGGGCTGCTCGTCCGTTGTGGCGTCAAAATCTTTGCCCTTGGTCTCTCGAGGATTGCGGATGACGGTACGAGTACAATCGAAGGGGCCAGCATCCTCCAACCGCACGGGGGTCCGCGGTTCGATGGTCTCGAAATGGTCCTGATAGGGCTCCTGACGATAAAGCTGAAATGTCTTGTCGCACACCGCGTAACACTTTCCGCGTTCCATACGATGCCCATCATCATCGAGCACTTCCTTGAAGGGCCCCCGGTAGATTACCGATTGGTGGCGCTCGAGACACGGCCCTTCTTTACCCTTGAAGGCCTCAACCGTCAAAGACC
>JAJCXQ010000588.1 GCA_029263355.1 Acidobacteriota bacterium | reverse complement strand
TCCACACTCAGGAGACCAGTGGAGTTGTTGTCCAACTCGGTGAGACCGCTGATCTCACTTTTCAGCTACAGCTCGAGTCGGTCGCCGAGACGGTCATCGTTGTCGGTGAGTCGACGCCGCTGATCAACTCCGGCCGTACCGGCGCCGCGTCCAACGTCGGCACCGAGTCGATCGAGTCGTTGCCGACGATCGACCGCGGCTTCAATGATTTCGCGCGCACCAACCCGGTCTTCACCATCAACTCCGAGAATGAGGATCCGGATGCGATCAGCGTCGCCGGTCGCAGCAGTCGCTACAACTCGATCTCGATCGACGGCTCGGTGAACAACGACCTTTTTGGCCTTGCCGATACCGGCACTCCGGGTGGCCAATCGGGGACTACGCCGATCTCGCTCGACGCTATCCAGGAGCTCGAGTTGGTGATCGCGGACTTCGATGTCCGCAACGGTGGCTTCTCTGGCGGCGGCATCAACGCCGTCACCCGCAGCGGCTCGAATAGCTGGAAAGGTTCGGTCTTCTATTACACCCGTGACAATAGCCTGTTTGGCGACGGTCCGGACTCTCTCGGTGAGTTCGGTGATTTCGAAGAGGATCAGTACGGTTTCCGCCTCGGCGGTCCGGTTTCGAGGGACAAGATCTTCTTTTTCGGCAATGCCGACATCGAGGAGCGAGTCACGCCGTCTGGCTTTTCGATCGATGGCGCGAGCGGTCAACAGTTCGGCGCGGGCGTCGGCGGCTTGGTCGACGAGGCCACCCGCTTCCGCAACTTCCTGATCAATACCTACGGCCACGATCCGGGGCCGCTGGCCGAGAACCTGCGCGACGACCCGTCGGACAAGTACTTCCTGCGCTTCGACTTCAACTTGAACGACAGCCACAACTTGACGGCGCGCCACAACTTTGTGGACGCGGCGCGCGACATCAACCGCCCGGATGCGAACACCTATCAGTGGCCGGCCAATACCTACGACTTCCAGACCGAGACCAATTCGACGGTCTTGCAGCTCAATAGCGTTTTCGGTGCCAACGCCTTCAACGAAGCCCGTATCGCCTTTCAGTCGATCAAGGACCGGCGAGCGGGTGCCGACGGCATACGCTTTCCGTGGATCGAGATCGAGAACGTCCAAGGTTTTGAGTTCGAGACCGGCACCGAGCGGTTCTCGACCGAGAATGCTCTCGATACGGATGTCCTCGAGATCCATAACGACTTCACCTTGCTGAGAGGCGACCACACCATCACCTTCGGCACCCACAACGAGCTCTTCGGTTTCTCGAATCTCTTCATTCAGAACGCCTTCGGCTCCTACCAGTTCTCGGACCTCGACCAGCTCGAGACGGGGATTTCGCGCAATTTCGATTTCACCGTGCTCGGGCCGGGGGAGGCACGTACCCAGGACTTCGACGTCAACCAGTTCGGTTTCTACGTCGGCGATCAGTGGGCAGTGAAAGACAACTTCACGTTGACCTACGGTCTGCGTGTCGACGTGCCGTTTTTTCCCGACACCCCGGGCCGCAATCCAGAGACCGAGACGCGATTTAGCTTCCGCACCGACGACATTCCGGACGGTGAGCAGCTGTGGCAGCCGCGTGTAGGCTTCAACTGGGATATCGAAGGCAACGGCGAGTCGCAGTTACGCGGCGGTGCCGGTCTCTTCGCTGGTCGGGCCCCATACGTGTGGATTTCCAACCAATACGCCCGTACCGGCCTGACGCAGCTCTTCATCGACTGTAATGGCGTGGCGTTCAACCCGGATCCCTTCAACCAGGATCCGTCCTGTGGCCTCGCCAATCCTGGCGGTGGCGAGTTCAACTTCATCGATCCCAACTTCGAGTTCCCGCAGGTGGCGCGCTACAACCTAGCCTATGATCGCCAGCTTCCGTGGTGGAATCTGGTTGCCTCGGCTGAAGCGGTGTTCACCGATTCGATTCAAGAGATCGACTACGCAAATGTTGGCCTCACCCAAGTCGGAACCACCTTCGATGGCCGGCCGATGTACGACGACGCTGCGGATGCATACTTGATCCGAAACACCTCGGATGGTGAATCGACCAACTTTGCGCTCAAATTGGAGCGGCCATTCAGTGACGGCGTCTGGGGTTTCGCCTCCTACGCCTACAACGACGCTGAGGTGGTCAACGAGGGTACCTCGAGCCGGGCTGTTTCAAACTTCAGCTTCAACGAGGCGTTCGACCCCAACAACACCACTGCTTCACCCTCGGACTTCCAAGTAGAGCACCGCTTCAACGCCTCGCTCTCTTACCGGTTCAACCGAGACAAGTCGTACCCGACCACTGTGTCGATGTTCTATAACCACCAGTCCGGCCGGCCGTTCTCGTGGATCCAGGGCTCCGACTTCGTGCGGTTCGGCTTCGGCGGCAGTTACAACTATGACGGCTCCGATGGCAACGACTTGGCCTGGGTACCAGCCAACGCCAGCGACGTCGTTTTCGATGTTGCGGCACCAAGGGGCGACCCTCGTTTCGCTCAGCAGCAGGACGAGGCTTGGGCTTTGCTCAATGCTTTCGTCGGCCAGTTCCCAGTACTCGAAGCCGCACGCGGCGGGCTGACAACGCGTAACGCTGACCAGGGGCCATGGAGCCATTCGCTGGACATTCATGTGGCTCAGGAGATCCCGATAGGCAAGGGACATATGGAGCTGACGTTCGACCTGATCAACCTCGGCAATCTGCTGGACAAAGATTCCGGCTTGTTGAGGTATGTCAACTTCAATGCGGCAGAGGTTTGGGAGATCGAAGGCGTTTGCGGAAGCCCCATCGACAACCATCCAGACTGCGTAGGCGGAGTTGATGACGGCAAGCCGGTGATCTCGCTCAGCAACATCGTCACCGGGGCGAGTGTCCCCTTCGAGGTCCACAACACTAACTCGAGGTGGCGAGGGAAGATCGGTGTTCGATACAGCTTCTAGCTAGCTAGTTCGCTGGCCGAATAGTCCGACTGGAAAACAAGGGGTCGCGTTCGTCGCGGCCCCTTTTGTCGTTGCTGACGCCGATCTCGCTCGACGCCATCCATGAGCTCGAGTCGAGGTCAGGCAGGTGGCGACAGCCACCGCACAGGTAACCGCTTGAAGTCCTTGGCGTCGAACGTACACACCGCCTCCTCGTGCTTTGCCGCTTGCAGTGCTAGGAGAGCGTCGATGAAATCGACGTTCTTTTCCCGCGCCAGCTCGATTGCCTGGATCAGGGTCTCAGGGTCCTCGACCTCGATACCAGGAGCAGAGACGAAAGGGATAAGCACGTCGGCGATCTCGGCCATCGAGTTGCGGTAGAACGACTTCAAGACCCAGATAACCTCCGCCGAGACGATCTGCGAGAGGAACAGCTTCACTTCGCCCCGCTCGGCTTTCTCCATCAGTTCGACGGAGCGTTCAAACATATCCTTCGGCTCACCGGTAAGGAACCGCAGGATCACATTGGCGTCGATCCAGAGTCGCTTCATGACTTCGGATCAACACCTCGAGCCAATTCTTGCCCGAGGGTATGCCCCACCTCGTCGCGGACGATGGCTTTGCCAGGGTAGGGCTTCTTCGTAGGCAGCGACCCGGCCAGGTCTCTCAGGTTACGTTGCCGTACAACACGGAAACGTGCGCTGTCCTTCTGCAGCGGCTCGAAGAGAAGCGCGTCTCCAGCTTCGAGGTCCAGCGCTCGGCGAATCTCCACAGGAATGGTGACTTGACCTTTCGAAGTAAGTCTTACCAGGTGCATGGCATCTAACCTCCAGACATTCTCCTTAATTATTGAACATCTCTTACCTGACTATACGGCGGCTTGTTCAGGAAGGCAACTCAACAATCTCTTGCAGAAGGCGACGGAAGAGCTCGATCGCTTTGGAGCCAGCAGGGAACGTCTCGAGCAGCCGCGTTTCGGCGTCAGCTCTGAGAAGCGTCTGGCGCTCGCTCGCCAAAGCTCGCCGGAAAGCCTTTTCGGCAGCTGGTTGATCCCCGGCCTCGTAGCGCAGCACGCCCAGAAGTGTCCAAGCCGCGGCCTGGCTAGGATCGAGCTCCACCGCTCTGCGGGCAGCTTTCTCTGCTGTGGCTGGTTCGCCCGCTTGGTAACTTGCCTGGGCGAGGTGGGCGTGTACCCTGGGGTCTCGGGGCTCGAGGCGCAGAGCTTCGAGATAAGCGGTTGCGGCGCCGTTGACCTCGCCGGCTTCACGGTAGGCGGTTCCGAGGTCCAAGAAAGCCTGGGCCGGCCAGCTACCGAGCTCTAGAGATGTTTTGAAGGCGTTCGCTGCAGCCTCGGCTTCGCCCTGTTTCAAACGCAGGAGGCCGAGATAAAAGGTTGGCGCGGGGTTGTTGGGGTCGGCAGCGAGCGCAAGCTCGATACTCCTCTCTGCCTCGGAGAGTTGGTGATCTGCGAGATAGAGCGCGGTGAGCTCAACCGCAGCGACGGCCAGGGTTGGATCGCTGTCGAGCGCCCGTTCGTAGGCGGCTTTGGCGGCGGACGGATCGTCGCGCTCGCGATGCAGACGGCCGAGATCTGCCCAGGCTTCGGCGGGGGGCTCGGATTGTTCCCGCGAGCGCTCGAAGGCGTCGAGTTGATCTTGCAGGCCGGAGAGGTGACGATGCCGCTCCAGTAGCAGCTCGCCATCTTCGCTTCGCCCGAGAACGGTCAAAATCTGGCCATAACCCAGCAGGGTTGGCAGGTGATTCGGATCGTCCGCCAGCGCCTGGCTGAAGGTGCGAGCCGCCAGCTCGGAGTCGCCGAGACGACGGTAGAGCAGGCCAAGCTCGGCGTAACCGGTTGCATCGCGTCGCAGCTCGGCAGCTTGTTCGGAGTAAGCGCGAGCGTCTTCGAACAGGCCGAGGGTCGATAGGTTGCGGCCCAGATTGAACAAGCACAAAGGGTCCT
>JAJCXQ010000587.1 GCA_029263355.1 Acidobacteriota bacterium | reverse complement strand
CAACGTCGACTTTCCGGAGCCCGAAGGCCCGACGACCGCCACCAATTCACCAGCCTCGGCCACCAGGTCGATCCCCTTGAGGACCTCGATCTTACGATCAGCGTCCTGATAGCTCTTGTGAACGTTCCGCGCTTCGATGGTTACGCTCATCTCAGTCTTCCCTGCAAAACTACCCCCGCAACGCTTCCACCGGGCCAAGGGCGGCGGCCCGACGGGCGGCGAAAAGAGTCGAGGAGGCAATCAAGAGACCCGTCGCAAGAAAAATTGCAACCAGATCATCACCTTCGACCAAAAATGGAATGTGGTCCAAGAAGTAGATGTCGCCGGGCGGCGAAATCAGCCGAAACCGATCCAATACCCAAGCCGAACCAATTCCGAGCGTTCCACCGAGGATCAAACCCACGGTTCCCAATGCCCCCCCAAGAACGAGAAAAGCCTGGCGCAGCTCACTCGGTGATGCCCCCATTGCCTGCAGCATTCCGATTTCGCCGCGCTTCGACGAAATCAACAACGCCAGCACGGTGATGAGTGACATCGCCGCCACCGGAACGATCAAGAACACCGCGACGAACATCAAGACTTTTTCTAATTTCAGCGCAAAGAACAGAGCACGGTTGAGCTGTTGCCAGTTGCGCACCCGGCCGCCAGCGGGCAGCATCTTGGCGACCGGCTCGGCAACCAGCAACGCAGTGTCGAGATCCGTCGTTTTGATCTCAATGCGGCTTCCACGGTCACCGAAAAGTCGCTGAGCGGTTGCCAGCGGAATCGCGACTCGCTGCTCATTGTCTTCAGTGTGACCGGTGCGAAAGACGCCGATCAGCGGCACCACCTGAATCCGAGGCTGAGGGCCAAAGGGAGTGAGGGTGGGGCGCGGCGAGACGATCTCGATCTTCTCTCCGACCGACACCGCCCATCTCCTCGCCAGGCTGTCGCCGATAAACAGCCCACGCTCGAGCTCGGTGCGAACTGGAGCTAGGGCGTGGTCGATGCCAGACCGATCTTCTTCTGCGGTCACTGCTGCACTGGGCCAATCCCAACTGTCGAGCAACGGAAACGAGCGCGGCACCTGTCCTTCGAAGCCAACAACTTGGACACTGACCGCTCCCCCCGAAAACAGAACCCAGCCGCGACCGCGCAGAATTCGTTGGGCATCGACAACGCCTTCGATATCCATAAAGGCATCACAAAGCGCCTGAGGATCCGCTCCTTCCGGCACTTCGACTTCGAGATGAGGCGTTCGCGACAAGACATCGGAGCGCAAGAAGTCTTGTAGTCCAGACAGGCCACTGAGCACCAGGATCAGCGCTGAAACGCCGAGGGTGATCCCTCCAGTGGCCAATAGCGACAGGAAACTGACATAGGCATCACGGCGCCCGCTGCGCAGATAACGCAAGGCCAACAGTGATGGCAAAGGCAACTTCATCTGCCACGACAAGAGTTGCCTCATGCCATACCTTACTCCCCGACTCCCTCGTCCTTTGCCTCGTCCTCGGACTCGGCCTCGCCCTCAGCCAACGGGCGCAGGAGGGGAAAGAGGATGACATCACGGATCGAGGGACTGTCGGTGAACAGCATCGTCAAACGATCGATCCCCATACCGAGACCGCCAGCCGGCGGCATCCCATGCTCCAGAGCTCGCACGTAGTCGGCGTCAAACACGTGTGCTTCCTGATCACCCGCGTCACGATCCGCGAGTTGCTGCCTGAAGCGCTCGGCCTGGATGTCGGGATCGTTGAGCTCGCTAAAAGCGTTGACGAGCTCCATACCACCGACGTAGAGCTCGAAGCGCTCGGTGAATCTCGGATCAGAGGGATTCTGCTTGGCAAAGGGCGAGACTTCGACCGGATGATCAGTGATGAAGATCGGTGAAGGCAAATGTTCTTCAGCTGCCTTCTCGAACAGTTCCTGAAGTAGATTGCCGTAGCGACGGATCGGCGGCAGTGGAATGCCGCGACGACCAAGTTCATTCTCGAGCCCGTCCACACTTTCCAACGCGGCAGCTTCGACACCGCCGTACTTGGCTGTCGCCTCTTTCATCGTGCACCGCTGCCAGGGTCTGGCCAAATCCAGAGTCTGACCTTGCCAGGTGAGTCTCGGCTCACCGAGCACCTCCTCTGCCAGGCTGAAGATCAACTCTTCGGTGAGGTCCATGACTGCGACGTAGTCAGCATAAGCCCAGTAGAACTCGAGCATCGTAAACTCGGGATTGTGCCGGGTCGAGAGCCCTTCATTGCGAAAGTTTCGGTTGATCTCGTACACCCTTGGGATTCCACCCACCAGCAGGCGCTTGAGATAAAGCTCGGGAGCGATGCGCAGAAACAGCTCGAGGTCGAGCGCGTTGTGGTGGGTCGTGAACGGCTTGGCCGCTGCTCCCCCCGCCAGGGAGTGCATCATTGGAGTCTCGACCTCGAGGAAGCTGCGAGCGTCCAGGAAGTTGCGAATTCCGCGCACCAGGCGAGCCCGAGTCTCGAACACCGCTCGCGATTCCTGATTCGACATCAGATCCAGATAACGGTAACGATAACGTGCTTCGACGTCTTTGAGGCCACTCCATTTCCCTGGCATCGGCCGTAAAGCTTTAGCGAGCAACGTGACCCCGGAGCCTTTGAGGCTCAGCTCGCCCATACGGGTACGCATCAAGGTCCCCTGAACGCCCACCAAGTCGCCAAGATCAAAACTGCTAACCACCCCCCAGTCCGGCTCCGGGAGATCGTTCTTGCGCAGAAAAAGCTGCAATTTATTCTTGCCGTCGTGAAGATCTGCAAACACCAGTTTGCCCTGACGGCGGACTGCGGTGATGCGACCTGGAACCCGCAGCTCGACCGCCAGTTCGGCGAGCTCTTCGGCGTTCTTCTCACCGTACCGCTGGTGAACATCGCTGGACTCGAGATCAAACTCGAACCGATGCGGATACAAGCGGACCTGAGCTGCTTCCAGATCGTCGCGCTTCTGGCGCCGATTGGCTATCTGTGTTTCGAGTTCGGACATCTGAATTCTCTCTTTCGCCTCCGTTGAAGAGCTGGAAGATATCGGAATTCTGGCCAACTCACCAGCAGAGATTCCCCTGTGGCCCGACCGCGCCTTGTGCCCCCGATTGACGACCATGTTTGGTTGCCCGCGTCTCAACCGCTTCCGATATGCTCCGCAGATGCCAGAATCGAGCCAGCTTCTCTTCGTCGATACCGCTTCGCCGGTGGTCAGCGTCGCGCTCGGCGCCGACGGCCACTCGGTGGCCGAACGGACGATCGAGCCGCGCCGCACGTCTGAACGATTGTTACCCGTCATTGAGGACATCTTGCGTGAAGTCGGCCTCGAGCGGCAGGAGCTCGCCGGAATCGCCGCCCTTCAGGGACCGGGAAGTTTTACCGGTCTACGGATCGGCTTGGCGACCGTGCTCGGCCTTCACCAAGCTCTCGGCGTGCCCGCAACCGCCATTCCGACGCTACCGCTCCTCGCTTTGGCCTGTGATCCTGGTGACCGCCAAGTCATTGCCGCGGTCGACGCGATCCGAGGTGATTGGTATACCCAGAGCTTTCGGATCGAGCAGATCGAGGACGGGTCTGGCAACATCGCCGCTTTCGCCGAAAGCGAAGCGGGACTCATGTCTGGAGCCGAGCTGCTCGCTCGATCGCCAGCACGCATCGTCGGATTCGGGATCGGAAACTTGGCGGCGACTCCCTCTTATCGGCAGGACCTGACAGAGCTGCTCGAACCGCCCCCCCTAGCGCCGCTGGCGGCTTGTCACCTGACCTCGAGTGCTATTGAGTGGGACCCGTTCACCTTGACATCACCGATCTATTTTAGGCCGCCAGCGGTGACCCTTCCGAAAGCCTGAAATCATCTCGCAACGCCTTGCTCACCCTGGTCGCCAGTGTTATGATTCCACTAATCTCGATGAAGAAATTCTGGACACGAAACGTCCCCCGAAGCCGCGTCGGTTCAATTGTGCGGTTCCCCTGGGTGGACATCTGTCGCGTTGACGCTGGCCAATAGCATCGCCATGCACCCGCGATGTACCAGAGAGCCTCCCAGAACGATCGCTGCGGGCTCTTTGCAGGCCTTCCCCAACCCACCCCTATTGGGGCGTTGCCCCAAGGAGGAACTGCATGTCGCAAATCGATCCCGCCAAGGAGGAGCTCATCCAGACTGATGCGTCTTTTCGCAGCCTGTACGAAGAGCATAGGGAGTATGAGCAGCGGCTGGTGAAGATCCGTACAAGATCCCTCCCATCTCAAGAAGACGAGGTCGAGATCAAACGTATCAAGATTCACAAGCTCAGCCTCAAAGATCGAATGGAAGCGATGTTGCGCAGACACTCCCACTCCCACGCACACGCCTGATCCCGAGAACCCAGGCCGGAAAGCCGGCAGCCCACGGCACGCAGGAGTTCTTCTGGCCACGAGCCAACGTGGCGAGGGGTCACTATTGCATCGCATCTCGAGATTTCACTCCGGCTCGAGGAGCCCATCTGCCTCAGCTTCACCCTGCGGCCTCTTATCTCCGAAAAACTTAGTCGACCCCTTAAAGAACTGATATGACTTTCGCTCGAGAATCGTGGCCTTTCGTGATGCCCTTCGTGCTCCTTGCCGCTGGCCTGTTTTTTTACCGCCAGCCGACTTGGGCCTTTGCCATGGCTCTGCTCGGCTTCGGAGTCTTACTCTTCTTTCGTGACCCCCATCGCGCTTTCGAAGGCCCGCCGGAGGTGGTGATCGCCGCCGCAGACGGTGTCGTCACCAAAGTTGACATTATTGAAGATCCGGCTGTTGGCCCTGGCCGGCACCAACGTGTTGTCACGTTTCTTTCAGCCTTCGACGTCCACGTGCAGCGAGTACCCGTCGATGGTCAGGTGGTGACCGCCGGCCTCAGGCCCGGTCGCAAAGTTGCAGCCTTCCGCGAAGACGCAGGAGAGGTCAACGAGAGCTTTCTGAGCGTGATCAAGCGACCCGATGGGACTCTGGTCGGTATTCGCCAAATTGCCGGCCTGATGGCGCGACGCGTGGTTTGTTACCTCGAAGCCGGGCAGGCTGTCCGCCGAGGCGAGCATCTTGGCCTGATCAAGTTCGGTTCGCGGGTCGACCTGTTGTTCCCGGAAAGTTACGACGTACTGGTCAACAAAGGCGATCGAATGCGCAACGGAGAAACTCAGGTCGCGAGGCCCTGACAATGACCGCGTCAGATCACGATCAGGCTGAACAGTCGACTCCTCCGACTCGCAGGCTGCGACGTAAGGCTCTAGAGCAACCGCGGCCCGGCGTCGGTCAGCGGCTTCGTCGCGGTGTTTACTTGCTACCCAGCCTGTTCACGATGGGTAACATCCTGATGGGCTTCTACGCCGTGATACTCGGTACTCGGGAGGAGTATGCCAACGCTGCTCTCTTGATCTTCATTGCAGGCATCCTCGATGGGCTCGACGGCAGCATCGCCCGCATGACCCACACCGAAAGCGATTTCGGTCGAGAATTTGACTCTTTGGCCGACGTCCTGACTTTTGGCATCACCCCGGCTTTGCTCGCCTATCTTTGGGGACTCAATCAGCTCGGACGGATCGGTTGGTTGATTCCACTCTTCTTCCTGATCTGTACTGCGGTCCGTTTGGCACGGTACAACGTCCAGACCAAAGTTGTCGACAAGAGATTCTTTGTCGGCCTACCGTCGCCGGCAGCGGCCGGATTCATCGCATCATTCCTCTTTGTTGCCCCTAAGAGCGAATGGAAGGTCTGGTATGAAGCAGCGATGCTGTTGGCCCTCGTCGGCGTAGGCTCATTGATGGTTTCGACATTCCGCTATCCGAGCCTCAAGAAGATCGACCTACGACAACGCTGGAGCTACCGAATTGCGCTGCCCTGGGCAGCCGGTATTTTGGCCTTGGCTTTTCATCCGCCCGCTTTCTTCCTCTCCGCGGCGGTGGTTTATACCGCCATGGGGCCAACAAGCTGGCTTATTGGCCGACTACGTCGACAGCAGCGAGACTCGGACCAAATCAGAGGCACCAAAACATCATGAGCACCCTGGCCCTCGTTCACCCCACCGATCTTGTAGCCCTGGAGCTTCGCGAGGGTCTCGAACGACGCAGAGATCTTTGGGAAGAGCTGCTTCTATTCTCTACTTCGGACGATGAGGTTGGCACGCTGGCGGATGTCCGAGGGGCGGCGGCGATGGTTCGAGGACTGGACAGGACAAGCCTCGAGGGTGTCGATGTCGCCTTCATGAGCTCGACGATGGAGCACAACCGTAAGGTGCTAGCCAGGCTACCCGAGGGCACAGCAGCTGTCATCATGTCTTTGGACGCAGGCCCCGAAGATGGTTATCCGATTGTCGCAGGTGTCAACCTCGCCAAAGCCCATCGCGAACAACCGATGATCAGCGCCCATCCGGCGACAGTCATGCTGGCGAATCTATTGTATCCGCTGCTCGCATATGAGCCTCAGAGGCTTGCTGCAACGGTGATTCAGCCGGTCTCGATCTTCGACAAAGTAGGCCTCGACGAAGCTCTTGAGCAAGCACGCGCTATTCTCACCTTCAACCCGGATCTGCCACGCAAGGTCTTCAACCATCAGACGGTCTTCAACGTCGTACCTGCCACGCAGGCTACCCCTCTCGACGCCCAACTCAACACGGTCCTAGGCCGAGACTTGGCGGCTCCGATCCAGCTGCTCCAAGCCGGAATTTTCCACAGCTTCAGCGCCAGTGTTCACCTCGCGTTGGCCACCGACCCGGGGCTCGACGAGCTCAAGAAAGCTATCGCTGAACATTCCGCGAACGAACTTGCTGAAGAGCCTGAGAAGCTTGGCCCGATCGATGCTGCGGCCCGAGACAGTGTGCTGGTTGGAAATATCGAGCCCGTCGCCGGTAACGACGGGCACTATCGTGTTTGGGCAGTTATGGACAACCTGACCTGTGGCGGAGCCCTCAACGCCATCCAAATCCTGGAAGCGATCAGCCAACAAGCGGCTCAGTAGGGCTCGTCCAATGCTCCATGAGGTTACTAAGCTTCGGCGCTGCTAGCTGATTCCGGTCCTTCGATACCATGGCGACTCAGGAAGTCTTCGACATAGAGAAGATTTCCTTCCCCTGCTCGCTCGACAATCCCGAGAAGGTTGCCGATTGTCGTCACCTCCTCCAACTGCTCGGTGACGAACCAGTCGAGGAAACGCAGCGCAATGTGGTTGCGCTCTTTCTGGCAGAGATCGACCAACTCATAAATCTGGTCAGTGACCTCGTGCTCCCAATCCAAGGACAACTTCACAGCTTCTCGCGCCTCCTTGAAATCGTCGCGCGGCGCCTTGACTTCCGGAATCCTGACTTGCCCATCAACATCGAGTACGAACTTGACGAATTTCATCGCATGCGCGCGCTCTTCGTCGGCCTGTAGGAAAAAGAACTTAGAGAGTTCGTCCAGATTTTCGGAGCTGAAATAGGACGCGATAGCGATGTATTGATGCGAAGCGCCAAGCTCGTTTCCGATCTGAGTATTGAACGCATCGACAATCGTTTGACTAGCTAGCATGTTATCTCCGAAGGTTTGAGATCATTCCACCAACAGGGGGATGTCTTGTCATGTTTCGAGTGGGTGTGATGGGGGCGTCAGGGCGAACGCTCGAGCACTCGCCCAGCACCACCAATATTACGGCTGTGAGTCGCCAACGCCAAGCCAACGATCAAGCCAGGCGAGTACGGTTGCGTGCCACTGAAGACTGTTCTGGGGCTTGAGCACAAAGTGATTTTCGTCAGGGAAGTACAGTAACTGGCTCGGAATTCCTCGGCGCTGCAGAGCGGTGAAAGCTTGAAAACCCTGCGTTTCCGGGACTCGAAAATCTAGGGCGCCATGGACCACCAGCATCGGTGTCTTCCACTTGGCAACGAACGAGGCCGGATTGTGGCGCTCGAAGCTCTCGGGATTGGCCCAGGGTGTCCCCCGCATCTCCCACTCCGGGAACCACAGTTCTTCGGTCGAGAAGTACATGCTGCGAGTATCGAAGATACCGTCATGATTGACCAAACAACGGAACCTCTCTGGCCAATTGCCGGCGATCCAATTCATCATGTAGCCGCCGTACGAAGCGCCAAGGGCGCAGGCCCGGTCGCCGTCCAACCAAGGGTAGCGGCCAAGGGCAGCAGCCAAGCCCTTCTGCAAATCTTCGAGCGGCTTACCGCCCCAATCGTCTCGGATCGAATCGGTAAAAGCCTGGCCATAACCTGTTGAGCCATGGAAGTCGATCATCACCGCAGCATAACCAGCCCCAGAGTAGACTTGAGGGTTCCAGCGATAGTGGAAGTCGTTGCCGAAGGAGCCCTGTGGACCACCGTGGACCAAGAAGGCAATCGGATAGCGCCGCACAGGATCGAAATCGGCCGGCTTCACAACATAGCCATAGACCGTCTCGCCGTTCCAGCCTGCGAACGAAAACTGCTCAAAGTCTCCGGTACGGATCTCGGCGAGCCGCTCGCGGTTGACATCGGTCAATCGCCGTTCCTCTCCCCCCGCCACCAGCTTGACGAAAAGATCTACTGGAGTCTGTAAATCGTCACGGCCGTAAACCAAGTGATTTCCTGCGACCTTGGGTGAGCGAACATGCCCCCCTTTGATGATCTCCCGCACCTCGCCCGAGGTGACATCAACAGCAAATAGAGGCACCTCTCCGGTGTCTCCAGCCGTGACATAGAGAGTCTTACCATCCGGCGCAAAAACCAGATCACTCACTGAACGATCCCACGCCTCAGTTAGAACCCTCTCTTCACCATTGGGCCACTGGCGTAACACGATCCGGAAGCGGTCGGCCTCGAAGCTGGCCCTCTGCATCGCAAGGTAGGCGAGGGTGGCCCCGTCAGGAGAGAAGACTGGATGGGTATCCCAGGCAGGATTTGGAGTCAACCGCCTAGGAGACGCGGAGCCATCGACCGAGACACGATAGAGATTGAAGTCAGTTGACCAACTCTCCCCGGTACCAGCATCGCGTGCAGCGAAGACCAACTCCCTGCCGTCCCTGGTGAAGGTTATTTCTTCGGAACCTCCGAACGGCTTCGACGGCACATCGGCATCCATGCCGGCGGTGACATCTAAAGGTTTGCCCGAGATCCGTCCCTCGGCCAGTGGGAGAACAAACAGATGTGAGCGTCGCCCGTCTTTCCAGGTATCCCAGTGGCGAATGAAGAGTTTGTCGTAGAGGCGGCCACTGGCCGGTGACGAAGCCGTTCTCGCAAGCCGGTCCACCGTACACGCAAGATCTCCACAATCGACAAACACCTCCATCGAAACCGCGAGGTGGCGACCGTCGGGGGCAAGAATCAAGCTGCCGACGTCCAATGGCAAGTCTGTGACTTGCTGAGGTTCACCACCTTCGAGCGACAGTCTCCAGACCTGGGATGAGCCCGAGCGTCTGGAAAGGAAGTACAGCGCACCATCAGAGCCAAAGCGCGGACTATTATCGCTCGCAACATCAGTGGTCAAACGATGCGCGGCTGAACCATCGATAGCGACCAGCCAAAGATCAGTGAGCCCTTTGTTGGCCTCCAAATCGGTCGTGCGCAACACGTAGACAATGCGCTGCCCGTCTGGCGCAACCTGGGGATCCGATAGGCGAGCCATCGTCACCAGATCTTCGGCACTGAAAGGGTGAGACTCCGCGAGGAGTGGCGTCGTGGACCACAGCAACGAGCCGCACAGTATCGCACGGCACAGTATCGCACGACACAGTATCTTGCGGCACACTAGTGCGCGGCACAGTAGCGCGCCCCTAAGCGCGGCAGGCAGCGGCATCAGTTGACGCCCTGTGTTGGCAGATAACAGCCACTTTCGAGACCCGCAAAGAGCTGGTGGATCAAGGGGTGATCGATCGCTTCTTCACTCAGATCGGGTTCGAGATTGCGCTCCGCAACATAAGTCGTATGCTCTGCGCCATCGACCAACACGTGGTACCACGGTCGATCCTTGGGCGGTTGGCTTTTGGCGACTTTCTCGTACCAATCCTCAGTGCCTTGAAATACGGCATCCACATCGAAGATCGCGCCACGGTAGTCGAACAGACGGTGGTGAACCAACTGTCCGATGCTGAACCTCGCTCTATTGCTCATGAGTTGCCTCTCATCTGAGTTGGAGATGCCCTAGAGTAGCATCCTGGGACACGAATCTAACGCGCTCTAGGTGAGATTCCAGGCTGTGACCGACCCCATGTCTATCACCACAATCTGTTCAGCCGACGATTTCCGACTCGCGGTAGCCCTGAAAGAAGAGCAACGTCCGCAAATCGCCGTGGATCACACTGTAACGGGCCGCCGCAACCACAGCTGGTTTTGCATGATAAGCGACACCAAGACCAGCCGCGCCGAGCATCGCCAGATCGTTGGCGCCGTCACCGACCGCGACGACTGCCTCTGCATCGAGGCCCTGTTGGTGGCAAAACTCCGTCAAGGCTTCGAGCTTGGCGGCGCGCCCCAGAATCGGTTCCACAACATCGCCGGTCAAACAACCCTCAGCGAACTGTAGCTCGTTCGCTCGGTAGACGTGAAAACCAAGCTGGCGCTGAATCGACTCAGCAAACACTCCGAAACCACCCGAAACCAAAGCCGTAAATGCACCGGCGGAATTCATCGTCGCCACCAGCTCGCGGGCGCCAGAGTTGATCACAACACGCTCAAGCGCTGACGTAACAACCTCGGTCGTCAAGCCACTCAGCAGGCTGACTCGGGCTCGCACCGAGCCAGCAAAGTCTAAAGCGCCGGCCATCGCACGGGCGGTGATGGCCTCGACTTCGTGCCGCTTGCCAACGAACTCTGCGAGCTCGTCGAGCATCTCATTGTGGATGATCGTCGACTCCATGTCTGCGACCAGCAGCAGCTTGCGGCGTCCTGCCAATGGCTGTGCTGCGAGATCGATGGGCCTCCCATTCAAACAGGCTCGCGCTCGCCTCTCCGCCTCCTGTGGATCTAAGTCGACAAACAGGAGATCGCAAGCGAGCCCACTGGACAACCACTCGGTCGTACCAACTGAGGGTGCTGGCAAACGCAGCGAGTCTCTGGCATTGTCCAAATCAGCGTCACTCAAGCCTTCGCCGACCAGGGTCAGAACATAGGGATACATTTGACTATCGACTCCTCTACTTCGTCATGGCCGCTTGAGCTACCGGCTCGGATTGGGTTACTGTCAACCCACTCGCCACAGGTCGTTACCACACCCTTCCGTCTTCCGATCGAGACTTCTAGCCTTGGACAAACCAAAGAAAAAACTCCGCCTGTCGAGTGTAACCCGAGAAGCCCGCGACATTATTTGGACGCGCCGGGGGCGCCTCGCTCTTGGTCTGGCTCTGATCACGGTCAATCGCCTTGCCGGCCTTGTGCTGCCGGCGAGCTCGAAAGTATTGATCGACGAAATCATCGGCAAAGGTCAAGGCCAGTATCTGACCTGGCTGGCCCTAGCCGTCGGCGTTGCCACCCTGATCCAGGCCAGCACGACTTTTGCCCTCTCCCAAGTTCTCAGCCTGGCTGCTCAACGGGCCATTGCCGAAATGCGCAAGAGCGTCGAGCAGCACGTCATCCGCTTGCCAGTGAGCTTCTTCGACTCCACCAAGTCTGGCGTATTGATCTCGCGAATCATGACCGACGCGGAGGGTATTCGCAACCTGGTGGGAACCGGTCTGGTTCAGTTGGTTGGAGGCCTGCTCACAGCTTCGATCGCACTCTCGGTCCTGTTCTACCTCAACTGGCAGCTGACCTCTGTGACTCTGATCGTACTGCTGCTATACGGCACGACCCTGGCTTTCTTCTTCAAGCGACTCCGGCCGTTGTTCCGTGAACGCGGTGAGCTCAACGCCGACGTGACCGGTCGACTCGGCGAAGCGCTTGGTGGCGTCAGAGTGGTCAAAGCTTACACTGCGGAGCGACGCGAGGATCGGGTCTTCGCCCGTGGTGTGCATCGCATCCTCCGCAACGTCAATAAAACCATCACTGCCATTTCTGGAGTCGCGGCCGGAACCAGTCTCATTGTCGGCAGCATCAGCATTCTGATGATGGTCATTGGCGGCCGCGCCATCCTCGCTGGCGAAATGACCCTGGGAGATTTAGTCAGCTATATCTTCTTCACGGGTATGGTGGCGACACCGCTGTTCCAGATCTCGGCGATCGGAACTCAGATCAGCGAGGCCTTCGCTGGGCTCGATCGCATTCGCGAGATCCGTGACGAAGCCACCGAGCGCGAGCAGGACGAGGGACGCGAGTCGTTGCAGAACATCCGCGGTGATATCGTTTTCGAAGACGTTGTCTTCGAGTACGAGGCAGATGCTCCGGTGCTCAAAGGCGTGTCTTTCAGCGCTCCAGCAGGCTCTACGACCGCTCTCGTTGGATCGAGTGGTTCGGGCAAATCGACGATGATCAGCTTGGTGATGGCCTTCAACCACCCCCAAGGAGGCCGGGTGTTGATCGACGGCAAGAATCTCGCCGATGTTCGACTTGATACTTACCGCTCACGTCTCGGCATCGTACTGCAAGACAACTTTCTGTTCGACGGCACCATCGCTGACAACATCGCCTATGCCCATCCCGAGTCGGACCGCGAACTGATCGAAAACGTGGGCAAGGTCGCGCATTGTGAAGGCTTCGTCCAAGGCTTCGAGGATGGCTACGACACCATCGTCGGCGAACGCGGCGTCAAGTTGTCCGGTGGCCAACGCCAACGGATCGCCATCGCTCGAGCGATCTTGGCCGATCCGGCAATCCTCATTCTGGACGAGGCGACTTCGAGTCTCGACTCTGAAAGTGAGGCGTTGATTCAGGATGGTCTCGAGCGCTTGCGCAAAGGCCGGACGACCTTCGTCATCGCTCATCGCTTGTCGACGATTCAGAGCGCGGATCAGATTTTGGTGCTCGAAGACGGCCAAATCTGCGAGCGCGGTACCCACGATGAACTGTTAGCCGCTGACGGACGTTATCGAGAGCTTTATGACAAGCAATACAAGCTCGAGCGCAACCGCTTCATCAATCCAGGTGAAGATTTTTCGTCTCCGCCGATCCCTGATGACGCCAAGAAGCCCCGGCCCATCCGTCCGTCCGACTTGTGATGACAGAAACGCTGCCGTCACATTCACCGACGCCGCGGAGCAGGTCGATCGCCGCGCCAAACCTTCGCTGGCCACTGATACTCTACGCGGCGACCTGGCTGACAACCTATCTGGTTGCTGGCGTGGCGTTCTCCCTAGCGGTAATGACGATCCTGACACTCCACGAGCTCGGCCACTATCTACAGACTCGACGCTACAGTGTGCCTGCGACCCTGCCGTTCTTCATCCCGATGCCGCTTCCTCCCTTTGGCACCATGGGAGCGATCATCCGGATGCAGCCCCGGGTCGCGAGCCCACGGGAATTGTTCGACATCGCCGTCAGCGGGCCACTTGCGGGGTTGGCTCCAGCCCTCGCCTTCAGCACGCTGGGGCTGTATCTGTCCAAAGTCGAAAACGTCGCAACTGCCGCCCGACCTCATCTGGTTCTGGGAGAGCCTCTCGCCCGGCTGCTGTCGACCTTCCAGCTCAACTCACTCGCAGATCGGTTACCCCCGGAGACCGTTTTCTTTGGCCAACCGATGATCTTCAAGCTCCTCTCCTTCTTGACTCTCGGCCCACTCGACAAGGGCGACGCGATCGTCCTGCATCCGCTTGCCTGGGCAGGTTGGGTAGGCATTTTCATCACTTCGATCAATCTACTGCCGATCGGGCAGCTCGACGGCGGACATATCCTCTACACCCTGCTGCCGCGCAAGGCGTACCGTATCTCGTCGTGGATTCTAGTCGGCGCAGTTGTCACAGTGATCCTCGGCCAGATGTGGCAATGGGCGCTCTTCGTTCTGGTCCTACTTTGGATCGGCATTCGTCATCCTCCGGGCGCTCTCGGCAAGCCCCTCGATCGACGACGTATGATCCTCGGCTGGATGACGTTGCTGTTCGTCGTCGTCGGCTTCACCCCGACACCCATCGGCTACTAAAGCTCACGATTCCGGCTCTGTGGAACCCATGACATGAAACGATTGCAGCTCTCACTGATCGCCACCGCAGGTTTGGTCGTTCTGATGGCGCCACAAAGTTCGGCCTCAGACTTGTCCTACTACCTGCCGCCGGGCATCGAATACGATTCAGCGATCCCGGAACCGAGCTCGGTGCTCGGCTTTCAAGTCGGCGAATGGCACGTTCGACACGATCAGCTGGCCGCCTACATGCATCGTTTGGCGGAGAGTTCCGACCGGGTCACGATCGAGGAAATTGGTCGAACCCATGAGCAGCGACCGCTGTTACACCTGACCATCTCGTCGCCGGAAAACCTGTCCCGGCTGGAGGCGATTCGAAACACCCACCTCGAGCTCAGCAACCCGACGATCGCTCTCCCCGACACGACACGGATGCCGGTCGTGGTGAATCTTGGCTACAGCGTCCACGGCAACGAGGCAAGCGGCTCGAACGCTTCCTTGATCGCTGCCTACCACTTGGCGGCGGCACGCGGCGAGGAAATCGAAAACTTACTGGCGAACAGCGTCATCATCCTAGAT
>JAJCXQ010000586.1 GCA_029263355.1 Acidobacteriota bacterium | reverse complement strand
CGGCGATCGCAAGACATAGTCCTCGAGCCGGGTTTCGAGCTCGGCGATCTGTTTGCGCAGTCGGTTGATGCGACGTTCGCCCAGGTCAACTTGTAACGTTGCGTCTTCCAGCTCACTGGCGGGGATCAAGGCCGAGTCGGCCAGGGTTTGAGCGCGCTCGAGCTCGCGTCGCCGCTGAGCCAGCTCGTCCGCCTCGCGCTCGATGTCGGCTTCGACCTGCGCCACCTCCGCCTCGACGGTCCGGGCGTCGAGGCGGGCGAGAACCTGCCCTGCCGTGACCGCGTCACCCTCCTCGCGCATCACCTCGAGCAAGCGAGCACGCACCACCGGAGCAATGTTGTTACTCAGTTGCGGTCGCACTCGCCCGGTCACCGCCAACACGCGGGTGACGTCCTCTTGCAGTACCGCCGCCACTTCCACCTGCGGCGGTCGGCTCAGGAAGGCGCGCAACCGTAGGCCAGCGAGCACCAATGCGGCGACGACGAGCAGGACCAGCAGCGGGCGAAGCAAGGTTCTCGGGCGGATAACGATCTCGGCGGTTGTTAGCGCGTCCAGGGTATCGCAGATCGCGATAGGGTATTGCTGTCTTTGGGGTTCGCCCGTCCCAGATGATTGGATGCGCGGCCCGGCAGCGGCGTCACCTTGTCCTCGACCCGATCAACCTAACTTTTCCACTTCACAGGCTTGACATCTACTACCTGGACCTTAACGCTTACTTCTATGACGAATCCCTTCTTTTTGGGTTGGGTGGTGAATCGCTCCCCGCGGCAACATGTTGACCTGCTCGTTGCCATCGTGCTTGTCGTGGCGATCGACTGCGGTAGCGCGCCGGTTCTCGCTCAGACGGCCCAATTCCGTTCCGCCGTCAACGCTCAGGTTTCCGCCGCCCGCAAAGTGGCGCCGGCCCTCGGGGTCCACATCCGCGAGCTCACCAGTGGTGAGGCGAAGTACAGCTACAATGCTGATACCCGGCGCATCCTGGCGTCCAACACCAAGATCATCACCACAGCGGCGGCTCTGGATCGTCTCGGCCCGGCCTACTATTTCGAGACCGAGGTTTTGGTACGCGGCGAGCTTGTCGAGGGGTCGTTGCAGGGCACCCTGGCGATTCTTGGCGGCGGCGATCCCACCCTGTCCGGGCGGCATTATCAAGGTGATCCTTATGGCCCGTTCCGCGAGTGGGCGTCGGCTCTCAAGCGGGTCGGTATTCGCCGCGTCGAGGGTGATGTTCTGTTGGTTGACGGCGTCTTCGACGCCGAGTTGGTGCACCCGGATTGGCCGAAGAATCAGCTGACTCGCTGGTACGAGGCGCCGGTGGCGGGGCTGTCGTTCAACGACAATTGTGTCCTGGTGAAAGTGAGCCCAGGAGGGCCGGCGGGCAGCGCCGCCCGAGTCGAGACGGTGCCGGATTTACCCCTCTTCGAGATCCAGAGCAGCGCTACCACCACCGGTCGGGCCAGCAGCCAATGGCTGAAGATCGATCGCCGGACGGTTCCTGGTGAAGAGAACGTGTTGACTGTTGGTGGGCGTATTTACCTCGGTAACGAGCCTTACGACAAGTGGGTCACCGTCTCCGATCCACTGACCTTCTTCGGTGTTGCCCTGCGCGCTGCCCTGGTCGAAGAAGGGATCGCGGTCACCGGTAAAATTCTGGCCGCCCCTCAGTTGACACGCAGTGAGACGGCGTGGCGGCGGGTCACGACCCATCGAACCGATCTCCTCACAGTGCTCGGAGTGATCAACAAGCGCAGTCAGAATTTTTATGCCGAGAGCGTACTCAAGCTGTTGGGGTCCCATCTCTGTGGGCGTGGCACTTGGACCGAAGGGGTGCGTGTCATTCGCGAGTTTCTGGAGGAAGTTGGGCTCAAGCCCGAGAGTTACCGCCTTGCCGACGGCTCCGGCATGAGTCGCAACAATTCCTTTACCCCTGAGCAGCTCACCCGATTGCTGCGTCACATGACCTTCCATGATTGGGGCAACGAATACGTCGCCACCTTGCCGTTCAGCGGCGAGCGCGACCTGAGTTGGAGAAAGCGACTGGCGAGCCCGCGATACCACGGTAAAGTGAGAGCCAAGACCGGTTACCTGAGTGGCGTCTCCACTCTCTCCGGCTACGCCACCGCCCGTTCCGGCAAGAGTTATGCCTTTTCGATTCTGCTGAACAGCATCCGAGGACCCAGCCAGGCCAAGGCTGCCCAGGACCGCATCGTCAAAGCTCTGATCGACCACGGGTGAGTCGGACCTCAGACTTCTTCCGACGGTGGCCGCGCGGACCGTCGCGTATCTCCGAGAGGCAACGGCCACCGAAGAGGCTCCCCGCGAAGTCCGCGATGCGCAATTACGGCCGGCGGGCGGGTCAGCAAACAAAGTTTTCTAACTTGCTCGGCCGGCGCGCGTGTTAGCAAACAAAGTTTTCTAACTTGCTCGGCCGCCGCGGCTGCTTGCAAGAGTCTCCCGGAGCCGGCGACAGCCGATGTTGGCGCCACAAAGTACTTCCCGGACTGCCGTACGGCCGCCGTCCAAACCTTCGAGAAGTCTTCGGAGACTTCAGAATCGGCCGACCAAGTCTTCGAACATTCTTCGGAGACTTCAAGATCGGCCGTCCAATCCTTCGAACACTCTTCGGAGACTTCAAAATCGGCCGTAAGGGTCTCTCAGG
>JAJCXQ010000585.1 GCA_029263355.1 Acidobacteriota bacterium | reverse complement strand
TTCGCGCGGGCTACCGGCCGATCAGAGGATGTGATCCTGTTCTCGCCAGAACATCCCGAGCTGCGTTTCAATCCTTTCGACTACGAGCTACGGCGAGCTGGACGCGGCGGCGGTTACACGCAAAACGTGACCGCCTTGTTTCAATACCTGCTTGAGATTACCGAAGGTGGAAAACAGGGCCAGGACACTGACAGCTTTTGGTCCCGCGCAGTCCTTGAATTGCTCACCTACAGCACGGACGTGCTGACTGGCAGCGGGCAACCGCTGTCACTGCTCAATATCAACCGTCTGGTGCAATCCTGCCCCAAGCGGGATGACTCGGTGGATGAATGGCAGGACGAAGAATGGCGCGATACGTCGTTTTGCTTTGAGTGTCTAAGATCTTCGGCCCTCTCTCTCGACCGAGCTAACTGGTCCGACAGCAAGCGGCAAGACATCGAACTAGCCGCCTCCTTTCTCATCGAGGAGTTCCCGCGCCTCGGCGACAAAACGCGGACATCAATCCTGGCGAGCTTTAAAGGCATGGCGCTTCCATTTATGAGATCGCCGATGCGTGAGACGTTCGGCACCGATACCACGCTGCGTATCGAGGATACGTTTGAGCACGGCAAGATCCTGATTATCGACTATCCCATTCGCGAGTTCGGCGAAGTGGGGCGGATTGTCGGCTCGATGATGAAGTATTTCTATCAGACGGCGATTGAGCGCCGGCAGATAGAAGACGCCACCCCACCCTGCTTTCTTTTCGCCGACGAAGCACAGGAGTTTATTACCTCCTACGATGCGCGGTTTATGGCTACAGCGCGCGAAAGCCGTTGTTGCACGGTATTCATCACTCAGAATATCTCTAACCTCTACGCCGCCGTAAAAGCGCAGAACGTCAGATTTGTCGTCGATTCGCTACTAGCGAATTTTATGACAAAGATTTTTTGCGCCAATGCCGACAGCCTTACCAACAAATGGGCGGCTGATCTGATTGCGCAGTCCTGGCAGATGAAGGCGGGTGCCTCGGCCAACATGGGGAAAAACACCTCTTTCGGGTCGAGCATGAGCCAGCAACTGGCGTATCAAGTGCTCCCCGGCGAATTCGCAACCCTCACGATGGGCGGCCCCCCGGATTGGATCGTCGAAACGATCCTATTCCAAGGTGGCCGCATTTTTTCCACTAGCGGTACGACATACGGTCGTATCGCGTTTCAGCAAACGAACTGACCCCTGAAAGGAGTCACACCCATGAGTAAAAGCACCACCGACCAGGGCCTTGCCGGGTTCAACGTATCCTCGCAGCTCACCAATATTAGGGCCGGCGGGCAGTTGCCGCTGACTTCGTATGACCTGCTGAAGAACTTTACCTGGATCATCAGCATCATCAAGTTCCTGGCGCACATCTTTTCCTTGCCTTTGATGGCCGTGCTACGGCGTGATTTCGGAATGCGCTATGTCGATGACGTGCATATTCTCGCGTCCTTCATCATTTGGCAGATCGCCGGGATGCTGTCTTTCGGCGATGGCCTTCTCAACCAGCTCGCCAGTCCGCTGATCGGTGCTGTGGGCTGGATCTTCCTTCCCCTGGCCTTCTACCACCGCTATCGCGCTAAGCAAGCGGCATTGCGCGGCGAGAACTACAGTTATCACCCTGGAATGCCACGGCTGGCACGGTTGGCTTTGCCCGTAATGATCACCGTGTACCGACTGCTCGGTAGTGTTCTGAAGCGCTTCCGCAGCACGCTACCTGTCGTTTACACCCATCCCGCTGAAGTGTTGACCATCGACGTCATGCAGGGCGGGGTAAGACGGTTTATCGAGCCGTTCGTCGTCGGCGTCCTAGGCGTGATGTGCCTGGTCTTCGACGTTAGCACGGGTTTCGGCATGTTCCTGATTTGGACCGCGATCATGCTGCACTTCGACGAAACGATCACGCAGCGTATCCAGTGGGAAATGTTTCTCGATGCCGTGGACGCGCAGGTTATCGGCCAGGAGAAACAGCGTGTGCTATCCGGCGAGAGCGGCGGTAGTCGTACCGGTTTCTCGGTCGCAAGTCTCGCCGACCTCAAAACCAACATGAAGGTGTAAGGAGACCCCAATGCTGCAAACACCACAAACAACCGCCATGCCAGGCACTCCGGTATTAGCCGTTGACCGCTTCACGCTCGGCGAGCTGCGCAAGCTGCAAGCCGACGTTGAGGAGGCAATCGAGGGACAACGCGATGCCGCGCGCAAAGAGGCGCTGGGGGCCATTGCGCGCCTCGCGAATGAGGCCGAATTAACCCTGGATGAGGTAATGGCGCATTTAGCGCCAAAACCTCGCCGAAAGCGGAGCACATTACCGCCTAAATACCGTGATCCGAGTAACCCCGCTAATACATGGGCAGGGCGCGGTAAAAGGCCGAAATGGCTGGCAGAGAAACTAGCCGCAGGGGCGCGTATCGAGGACTTTGCAATACCGGAGGCGCGCCATGATCCTTCCTGAGTTACAGCACCTCAAAACCGTGAACCAGCTGGCCGACGAATTCCCTCGCCTCTTTACTCGGGGCAGTCTCCGCTGGTTGATTTTCAACTGCAAAAGCAACGGGTTTGAACGCTGTATTTTGCGGATTGGTAGGCGAATCTATATCGATTCTCGGCAACTCGAAGCATGGTTTGCCGAGCATCGTGGAGCAGCGCTTAGGGGCAGTGCTGGCGGGCATGAAATCGCCCGTCAGAACTCCCCGTCAGACGCCGGTCGGCGTCCCCTTGGCCGGAGCGCCACGCAGTGACGCGATCGGCCTGTGGTCGGCCCCTGTGGGGGCAGATATCTCCCCCTAAGCACCGCTTAGGAGAGATGTCTGTACCTCGAGACTCTGCTCGGCGGCCCAGCGCCCAGCGTCCGGTGGTGCAACGCACCATCGGACGCTGGCGCGCGGATGATGCAGCGCAACAAGTTGCGGCTCATCCGCTGCGGCCCCATTCTGAGAGACAGCAGTACGGCGAAGAGCCGACTGTCTCAGAATGGGGCACGTTCAAAGGTGGAAAAATGAGGCGAGCAATTACCCGAGCTGGGGTAATGCCCGCCTCTAATGAGATGACGAATCAGATGACTTCGTCGATAGTGTTCAGAGCTGTCGATAATGCGTCGTCGATTATCTCAAGGACGATACGCTCAAAGTCTGAATCGCGGGCGTCTGTAACCCCGATAAGAATCCGCTCAATTAGCCCAAGGCCGATAAAGACGGGTTTCAGTTGTTCCCGTTGCGATTCATTGGTGAGTTCGATAACTCGTAACGTGCTCTGGGTACGAAGTAGTAGTAGTAATGATGTCGTATGCATGGCAAGCCTCCTTGCAATGATCCGTAGGGACCGGGATACCCCGGCCCCTATTCGGTCGTTACTTTCCTTTTGCTGTTGGTTTACCGTCCACCAGCGTAAGCTCGCTGACGACTATGTCGGTGCTGTAACGCTCTACACCGTCCTTGTCGGTGTATTTGTCGGTGCGATTACTACCCTCTACAAAGACCCGATTGCCCGATTTCAGATAGGGCTTAACGACTTTGGTAATAAGTCCCTCGGAGAAAATCACCGCACGGTGCCATTCTGTGCGCTCGTGCTTTACACCGGCTTTGTCGGTGTAACTCTCGTTTGTGGCGATACTGAGCCGGGCGATTTCCCTGCCGCCCTCGGTTACATGGATATCCGGGTCTGCCCCGAGATGGCCGAGTATCTGCGTCTTGTTGAATGTTCCAGTCATATTATTCTCCTTGAATTGGGTTAAACGTTATGCGGGCACTAAAAGCAGGCTGCTTAAAAGCACGGTCACGGACCACCCGGATACGGAGCGGGCAGTTCATTGACCGTGCGATGCACCTGCTAAGTGCGGTCCGCGGGCGTTTGACCCAAAAGCGGGAGAATCACGGGACGAATTCAGGTAAGGCTAGAACGAAAATTCAGCTTGACACGATAACCAGCAGCTGGACCCAGCCAGGGCGAGTAAGCGAGACTCAAATACAACCTAAACTAGAAGGTCTCGCGTTTTCAATTTCACGTTGTATTAATGCCACAAAGCTGGTACAATTTGACGTATACGTAAAAAATTGCTTTGTGTGTGTAATGCGTATTATGTGGAGGAATTGGATGTCATGGAAAACAATAAGAAACGTCGACCGAGACGATACACGGTTAAGCAAGCCGCTGAACGCCTGGGCTATTCAGAAAGCTTTGTCAGAGATCTTATTGACGATGGCGAGCTTGGGCACATCCGGCGAAAGACGAAGTACGGAAGCAGTATCCGTATTCGCGAGCGCGACATTGAACAATGGGAAGACAGGAATTTGGTATGTCCAGGGCTAGACAAGAACGACCAAACTACAGACTCGGGCGAGCCTCGGGTCGTCCCCACTGGTATATCACCTGGTCAGTCGGACGGCGAACTAGGCGGATCTCTACAGGGACTTCGGATGAAGCCATCGCCCGACAGTACCTGGAACGGTACATTGCAGAACAAGCTAGACCGCCTCAAGGGGAAGAACGAATCGACAGATTGCTCGCCTACTACCTGACATTTAAAGAGCGCGAGTATGGTGATGAGAAAAGAAAACACGAAGCGTATGAAAGCCTAGAATGCGCACTAAAACCAATTCACGACAGTTTCGGAAATTTAAGAGTCCAAGACCTTTCAGCAGAACTGGTGAGGGACTTCTGTCGAGCGAAGCGGGCACAAGGTAAGAAAAACGGAAGCATCAGGAAATACCTCGCAGTATTTCGGGCCGCGCTCAATCGATGCAAAAGAGAAGGCATCTACAAAGGAGACATCCCCGGCTTCGATCTTCCGCCTGCCGGGCCTCCGCGCAAAGACATCCTGACCGAAGCAGAGTTTCGGCGCTTTATGCAGACCGAGGCTGCACCGCATGTTGATTTCTTTTGTATCTTGATGGCCAACACCCTGAAACGTCCAGGGGCGATCCTGCAACTACAGTGGTCTTGGGGGGTTGATCTTGACTCTGGGATCATCGATTTTCAACCACCAGATTTGCGAGAAACCAAGAAGAGGCGTACGCCATCTCCGATTAACCAAGCGTTGGCGTCAGCGTTGATGGATGCACGAGAGTACGCGACCACAGACTATGTAATCGAATTCAACGGCAAGCCTCTGATGAGAATGAAACGTGGGTTTGATTCGAAGGCAAAGGCGGCTGGCCTCTCTTGGGTGACGCCTTACACGCTACGGCATACAGGTGCGAGTTTGTTATCCATGCGGGGGGTACCTCTCGCCGACATCGCAGAGATGATGGGTTCGGATGAAGCAACCGTAGCTAAGCACTACAGAAAGTTTCAACCAGACTATCTTCGCACCGCGAGCAGCACTTTGGAGTCTCTCTATCTCCCATCCAGCAACTCAGGCGAAAACGAAAGTGCGCACATGTGCGCACAAACATCCCGAGAGGAAAGCACGAAGGGCAGGAAACTGGGAGAAAACGGGGACGAGGAAGTAGAGAAAACGGCGGAAAACTGCGAAAGCACCGGTATTGGTAATGACGGGGTCGGTAGTTCAATTCTACTCGGCGGCACCAGTTTTTCTGCGGATCTCAGCACATCGTCCATTCTCGATAGTGCGCACATGTGCGCACTATCGCCCGTCTCGTGTGTTCGTCAAGTAACGCAAGTGGTCTACCGATGGGGGGCTCCATGCTAAGGATCACGCCATCACAGTCTGTAGACGGAGCAAAGAACTATTTCGACGATGCTCTGACACGGGGCGACTACTACGCTGAGGGCCAAGAGATAGCGGGCAGCTGGGGCGGCAGGGCTGCGCAGAGTTTTGGGCTTGCAGGAGAAGTATCCCGCGAAGCATTCCATCAACTCTGCGAGAACATTAACCCTGCCACAGGGAAACGCCTCACTGCCCGCAACCGATCCGGTCGCCGAGTTGGTTATGACTTTAACTTTCACTGTCCAAAATCCGTCTCCGCCGTTTACGCGTTGACTGAAGATCCCCGCATCTTGGAAGCGTTCCGTACTTCGGTACAGGAGACGATGAAGGAACTGGAACAAGATGCTGAATGCCGCGTTTCTGGCAGAGGGCCGTTCGCCTTTCGCCCGACCGGCAATATGGTGTGGGGTGAGTTCGTTCACTTCACTACCCGCCCGGTCGATGATGTGCCGGACCCACATTTGCACGCGCATTGTTTCGCGTTCAATGCAACCTGGGACGGTGAGCAAGAAATGTGGAAGGCTGCCGAGTTCGGCGGCATTAAGCGGGACGGGCGCTACTTTGAAGCGGGCTTCCATGCCCGGTTCGCTGGACGGATGGCACAGATGGGCTATCCGATCAGGCGCGACGGTAAGGGCTTCTGGGACATTGGCGGTATCCCCTCCTCCGTGACAGACAAGTTTTCCCGTCGTACCGCAGAGATTGAAGCACTGGCCCAGGAGCTAGGCATTGTCAATCCCAAGGCACTCGACGAGCTGGGCGCGCGTTCGAGGCAGGCGAAGAGCAAGGGCAAGAGCACGGAGCAACTGCGCGACACTTGGGACAGCTGGCTGACGGCGGATGAACGCGCCGCAATCCAAAGCGCCAACGGTGACGCAGACGGCACGCCTCGCGTGCCACAGATCACCACCGCAGAAGCGCTCACACACGCCACTGAGCATGTGTTCGAGCGAAGGTCAGTGGTTAGCAACCGCGACCTGGCGGAAGCGACCTTACGCCGGGGATTCGGCGCAGTGTCGGTTCGTGACACCTGGCGCCGGGTAGAGGCACTGATCGAGACAGAGACCCTCATCACCGCGAACCTCAAGGGCCGCGACATGGTGACGACTCGAAGGGTGCTCAACGAAGAGCGCGAAATGCTGGGCTTTGCGCGTGATAGCCGTGGCACATGTGGCCCGCTGGCACGGGCTGAGTACCGATTCAGTGACCCACTCTTCCATGACCCAACCAAGGACACAGCAGAACAACAAACGGCCATCCGTCGTGTGCTGGGCAGCAATGACCGGGTAATCGACATTCGCGGTGGTGCCGGTACCGGTAAGACCACACTGATGCGTGAGGTCGCTCTGGGCATCAAAGATGGTGGCCACCAAATACACGCCTTCGCCCCTACAGCAAAGGCAAGCCGGGGCGTACAGCGCCAGGAGGGATTTGCCGGCGCGGATACGGTTACCCGCCTTCTTATGGACCGCGAGCTGCAACAGAAGGTGCGCGGCCAGGTGCTCTGGATCGATGAGTCGGGGCTGCTGGGTGCGCAAGCACTCAACGCCGTGTTCAAAGTAGCCAGGGCGCAAGGCTGCCGGGTGATTCTGAGCGGTGACACTAAACAGCATTCCTCGGTCCCTCGGGGTGATGCCGTTCGCATTCTCGAAGAGCATGGCGGCGTTGATCCCATCGAGCTGACAAAGATCCAACGCCAACGGGTACACAAGGGGCCGGAACCCGCAAAGATCCGCCGCTACCGCAACGCGGTGAAGCTACTGAGCGAGGGCGATCCGGTGGGCGCGTTTGAGCGGCTAGAGCGCATGGGAGCTGTTGAAGAATTCGACAGCGACGCGGACGCTCGCGAGCGCTTCGAGCGGATCGCGAACGATTACCTCCAGGCCGTCGACGGTCGCAACGGGAAGGGTAAGAAGAATTCGGTTCTTGCCGTGTCCCCTACCCATGCCGAGGGCCACGCGGTTACGCAGCAAATCCGGGAAGGTCTCAAGGAATCAGGGCGTGTAGGAAAGAGGGACCGCGACTTCACGCAGCTCGTCAACCTCAACTGGACGCAAGCAGAGCGCCAAGACCCCGCGAAGTATCAAGCTGGGCAGGTGGTGCAATTCCATCAGAACGTCAAGGGCGGCATTACACGCGGTGAGCGATTCACCGTCATCGAAACGGACGTGGATGGGGTACGGGTAAGCGGAACGGACGGCGCTACCCGTACCTTACCCCTCGACGCTGCCGGCCGCTTCTCGGTCTTTGCAGAGCGACCGCTGGAGCTTGCCAAAGGTGACCGTGTGCGGATCACACAGAACGGTTATTCGCAGGATGGCAAGCACCGACTCAATAACGGAACGATCTATGACGTTGCAGGGTTCACCCGCAAGGGCGATATCCGTCTCAAGAATGGCTGGATCATCGACGGACGCTACGGGCACATCGCCCACGGATACGTGACGACATCGCACGTTTCCCAGGGCCAGACCGTCGACGTGGTTCTGATCGCGCAAGGCGGGCAGTCGTTCGGTGTTTCCAGCCTGGAGCAGTTCTATGTGTCGGTATCGCGCGGTAAAGAACAGGTGAAGATCTACACCGACGACAAGGATGGTTTGCGTACCGCCATCGGGCGATCTGGACACCGCATGTCGGCGACCGAGCTTGCAGCCGGCGAAGGCGACAAGCGCAAAGAAAAGGGGCAGGACCAGACGAAAGCAAAAACCGGCCAAAGACGGCAATTCAAGGACAGACTCAGAAACCGCCAAGCGCGTCAAATGAAAGAAAAGCACAAACGGAAATTCCGAACGGTAATGGACCGTAGGAGAAACTCAACACAAAGGGGAAAACATCATGACCAGGGCATGGACGGAAGGTAGAGCTGATACAGCGCGGCGCAGTCCGATAGACGAGATATTGTCAACGCGCCAGGAACCAGTGAATGAGGTCTCCGCTGGCCGGTACGGTGAAGGTGAAGGCAGACGCCGCCAGCAGGAACGCGAAGAGATACGCGAAACTTATCCAGCGATGGACATACGGCTACCGACCGGTGAACTTCGCGGACTGTTCTATTACGATCTCTCAGGTGGTCCACATCTGGACCCACACCACACAACGCTAACGATTCCATTTCGCCGCGAGACACTGGTTGTTCGCGGCTATCGTCTTTTGGAAGTGTACCGGTCGATACTGCATCACAGTCTCGACATTTTGCAGGTGACACACCGCGCCGAATTCGACGAAGCCGGCGACGGGCCGGTGATTGCCTCGGTTGAAATAGTGACGCGAGAGACCGGGCACTAAGTGAATTTTTTTAACCTAACCTATGGAGGGACAGATGGCACAATTTCAGCAAGTCGTCTTAGATTATCTAGAACACTACAACCCAGAGGAGTTTGAAGCACTCAAGGCAGAGCGCCGCCTATGCGAGCGCATGCATGAGCTAGTCGAACAACTCTACAGCGAAACAGAGCGCGAGCTCAGGGTCCTCAAAGCCGAATACCCGGACAAACCCGAAGAGCAACTAGTCGCCTTCGCAGAGCAGATCGCAATCGCGACCGTGGCACCTTTGCCGTCATTCGCACTCGATCTTGACGACGACGATCTAGAAGTCTGGGAAACCATCTAATGCAATCTAATCTAATCAACGGGAGTATTTATCATGGGAGTGAAACCAAGAGCAGGAACAAAAAGAAGCCTGCAAGAACTTATTGAAGCAATCAAGGTTTTAAAGGACCTGGAGCAGACGGGACGACCCGCAAGCCTAGAAGACAAACAAGTCATGGCCCGGTTCACCGGCTTCGGCGCGGTTGCCACGAAGGCATTCCCCGACCCGGCTACCGGCGAGTATGCAGCGGGATACGAAGATCTCGGCCAGGAGCTGCGCGAGCTGCTCACCGACGAAGAGTATGCTTCGGCGAAGGCAACGACCTATACCGCTTTTTACACATCGCCGGTCGTAATGACTGAGATGTTTCGCGCCCTAGAAAAAATGGGTATCGGTGCTGGTTCTCGCGGACTGGAGCCTGGTTGTGGTATCGGCGGCTTTGTCGGTGCTGCGCCCTTCGGCATGGAATTCGTTGGTATCGAAAGAGACAGCCTATCGGGAAGGATTGCCAAGCAACTACACCCCGAGCATGAGATACGGGTTGAGCCTTTTCAAGATTCGGATTTACCGGACGGGTCCGTAGACTTTGCGGTCGGAAACGTACCTTTTGCAGAGATCAAACTGAGGCATAGAGGGGAGCGTCACTCCCTCCATGATTACTTTTTTCTCCGCTCTCTTGATGCTGTTAGGCCTGGCGGCGCGATTGCTTTTGTCACCAGTCGTTACACGATGGACAAGGCCAGCCCCAAGGTCCGCGAATTGCTTGCCAAGGGTGCCGATTTCGTCGGTGCTATCCGCTTACCAGGCTCGGCGTTCGCCGATCAGGGCACCAGCGTGGTGACCGATGTGATCTTTCTCCGCAAGAAACCTATGAATATCGATGAAGAAGTCGGACCAGAAGTCGTCCCTGAATGGATGGACAAGCGTTGGCTCACTGCGAGCACGGCCAAGCTCGACGGCGGTGAGATTACGCTCAACGATTACTTTGCGGCCAATCCGCACATGGTTATTGGTCAGATGTCAGTCGGCCAAGGCATGTACAACGGCCAAGCGCTACGGGTGCGCTCTGATGGCGAGCTTGCCGCTGCATTACACGCGGCTGTGGACGGTCTACCGGACAATGTCTGTACGGAACGTGTCGCGCCGCTAGCGGCTACGGCGTTCCTTGAGCTGGACGAAAATCTCCCCAGCCATGTGACAGAGGGATCCTTCTACATGGCCCCCGACCGCACCATCATGCAGGTGGTAGGCGGAAAGGCTGAGCCGGTGATGATTCGAGATAAGGCCATGCGCGCCGATGGCACTCCAGGCGGCAAGCGCCTCGGATTATTGATCGAGCTGCGGGACCGTGCGCGGCACGTTCTGGCGACACAGCAGGATGGTAGATCAGCCGCTGAGAGGGACATGGCGAGACAGCGTCTTCGCCAAACCTATGCCGGCTTCAGATCTCAGTTTGGGCCGATCAACAAGACCACGGTTTCCGAAAGAAAAGACGGCGGCGGTGCTACTCGGCGTATGCCGAACGTGGTGCGATTTCGCACTGACCCGGATGTGTATCTGGTCATGGCACTGGAGCACTACGACGAACGCGCCAACACGGCCAAGCCGGCCGCGATCATGGAGCGCGACGTTGTCACGGCAGCAGAGCCAATAGGCAAGGTCGACAACGCAAAGGATGGCTTACTGGCTTGCCTTAACAGCCTGGGCTGCGTCGATATTTCCCACATCGCTTCACTGTACGGGCGCAGCGAGGACATCGTCGTCGAGGAATTGGGGCAGCTGGTGTTTTTCGACCCTGTCCTGGACGCTTACGTGCCGGCCGATGAGTATCTGTCCGGCAACGTTCGCGACAAGCTTCGCTTCGCGCAACTCACCGAAGATCCTCGCGTAGAAGGCAACGTCGAGGCCCTCAAGGCGGCACAGCCGGAGGATCTAGTAGCCGGGGAGATCGACGTCTCCCTTGGCACTCCGTGGATTCCTGCCAGGGACGTGAAGAAGTTCCTCGTCGAGACGCTAGGCGTTTCGCCCGCCGAGATTTCTGTCGAGTACGTCCAAAAAGAAGCGCTGTGGAAGCTGCGCCTCTCCGGTGGCGATCGTCGTTCAGCCGCCGCTATCAGCGAATTCGGCACGAAGGATATCGACGCCTACACCTTGGTCGAGCAGGCGCTGAACATGCGCACTCCCACGGTAAGGCGGGCTGTATCGGGCGGGCCTGGCGAGCGCGACACGTATGTCGTCGATCAGCAAGCAACCCTTGCAGTGCGTGAGAAGCAAATAGCCCTAAAAGGTCGGTTTTCCCGATGGGTGTTTGAAGATCCCGTTCGGTCTGAGCGTCTGGTGAAGTTCTACAACGAGAACTTCAACAATCTAAAGCTCCGCCAATTCGATGGCGATCATCTGAAGTTCCCTCGAATGTCGAGCGCGATCGAGCTGCGGCCACATCAAAAGGCGGCAGTCTGGCGCAATATGTCGAGCGGCAACACCCTACTGGCCCATGTTGTCGGCGCTGGAAAGACCTTCACCATGTGCGCGGCGGCAATGGAAATGCGGCGTACCGGCCTGGCCAAGAAACCGGTGATTGTCATTCCAAACCACATGCTTGAACAGTTCTCGCGCGAATTCCTGCTCCTGTATCCAGACGCCAACCTGTTGGTAGCTACAAAACAGGACTTGGGCAAGAAACGTCGCCAGTTGCTAAAGGCGCGTATGGCTACCGGCGATTGGGATGGGATCATAATGACCCATTCATCGTTCGAAAAGATCGCCATGTCTCCTGAGTTCCAAGCGCGTTTCCTCGCTGACGAGATACGCGAGTATGAGGAGCTGATCGAGGGCACGCTTGATCGTTCTCTAACGGGAAACCTCACCAAACGGTTGGAGAAACTCAAGGACGCGCGAGCCAACAAGATCAAGGAAATGACCGAAGGCAACGCGAAGGATGGCGGGCTGTATTTCGATGAATTGGGCATCGACTATGTCTTTGTCGATGAGGCCCATATGTTTAAGAACCTTGAGACCGCGACCAAGATGGATCGCATCGCGGGCGTCCAGACGGGCGGCAGCAACCGCGCCTATGACCTGCTGATGAAATCGCGGTACTTGCAGAGTAGAACGCCGGGTCGCGGCCTGACGTTTGCTACCGGTACACCGGTTAGCAACTCGCTGGGCGAGATGTACACCATGATGCGGTATCTCATGCCGGATCTTCTGCGCGAGCGCGGGATCGAGCATTTTGACGCCTGGGCTGCGGCTTTCGGGGAAGTTATCAACTCGCTGGAGATCTCACCGGATGGCCAATCGCTTCGCGTCAACAGTCGTTTTGCCAAGTTTAAGAACTTGCCCGAGCTTCTGAGCCTCTTCCGGTTGTCCGCCGACGTGCAGACCGGAGCCATGCTGAACCTTCCGGTGCCGGCTCTAAAGGGCGGCAAGGCTGAGATTGTCGCAGCACCGATGAATGACTTTCAGAAGGACATTCAGGAGGGACTCGTTGAGCGCTATGAGCGTGTGCGCAGTATCAAGATCGATCCTCGTGTCGACAACGTCCTCAAGATCATCACGGACGGGCGGAAACTTGCGCTAGACGCGCGCTTGGTCGACCGCGCAGCGGTGGATGATCCACAGTCCAAGGTCAATCAGTTGGTTGATCGCGTCTATGCGATCTGGGAACGAACAAAAGCCGATCGCTCAACACAGTTGATTTTCAGCGACCTGGGCGTCAGTGAAACGGTCTGGGGATACTGCGTCTATAACGATGTGATGGAAAAGTTGGAAGCGCGCGGAATCCCGCGCGAGGAGATCGCTTCAATTGGCGATGCCAACACAGATATCAAGAAAGAGTCTCTCTTCGCAACGGTGCGGTCCGGCCGGGTCAGGGTGTTGCTTGGCAGCACATCAAAGATGGGGACTGGAACCAACGTACAGGCCAAGCTTGTTGCGCTCCATCACCTCGACCCGCCATGGCGTCCGGCTGATATCGAACAGCGTGAAGGACGGATCTTGCGCCAGGGCAACGGCAATGCCGAAGTGGAGATAGTCCGCTACGTCACTGAGGGGTCGTTTGATTCCTTCATGTGGCAGACACTCCAAACCAAGGCCGCATTTATTTCGCAGGCAATGGCGGGAGACGCCGGCACACGGCGGGCTGACGATATCGGCGCTACCGAGCTTTCATTCGCGGAGGTCAAGGCCATCGCCTCGGGCAACCCGTCGATGCTGGTACTCGCTGAAATGGATATGGATGTGCGCAAGCTCAAACTGCTGCGTAATGAACACGCCCGCGACCAGGCGGACATCACGAGAGAGGTGAACGCGCTGCCGCACTATATCGCTTCGTCGAGCGAGAGAATCACACGCCTTGAGCAGGACGTAGCGCGCCGCCAGGACACTAAGGGTGACGCCTTCGTGATGCGCGTCGGCAACCACGAGATCAGGAAACAGAAGGGCGAGAAGAAGACGGCGCGTCAACGCGCTGACGATCTTTTGTCGCTGGCGGTCGCTAAGGCATCCGTCTCTGGCTTCCGTGATCACAAGGTGGGCGAGATCGGCGGCTTGAACATCATTCTGAAGGCTGAAAGCAAAGTCGTGATGGGGGGCAAGTGGTCCATCGTTCTTGAGGGGGAAGGCGATCACCATGTGCTGCGAATTACAAATCCGAAGTCCTGCACTCAGCTTGTGCATTATCTGGAGCAGGAGCTGCGCTCTTTCGATGGTCGCCTCGCAAAACTGCGCGGCCAAAGAGACAAGTGGCAATCCGATTTAGAGAGGTACAGCACGCGCATAGGTAGTCCCTTTCCGTCTGAGGATGCCTATCAACGATTGGAGCCACTGCGGGATCGCCTGCAAGCGCTGCTTAGCCAGCAGGAAGCCGAAGAAAAGCTCACTGAAGCCGACAGGGTGCCTGCTGAAGATACCGAACCGAAGATCACTCTGCCTGAGTACCTTCAAACGGTAGAAGGCGGCGATGAGGTCGAGCTGTCGGCCGATGGGGAAACCGGTGTTGATGTACAGGTCAAGGCCGAGGCACCCATACCCACACCTGCGGTTGTGGAGCTGTCGGCAGAGGACGAAATTCTTCAGATCGTCGAACAGTATCGGGGCCTCTCCATTCATGCAGAAGAGCCTCCACAACGGACGAAAGTAGAGACGCCGGTTGCGGCACCTACCGAGCCGGAAGTGACCGTGATCGGCGATCAGGCCGTGAGTGAGGACGGCGACAGGATACCAGTCGAAGCATTGCAGCTCGTGGAAGACGACGCAATCGCTGTGCTCTCTGTCGAGCCCGGCGAAGTCGTTGAGGTCGAGACAGAAGCTAAAGCGCTGGAAACTGATCCCGATGACCACGGCCAGGCGGCCGACGTAGGCATCACTCAGTTGGTAGCTGGCAGCATTGGCGAGACTGAGAAGTCAATCGCCACCGAGCCCAGCGACGGCGCGCAGCTCGTTGACGTCGAGGCTATTGTGACGGGGCAACCAACACCAGCGCCGAAGTCACTCGCCTTCATCCATGAACTGGATGACGACGGGATCAGTTGGTTCCAGATCGCAGAAAAAACCCCACATGACACATGGCAAATCCTAAGCCTTTACCCTCAGATCACTCACCGTGAGCTACATCCATGGGAGCAGCGTCGAAAGGGTAACGGTGTGCGGGATGAGGTGTGGGTACGTGAGCACTTGACGCCGGCTGACATGATCGAAGATCTCGGGCAGTACCTCACCGACGATGAGCTGCAACGCCTCATTCCTGAGCAGCGACTCGCTCAACAGGAGGAGGTAGTAGAGCCAGAGGTTGAACCTGTAGCGGTCAAAACCCCTACTCCCAAGGTGCCGGTTGTAACGCCGGCACCGACAGCGCCGGTAGTGACTTCACCCCGGCGCACTGGTAGGGCGCAGTCAACACCGACCACGGGTAAGGGGCAAATGGGGCTACTGTTCGATACGGAGGAAAAAACCGAAGCAGCGCCGGCCACAAAGCCTTTAGAGCCCTCCTCACAGCCGATCTCACGCCAGCCCGTACAGATGGGTCTATTTGGCGCCGCCCCGCTAGAGAAGCCGGCTAAGGAGGAGCCTGAACCGACTGACCTACTGGCACGCAGCTATCAGGCGGCAGCGTGGGACGTGAGAGTCAGTGAAGGTGAAGCCGAGTGGACTCTAGAAGACGAAGCGTTTCACGCAGAGATGGAAGCCGCTGAAATGGAGGCACGCAGCCGACTAGATGAGAGTGATCCGTTCTACGTGGCACCGCCAGAGATCTTGTTCGATGACTTGGATGAGCAAGAGCAGCGCCAGGTTAAAGCGATCACGGCAGAGTTTGATCTTCTGTGGGAAGGTGCATCGTGGGCGCAAGCGATAGGAAGCTATGAGGGCAATTCCATGACGAGGGTCAGCCGACGTCTGTACGATTATCTCACGATAGAGGATCGCAAACTCGAAGCAGGACAATGGAAAGAAAGCCTGAGTGCGGGTGAAGAGCTTGACCTGATGGACAGGTTGGATGATGGCGGCTCTATTGGTGAGCCTGAGCCCAGCGAACGAGCGGTGCTTGGTAGGTTTACCGGGCTTATTGGCGATCAACCGCAAGTCGGCGATATCGTGCATGATGCCATTGAGCGTCACGAGTCGTATGGAAGCATGGTCGAGCGTATCGTCCGTGAAACGGGCAGAGGTAAGCGAGCTGCCGATGACCGGGGCATAAGGAGCCTGTACAACGCCACCGTGGCCCGTCGTAGCGGCTGGGACGCGGCTCGATAGCAGGAAGGCTACTTTAGGTGCTGGTAGAGGCGGACGATTCTTCTGACGTCAATCAGCCTTGGGAATGGGCGTAAACTCAAGTCAAAGCCTGTGGCCATTCGATCGTCGCCTAGAATAACTTCATTCCAGGATCGAATGATCTCGGCCAAGGCATACCGTGGTGGGACAGTTCTAGGGAACATCGCTCGTAGCTCCCGGAAGATCTACCGGCGGAAGATGGGGATCATTGCAATAAACCAGAGCGATCCAGAAAGCATCAGCTGTTTGTCGGTCGACGGAGTAGATCATTTCACGATGGAGGAATGCCGCCATCGATCTGCTTAGTTTGCTAAGCGAGGGGCACTCATGAAGCGGGAACCTTAGCTTCAACTTCCTACGCTCCGGGAGCCAGGTAGTCTCGGCTCTCGATCGCGGTGTAGAATCAGCGGCGCAAAACCTACAGGAGAACGCGATGAAACGACGAAGATCCCTCGGCACACCGCTCGAGTCTTCGAAACTCAGCCAGCCTGGTGGACGCACGGCCGCTTGCTTCCGCGACAGGGATCAGCTGAGAAGGATCCTTCTCGTGTGCCTGGCCGCAATGCTGGTCCTCAGCCCCGCGACAGATACCAGTGCGGTCGACGTTTTCGAGGTCAAGGCCAGTGCCTCCCTCGATGCAACCATCGGCCTCGATAGGGCTACCCAGCAGTTAATCGCTCGTATGCCCAAGGAGGTGCACAAAGCGACACTCGCTCTGCTCAAGGAAGCGCTCCCGGAGATCGACAAAAGCGTGAACGGCTATCTAGAAAAAGTCGACGAAATCATTGGCGGGCAAATCGATCATTTTTCTTGCTCATTGACGGGCTCAGCAAAGACTCTGGGCGACATGCTCGGGAAAGCTCTTACCAAAGGCAAACCACGGCCAGTCAGTGATCTTAAAGAGAGCTGGGAGAAGACGGCTACGGCCTTCCGCTCCTCTGATTCTCCTGAGCGGATGGTCACTGTTTATGCAGATTTTCTGTTCAATGCTACGGTTACGGCATGTCAGGTCAAAGGGGCCCTGCCGGCAGAGCAGCTCGTTGCAGAGGTCCAAGCCGACGCGAGAAAACGCTGGACGATCTGGCGAAGGCTCGAAGGCAAGTGTGGGAATTCCGACACCTGCTTTATTCATCTTTCTGAGAAAGTTAAGGGAATACTTGTCGCTGGTGATCCAAGGGATCTCGAGTCAGTAAAAGCAAGAAACCTCTACAGCAAGGTCAGACGGCCAGAAAGCTCCCAGTCGGTTCTCCAAGGCATCGGAGAGCGTCTCGGTCTCGTGGACTTCCACCAACGTCCGTATGAAGATCAAATGCAGATCCTCTTCTTGATTGAAGACAGGATTGCCTGGGCGCGCCTCGCGAGGGAAACGATTGCGGAGCAACTATTGGACTCTGCGAAATCTAGAGTGGATCTAGCGGAGCGTCGAAAGAGAAAAGCCAGAAGACTCGTCCACCGCAAAAAATATGATAAGAATAAAGAGGCTATAAAGATCGCCAAGGTGGTGATTCAAGCCGGTAGCGAGATCAACCAGGAACTGGACGCCGCCGTCGTTCAGGTGCCCGTTCTTGACGCTCCCGCCACTAAGCAGAGAAAGCGATATAAGGATATCGAGGCCGAATCCCGTCGGATCATAGACGACGCGACCAAGAATCAGACGGCCATAAAAGAAAAGGAGGCAGAGAGGAGAAGGCGTGCGAAAAGGAGAGAGTCGTCAGGCGAGCCTGGTAGAAGGTACGATATTTCTCTCAGCGGGTCCACCTTTTAGGGTGCCACCTGAGTCGGCATCGTGCTGTCGGTGTATATCGCTTTGATCTCGTCTAGCGGACTTGGTATCGGCTTTGACGTCCGGCTCTGCGTCGATTTCATGATCTGACCGGTACCACCGCAAGGCACTCTTTAAAGCAGCAGGTTCTTTGGAGGAGGGATCCACTTCTGGTAATTTCGTCCTTGAGTTGGCTGACCGAGAGGAGGTTAGCCGCATCGAGGCACGCAACTATGTCATTAAAAATTCTCCGGCCAAGATTTGGTTTTTTCAGAATCTCGGCAGGGTCTAGCATTAGCAGTTCATGTATCGTCATTGCAGACCCAAGCGCCTTAATAGCTCTTTTCGGTAAGGGCAACGTAGCAATGTCGACGTTGAAATCCATGGTGAAGCAGTATCGCGACGGTGGATGGAAGGGTCAATTCATTTTTTCTTAGCCTACCATTCCTCTCCAAAGCCTAGCGGTGTGACATGTGGGAAAACCTCTGAGGTTCTGGGGCTTTTTGTGCTCTAGTCCTCAAAGATAATAATAATCGGGCCTGTGCGTAGCTGTGGGAAACCCAGAGTCTGCGGCGGGTTTTCCAAGCGGCTCGTGGGAATCTCGGAGGCTTGGGGAGAGATTTCCAAGCTGGTTGTGGGAAGGCTTCGGTAAACGCGGCGGCTTGGGGAGCGTTTTCCGAAGCCTTCCCATCATCCAGCGGCAGACGCGGCAGATTCCATCAGGCTTTCTGAGGTTGAGCTGCCTCCGATCAGGAGCGCATTCGCGCTCTTCTTTCGCGGTGAGTGGGCGTTGTCGGATTCTTCGCCTCCTCTCAGGTTGGGCTGTTTCTTCCGGGGCCATGGGGTCGGGATGAAAGAAACAACCAACATGGAGAAGACTCAATGAAGAAGCCCGAACAACTACAGCTCACTTGGAAATTCGATCTCGCCTTACGCGTTCCCATCGAACGCAAGCACGCCGCAACCATTGCCAACCGCGCACTTGTTGCCGCCAGCGCCATAACGCTGGTGCAGGGCCTAACGCCTCTTCTGGGGTTGCTGCTGGCCGGCTAAATGGATGGCTACCGCCTACGGCTCGTGTCTGGCCTCTTCTACGGCCTGTGCGAGTTCGGCGGTGGTCAGACGCCCTTTCTTCTGCAACAGGCTGACAAGGCCGCGCATGAGCCCGTTGAGGCGCTGCATTTCGTCGGCCAGGGTCGCCTCTGGTTCGCTGGGCGCGTCTGCGTCTTTGTGCGGTCGGTCGACGGTGATGTTGCCGGACGACCGTCTTAGGGGCGGATAGATCTCGGAGAGGTATTCTTCTGGCGTGACGCCGATGGTATTGAGAATCATTGGCACTTGCTCGAAGCGAAGGCCCTTCTGCTTCGTCAGAAGCTGGCTAACGTAGCTACGACCCCAGCCAAGCGCCTCCTGCACTTCCAGCTGGGTGAATCCGCGTTGGCGGATCAGGTTGCGCAGGGCCGTGAGGTAGCGGTCAAGTTCTCGCTCTACGTTGTGCATGGAGCGATCCAAGCGAAATCGACAGACGCCGCACAGGCGCTGATGGACAGTAAAAGACGCCCGCCGTTAGAGCGGGCGTCTTTTACTCTACGCGGCTAGGAATCGGTCAGTCATCCGCGCGATCACGCTCATCGTGTGGCCTTCGGTCAAGTGGGCGTAGCGTTTGACCATCGCTAGCGTCTTGTGGCCCATCGCCTCGGCGAGTTCGGCCAATGTCGCGCCGCTCATGGCGAGGTATGAGGCGAAGGTATGGCGAAGATCATGCCACCGAAAGTCCTCGATCCCTGCCACCTCTTTCGCCTGGCTCCATGCGCTCTGGGGGAAAGAGGTCGAGTTGGCGTCGCTGGGAAACACGAGATCAGTGTCGAGCCGTCGATTCCTAGCCCATCGTCTCATCGCTTGTTCGGCCAATCCGGTGATTGCCAGCGCGCGCCGATCACCGTTCTTGCTGTGGTGGATGATGGCGACACCCCGGTCAAGATCGACATCGCGCCATTTCAGGTTCAGCAATTCACCCCGCCGTGCTCCTGTACAGAGTGCCATGACCAACAGCGGATAGAGGCGGGGCATATCGGTGGCTGCCTCACAGGCGGCCAGCAATCGCGAGCGTTCGTCTTCGTCGAGAAAGCGCGCTCTCCCGCGTGGATCGATCGGCTTGCGGATCTTCAGGCAAGGATTGTCGTCTAGCCAGAACCAATCCTTAGTTGCCGTTCCCATGACGCTACTCAGAATCACGAGATAGGTCTTGATGGTGCTCGGGGAAGGTACGGCACCTGAAAGGCTCTGACCGCGTGCTAGTCTGTCCCTCGCCGCCGTGATCTCTACCGGGGTGACTTGGCTGAGTTTGGTATCCTTGCCGAGCTGGTCACGCCACCAATCGAGCATACGGCGATTCTGTTGCTGCCGTGCCAACTG
>JAJCXQ010000584.1 GCA_029263355.1 Acidobacteriota bacterium | reverse complement strand
ACCTGCCGGCACTGGCGCGCAAACTAGCCGCTCTCGACGGCCTACTCAGCGGCTCGGTGCTCGCCGCCGCGACCCTCTTGCCGGGCGCGATTGCCATCGGAGCGACCTTTCCGTTTGCGGTCCGCATTCTTGCCCGCAGTGCCGACGACGCAGCCCGTGCCAGCGCTCGAGTTTTCGCCTGGAACACCGTCGGAGCCATAGCTGGCTCGCTGGGCGCTGGCTACCTGATCTTGCCTGCCCTGAAGTTTGCCGGCACCGCCGCCGTCGCCACCGCCATAAGCCTGGTTCTAGCCCTCGCCGCCGCCCTCATCCGACCTCGACAAAAGGCACTGATGGTGACGGCGTTGATCGGGCTCTTGATGGTGGCAGCGTTCCGGCCCGGCACGCCGTGGCAAGTCCTGCGTCGCGGCGCCCTGGGACCCCAGGTAACTCCAGGAGAGGTCGTGTATTACGGCGTCGGCCGCAGCGCGACGGTACTGCTGCATGAACAACGTATGGGTTGGCGCTTGACCACCAACGGTTTACCCGAATCGTTCATCGGCGCCCCGTGGCAACGCTCGACAGGTCAGGGAGTCGCCCACTGGCTGACTCTGCTGCCGTTCGCCGTGCGGCCCGAGACCCGTTCCTTGCTCGTGGTGGGTCTCGGCGGCGGGGTGAGCGCCGAAGACGTTCCCCGAGCGGCTGAGGAGATCCACGTCGTCGAGCTCGAGCCCGAGGTGGTGGACGCCAACCGCTGGACAGCTGAGCGACGCCGTTCCAACCCCTTGGCCGACCCTCGCCTACACCTCCATATCAACGATGCGCGCGGGGCTCTACGCCTCACCCGTCGACAGTTCGATGCCATCGTCTCCCAGCCTTCTCACCCCTGGACTTCCGGCGCCTCCCATCTGTTCAGTCACGAGTTCCTCGAGCTCGTGCGCGACCGACTGACGCCGGAAGGGGTTTTTGTCCAATGGATGGGCCTGCCCTTCGTCGATGACGTGCTGCTGCGCTCTCTGGTCGGAACCGCGGTCGGGGTCTTCCCGCACGTCGAGCTCTACCAGATCCAAGGCTCTTTCCTGGTCCTCGCATCGGCCGCACCCCTCGAGCTCGACTCGACCGCTAGCCAAGCCCTCGCCGCCGAACCGCAGCTGTGGTCTCGCCTTGGCATCCTGTGTCCCGAGGACATACTCGCCGCTCGGGTACTCGACACCCCGGGAGCCCGCCGTTTCGCCGTCGAGGGGCGCCCCAGTACCGACCTCTTCAACCTGTTCCGCCTTCGCTCGCCAAAGATCCTCCAGCAACCCTTGAAGGCCGCCGCGGCTGATTCCATCCTGGCACCCTACGAGTCTCCTTTAGAGGGCACGAATCTCGATCGTCTCTACCTGGTGCGGCGCCTGATCCGCCAGGGCTCAGTCGATCGGGCGCGGCGATTGGCCGAGGCATCGCCAGACCCTTTGACGCGTCAGGCGGCGATCGGCTTGGTCAAGCTGGCAGCAGACGGCAACGCAGGTGAGCTCGAGTTGCGGGACGTCTTGACCTCGACCACTGAGGCCGACGATTCGGCCTTCGAGGCACTTCACGCTCTGTTGATCACGCGCTACCAGTCAGCGATTCGAGAGGGTGAACCGGTGTCCTTTGTCGAGCGGTTTCACGATGACCCCGCGGCAGCGGTCATCGCTGGCTGGCGGCTCTCCGGCGCCGGCGACTTGCAGGCGCTGCGCGGGCTCGAACAGCGCCTGGCCTCGGTCGCCCCACGTCATCCCTTGTTCGCGGAAGCGACACGCCTACGGGCGGAATGGCGGACCGAGAGCGGGCAACCGGAAATCGCCGGTGAGGGGCTGACCCTGCTCGAACCACTCCTGGCGCAAAGAGACGGTCAGCTCCCCGACCTCTTGCTTTATGCCCGCGCCGCGGTCGCAGCCCGCGAGCCACTTGCGGCGCTGGCTGCTGTCAGCAACGCGTTGCCCATGGTCGAGCGAGGATCCGCGCCGGCTTTGGAGGCGGCGGGGATCCTGCGATCCTTACCCGCCGAAGCCCGCGTCGATGACTGGCGGCGCGAGCTCAGCCAGCAGCTACGTCGGCCGCCGCCGCAAGCCGGGCGCCGTCGCCGATAGAAGGTCAGTTTCCCGGAGCGCTAGCGGGACGCGCGGTCGACGACGTCCTCGCCACCCGTATCCAGGCTCCCGGTCGCATCCTCGTCATCGATCGAAAAATCCATCAGCTCGACTGGCAAACCGTCAGCTGGACCGGTGGAGATGGACTCCGCGGTATAACCTGCGCCGCAGTCGCACACCCAGTTGCAGTAGGGGTTCATCGTTGACATCGGCAGGGCGGAAGCGATCAACATCGTGGCCATGGACGCCGCAGGTGCCCGACCACAGCCGAAAGCGTTCGACATGGTTGTCACGCAATCGCCCGCCATGCTCAATGTCTTGTAGATCTGAATGAACGAGGGGCTCGTGAAGCCGGGGGTCGTATTCGTTACTGCGCACTGGGAGTCAACCGGCGCCGGAGCGAAGAGGACAACTGCCAGGATCGCGATCAAATAACCTCGGAGCCGATTCTCGCTGTGGGTCACGCTCGTTCCTCCCGTTGCACGCACGTTCAGCGTGGTTTTGTCTGTTATCAGCGTAGTCTGTGATAACCCGAGAAATTAGCAGGTCGAGACGTTTCTCGTCAACTGGGATAGCCACTACCCTTCAACTACCCAACAGCCCACGCTTCGCTGCTCGAAGGGATATTAAATTCATATAAGAGAACAAAATTTGGCACCTTAGGCCTGACCTCGCCGATGGTATGATTCTCCTGTTACCCTGCACAGCACTCACGGCTACGTCTACTCGCAGTGACTAAGGAGGTATGCATGTCGGAACCTTTCTTGGCTGAGATCAGGATCGTCGGCTTCAACTTCGCCCCGCGGGGTTGGGCCTTCTGTGACGGTCAGATCCTGCCGATCAATCAGAACCAATCCTTGTACTCACTTCTGGGAACGACTTATGGCGGCGATGGGCGGACCAGCTTCGCCTTACCCGACCTCCGGAGCAGGACGCCCATCCACCGTGGAGACGGCCATCAGCTGGGCCAGAAGAGTGGAGCCGAGACGGTCACCCTGACTGCCGCACAGATTGCCGCCCATACGCACGCCGCCAAGGCGTCTTCGACCGTCGGCAACGAGATCACACCGACCAGCCGAGTGCTCGCCCAGCTCACCCCACCTGATCTCGGCTATCGCGATCCAGAGGCCGCGAGCACGACGGCCCTGAGATCGGGTACGGTCACCAACGCGGGTGGCGGCCAGGCGCACGACAACATGCAGCCTTACACCACAGTTTCCTTCTGCATCGCGCTCCGGGGCCTCTTCCCCTCACGCAACTAATCACCGCTGAGCCCCAGGAGAATCAACGATGTCCGAACCTTTTGTCGGCGAGATCCGCATGTTCGCCGGAAATTTCGCCCCCCGCGGCTGGGCGTTCTGTGACGGCCAGCTACTCGCCGTCTCGCAAAACGACGCTCTGTTCAGTCTACTCGGCACAATCTACGGCGGAGACGGTCGCACGACCTTTGGCCTGCCGGACCTGCGCGGCCGCATCCCACTCCATCAGGGGACCGGGCCTGGTCTCTCGGCACGCAGGCTGGGATCCAAGGGGGGCGCCGAGAACGTGACTCTGACCACCAACCAGCTCGCCAGCCACACCCACGACTGGAATGCCAATACAGCGGACGCAACGACAGCTGCTCCACAAGGCAAAGTGATCGCAGCAGGTGTCGGTGCCAACCTCTACCGCCAGGTGGACCAAAACACCAGTCTCGCCAGCACTACGATCGCTAATACCGGCGGCAGCCAACGGCACACCAACCTCATGCCGACCCTCTGTATCAACTACATCATTGCTTTGGTCGGCATTTATCCGTCGCGACAATAAGGAAATTGACGATGTCAGAACCCTTTACCGCTGAAATCCGAATTTTTGCAGGCAACTTTGCTCCTCGCGGCTGGGCGTTCTGCGATGGCCAGTTACTGCCGATATCCAACAACACCGCCCTCTTCTCCCTCATCGGCACGACCTACGGTGGCGACGGTCGCACAACAACCGCA
>JAJCXQ010000583.1 GCA_029263355.1 Acidobacteriota bacterium | reverse complement strand
TTTCGAACTCCAGCCGGATACCTAGAGGATTTTTTTCCAAGCCAGCGATCAAGGACGCGAGCGTCTGATCCTGGATCCGCTCGACCTCGGACTTGTCATTGAAGCCGGAGCGATGCCGCACGCTCAAACCAGGGCGTTTGATCTTGACTTCGATCGAGTGGTATGCGCCATCACCAGCGTGAGGCGAGGCATAACCCAGTGAGTAGAAGTTGTCGAAGTCCTTCGCCATGTCTTCCATGACGGTGTCGAAGTTGAACGTGTTGAGAAAAGCAGTGCCACCGGTCGGCTCCGACATGTCGATCAACGCGCCTTGATAATTAAGCGTCCGGGCAGCGTCGAGACGTGTCCTCTCAGTGCCGCCGGCGGCATCGTCAGAATACTCGGCGGTTGAGAAAGAACCGGCCGAGCCCCTGGCGTCGAGGGAGTAGAAAGTTACCTGCTGGGCGTTGGCCTGGCGGACGATCGCTTGAAAGTATGAGGTGTCGTTGTTGCGCAGGCTCAAGCTCTGGTCACCGAAGAACTGGGCGATGAGTTGTTCCCCAGGACGCTGGGGTAGCCCGTCAGAGACGTAGAGCATAGCCTTGCGGCCTGGTAGCCCCGCCATCGAACGGATCACCGAGTCCACCGCGTTGGTCGAATGTTGGAGATTGGCCCGAGTCTCGTCGATGTAGCGCTCAAGATAGGTACGCGCGTAGGCTGCGGTAATCGGATCGCGCAGTGCGGCGGCAATCTGTTGGGCCGCGACTCGACGACGAAAATCCTCCGTGAGGCCATTGGATCGAGTCTTGCGAATCCGGCCAAGTGCAGCGGTGATGCGCTCAGGATCGTTGGTGAACGGCTCAATCGTCTCGAGGCCACGATCGTAGGTCACCAACATCACCTGATCGCCGACCTCGGTGCGGCCTTCGAGAAAGCCATCGAGACTGGCCATCACCCGCTTGCGATTGCCCGGACGGATATTGAAGTTGTCGACGTAGACCAACAGATGCAGCCGTTGCTCGGGAGGGATGACGGGCGCCGACGTCGCAACCGCCGCTTCTTTGGTGTCGACTGCAGGAACCTGGGCCGGCTCTTCCGGCGTTTCCAAACCCTGTGGACGAGCGACGGCGAAGAAGTTAGTCACGTCGACCTTCTTGCCGTCTTCGAAGACTTCAAAGTCTTCAACCGTCAGCCCCTCCACATGCTGGCCGCTACGATCGGTCACAAAGACTTCGACGTTGACGATACTGACATCGACTCGATCAACAAAAATCGATGCGCTCTCTTGGGCCATCGAGGATGTGGCAAGGGGCAACGACAACAAGCACGAGACGCTCAGCCGAAAAAGACGGCGTCCAAAAAGACTCATGATCACCTCGATGAGCTCCAGGTGAGCTCGAATCCTGAAGTGCGTCAAATAGTGACGTTCAAAGGCTTACGCAAGGCGAATGCAACGACCACAGACAGGATAAAGAAGACCAACATCCATGTCCACTCGCTTTCCCAGCCCGTAATGCCCGCGTTGCCGGCAGGATAGCTCAAGATGATCGACTGGACCGGGGACGATGCCGGCAATGGGTCTTCGGCCGGATAAAGCAATTGGTTGACGAAACCCGGCGCGAGACGATGGGTCGAGCGCCGGACCACGTCGTCCGAGACACGAACGCTCTTGGTGAGCGGTCCGTCCGGTGTGGTCAGCGTCAGCTCATAGTCGCCCCACTCGACAGCCGAGATGCGCCAGTTCACTTCGTGCAGCGAAGGGATCCAGACCGGCCCAGCCTCAATCGCCAGACCCGACGGGACTTCGAGGGCGAATTTGGGGCGGGCGCCTTCGGTCCAATCCTCGGCCAGCTCAACTTTGACCAGCACCTGGTCGCCGGGAGCGAGGCCCTGGTAACCGTAGTGAAATTGCAACTGTGCGATGACCAAAGTGAGGGGTACGATCATCCACAACAGGGGAACGGCGGACAGCCTGAGGTAGTTGGCGTTGTGCCGCAGAATGTCGCCCATCGCCCGCATGATGGCCCGCAGATTGTCGTTGAACAGGCGGATCTCGAAGATGCCGGCATGAATTCGACGCTTGACCGTGGCGAGTTTCTCTTGGTTGGAGGTCGCCTTGTACACCAATAACACGGCGACTCCGAAGACCAAAGACACCACGGTGAGACCGACGAGAGGGTGAAGCTCTCGAAACGGAAACAACGCGACGTCGAAGAGGCGGCGCAGAATGGCATTCAAGATCGACATGACGGGGCGACTCGCAAAAACTTATGAGATGTAACCGAGACCCTGGAGCCGTTTTTTGATCTCTTCCTCAGAGTCGGCGCCTTCGAGCTTGGCGAGCTCCTTCTCCAGGGCGTGGGTGATGAACTCCGCAGGCGAAGAATAGCCAGCGATCTCGGCATAACGCTTTACCTTGTCCAGAAGGTCTTTCTCGAGCTTGATCTTATTGGATCCGAACATGTGGGTTGCTCCGATGTTGAGTTGGCTACGGCGTCAACCGACTTGGAGTCATTGAGCTTTTTCAGCGGTTTCCGGTCGCGCGGGGAAGCCTTCAATGCCGAATTCCGCCAGGATGGCTCCGGCGAGGTCTTGCAGCCGCGGCGCGGCTTGCTTCAACGGACGGTTGGTCAGCAGGATGCCAGGAACAACCTCGTGGTCCATGCCATGATCCCCCGTCCACTGTTCGGTGTTGTCTTCGAACATCTCGGCGGGAACCGCTCCCAACGACGACTTACCGGAGCCGCCGGTACCTTTAGCGAAGCCGATCACGATATCGGGGCCAATCTCGATCTCGCCTCGGTCCTTGAAGAACTTTTCGCGTTGATAAGCCTTGCCGACCGCTGGCAGGCCAGTGGCCGGATCAATCACCTGAACGATCTTGTCGGCAATCTCTTGCATCAACGCCGGCCGCTCTTCAGCTGTCACGATACCATTCGGCTCGCGTCCCTCGAGGTTGATGTACAAGCCGTTCAGGCCGACCGCGTAGGCCCGGGTCCTTGCCCAGTCGATGTTGACGAACATCCCGGGATCGTTGCTCATATTGGGGTTGCGGACGGTGAGATAGCCCGCTTCCTTCAACCATGTATTGATGCTGAAGTTTCTCCGCAAGCTAGCGAAGCCATGGTCCGACATGACGATCAGCGTCGTGTCTTTCTCCATGTTGTCGAGGGTGTAACCGACCGCCTCATCGGCTTGGCGATAGAGATCCTCGATCACGCTGGCATACTTGGTGTCGATCTCTGGATCGTAAGTCGGATGCTCTGGGTCGAGCACCCGGTACATCATGTGTGAGGTCTGGTCCAAGTTGCCGAAATAGTAGAAGAGCAGGCGCTGCGGTGAGCTGCTGGCCTTGAATTGGTCCAGCACATATTCGTATTGCTGGCGGACGTCAGCGCCAGCGAGCTGTGCTTGGGCCATGAATTCGTCGCGAGTGAAAACTTCTTCACGTAATGCCTGAGTGTCTTCCGGCATCCCTTGGGTGTAGAACAAGCCCGTCGCTCGCGCCAACTCTTCGGCGTACTCGGGTGGGTGGGAGATCGGCAAGTCGGGAGACATCGGATCAAAATTGAACGGCGTGACGTAAAGCTCGAACTCGGGCCGGATCGAGCGTAGGTAGAACCTGGCGATGCCGCGCAGCGACTGCGTGGGGATCGGCTCGAATTCGATCGGCACCCAATCGCTCCACTCGCCGACCGCCAGCACCCGTTCCTCTTGGAGGTCGATCGTGCCGTCGTCGTTGCGATTTCCGACCACCAACTTGGCGATTGGCTCGTCGGGATCCAGATAGACAGTGAAGTCAGTGGTGACCTTCTCGGTCTCGATCAAGAAGGGGTTGGTGGGGCCGTAGAGCTTCGACTCGACGACATTGTCTTCTGCCCACGCCTCATAAACTTCGCCGCCCGAGATGCTTTGCCCGGAGAAGGCGAATAGCACCGAAGTGTAGAAAGAAAACGTGCCGTAATTGCCGAGGATGTCCGGTGTTCCCATACCGCTCAGCTCACGATGGGCTTTGCCGGTCGGCGGGAAGTTGGCCGGCATGCGAATGATCGACGACTCGATGCCATTGCGCTCCAAGACCTCCCAGAAAGCCTCTCCGCGTCGCATCAGCTCGATGTCGCCGCCCGACAGCGGGAGCTGGTAGTTGCCGAGGGTCAGAGTGCGACCCGCAGGTGAGGTACGAGTTGTCGAGAGATAGGGGATCATGGTCTCGGGATCACGGTGAATGAAGTCGAAAATACCGTGACCACCTGAATCTAGTCCGGTGATGAAATTTGACCAAGCGACTGGACTCAATGGCGGCGCTGAGGTTCCTAGCGGATTGAACGTGCCTTCTTTCTCCAAGCGCGAGAAATTAGGCATGATGCCTTGGTCCATGTACTGCCTTGTCAGGGCATGATCCATACCGTCGATGCCAAGAACGATAACTCGCTGTTCAGCAGCGTCTCCCGGCGCGCTCCCGCCACCGCCGCAGCCTGCGGTCCCCAGCAGCAGAAGCAGTCCCAAGCTGGCTGCGCCGAGTCTCTTGAAGGCACGTGTCGGCCGTGATGGACCCAATTGCAATGTCCGCAAACCGCGCATGACCGTTTCTAGTCTCCCTTCGCCGATGCTGTGGCTGTACTTGCGGCTGTGGTCGAGGATCCGCTCTTGGCGCTGTCGAAGCTCGTGGTCTTCTCGAACAATGGTTTACCGTCCATGTGGGCCGGCGGCTCGAGGCCAAAGAGACGCAACGCGGTCGGTGCGATATCGATCAGTGCGGGATCATCGTCATCGATTTCTTGGTTGCAGAAGAACACCCCGGGGACTAGCCGCGGATCGATGCAATGGTCGCCGCTCCAGGCTTTGACGTTGTCTTCGAAGACCGGTCCCGAAACCACCCCGGTGGCACAGTCCCACGACGTTCGATAGCCGTCGTTGTAGCCGATCAGGAGGTCGGGGGCATTACCCAGATAAGGACCGGTGTAGAGACGCGCGGTATCGAACGCTTCGTTGATGCCGACGGTGCTCTTCTCGTCGTCCATCAATTTTTCGAGCTTGCCCATGATCTCGGCCTTCAGGGCTTCCGCCTCTTCGCCGGGGCTGACGATCCCTTCGCTCTCGCGGCCTTCGACATTCAGGTAGATGCCAGCCAAGCCGAGGGCGTAGGCGCGTGTTTTTGACCAGTCGACATCCCGCAGCCATTCGCTGCTGCCGTCGCAACCGTCTTTGAGGGTGAGATAACCCTCGGCGAGGAACCAACTGTTGAGATTGATGCCGCGGCGGAACGACGCGAAGCCGTGATCGGAGATCACCATCAACATGTCACCCTTGCGCATCTTCGCCTGTATACGGCCGAGGAGGGCGTCGTTGCGCAGGTAGAGCTTCTCGATGGTGTCCTTGTGCTCCGAATCCTCGTCTCCGCGCGCTGCCGGATGGCCCTCCTCGATGTAGCGCCAGAACATGTGCTGCACTCGGTCGGTGGCGTCGAAAACGCAGGTCAGAGTGCCGCTGTCCAAGCGGTCGAGGGCGGCGAAGAACATCGCTTCGCGCTCGTCGTCGATATCGTAGGTCTGCTTGAGAAAGGTCGTGTTGTCGATCACGCCTTCGTTCAGCGCCCAGGTGTCCTCGGCCAAACCTAGGGTGGTGAAGGGACCGATCTTCTTCGCTAGGTAGGTCGAGTAATACGACGGGTGGGAAACTGGCATCGCCGGGTTTTCGGGGTCCAGGCTGATCGGTGTGATGTACAGCGAGGTGTGATCGTCCATCTCCGTTACCATCATGCGACAGATACCGGAGACGGTGACTCCTGGCGCGGCGCGAAACGACAGTTTCATCCAGTCGCTCAGCTTCATCAGCTCGAGGTCAGCCGCTTCTTCGCCGACCTCGACCCGAGCCCGCTTCGCCGTTGGGTCGATCTCGAGCACCAGTGGCAGCGCCATCGGCGGCTCGCCCTCGAGGAAGGAGTTGGGTGGACCCTCGAGGGTGGTCTCGAAGCGATTCCCCTCAGCTTTCAGGGGGATGCGGACGCCTCCCTCTTTGAACTTCTCGCTCGCCGGTCGAGTGGTGTAGAGCAGAAATGTGCCCTGGGTGCCGAGCAGATCAGGGACACACATCGCCGACAGCTCGGCACCGTAGAAGTTGTCGGGCGGAAAGGTGATCGGCACCCGCAGCACCGTGCTCCAGATGAAACGTTCGCCAAGGAGCGTCCAGAACGGCTTCGACTTGCGCATCAACCGCATCTCGGGCTTGTGCAGCGGAATCCGGTAGCGACCGAGTTTCAGGAAACGCTCGACGCGGCCGATGCGGGTGGAAGACAGCATCGGCAGGTAGCTCTTTAGATCGCGGTCGAGGAAGTCGAAAATGTTGTGCTTGGCGGGATGGGTGCCGGTGGAGAACGACGACCATGCGACCGGTGAAATCGACGGGAAGGTCGATCGCAGCCGGTGGTAACAACCGCTGTCCGCCAGTTTCTGGAAATTGGGCAGCTTGCCCTCGGCCATGTAGCGATCCGTGAGTTTGGGCTCTTGCCCGTCGAGGCCAACGATGATCAAACGCTTGACTTTCGATTTGGGCCGCTTGCCGTAGCGCAGGAGTCGGTAAACCATGCGGAAGGGCCAGATCAGCAACGAGACGACCGCGATCAAGATCGTCACGAAGACCACCATGAACGAGCCCAAGACAGCGACGCCAGCGCCGGGGCCAATGTAGGCCTCGGCAGGGAGCGTCAAGGCGGCGAGTATTACGCCGACAGCGAACAACGCGTAGGGGCTTACGGGCCGCCTTGCAGGGCGATTCAGCAGACGAATCAAGGCACGAATCTCTCAGGCGTTTCGATAGCTTGTTGGAGGAGGAGGGAGGAGCGCCACCGAAAAAAGGCGACGGCTTGGTGCAGAACCGACGATATAATAGAACCGCAGGGCCTCGTGCGCAAGTCTTGGAGCACCCTGCGCACCCTGTCATTGGAGCACTGTGTGCAACCTGTCAAAGGAGCACTCTGCGTGTCCTGTCAACGGAGACCTCTGCATGTTTTCTTTTCTGCAACGGACTTACCGCCGGCTTCGCTTCGGCCAACCCATCGTCGTGGTTTCGGGGCTACCTCGCTCCGGGACGTCGATGGCGATGAAGATGCTCGAAGCCGGTGGCCTGTCGCTCGTCATCGACGGCATCCGAACCGCTGACGAGGACAATCCCAAGGGTTATTATGAGGATGAGCGCGTCAAAGATCTGGCGCAGATGGACGACAAGAGCTGGCTCGGAGATTCCCAGGGCAAAGCCATCAAGATCATCTCCTACCTACTCAAAGAGCTACCCGCAGATCGTAACTACAAGGTCCTGTTCGTTCGCCGCAATCTGCAGGAAGTCCTCGCCTCCCAGACCAAGATGCTCGAGCGCCGCGGTGAGAGCTCGGAGTCGAGTGACGAGCGTATGATCGAGATTTACGAGGATCACCTGTGGAAGGTCAACCGTTTGCTCAAACGCGAGCCTCATATCGATGCCTTCGATTTACCCTACAAACAAGTCCTTGCAGACCCGGCCAGCCAGGCTCAGCGTATCCGCGACTTCTTGGATCTGGATCTCGACGTCGAAAAGATGGCCGGGGTTGTCGATAACTCGTTGTATCGCAACCGAAGGTAGTCGTGACCGTGCCTGGCGCGGCGCCCGACGCCTAGCGCAGTAGAATGACACGTCAAATCGGGCGAAGGTGCTTGGATCGACGTCGAACCGAGGGGCTGGATGACGATACAGCGTGCAGACGATCGAACGCGTCACTTCCGCCTTTCGGGCGTCGGCGACCACAGTGGCGTGAGCTTTCTCGTCTCAGCGGATGATGCGACGATCGGAAGCGCCGACATCAACGATTTGGTGATCCCGGTGCTCGGGGTCTCCCGTGAGCATGCGCGGCTGCAGCGCGCGTCAGGGCGGCTCGACGTCGAAGACCACGGCAGTCGCAACGGTACGTTCATCAACGGTGAGAGGATTCGGCGCGGTGCGGCGCACCCTGGTGACGCCTTGCGTTTTGGCCCGGTTGAGCTTCGACTCGAGGAGGTTGATGCCGGAGACGCCGAGCTCGGGATGGTATTCATGCCTCCAGGCACAGGGGATCCGTCGCCGTTTCCCGAGGATCAGAGCACCGTTGGTTTTACTAGCACCCCGGTTGTCTCGGCGGTGCACCGTTCGTCCGAGCTGGTTTTCCCAGAGGGTTACGTGCCGGGGCGTTCGGCCGCTATGGTCGATTTCTATCGGGCTCTCGAGTCTTTGCGGGCGGCGGATTTGCCGGTGTTGGTCGAAGGCGAGACCGGAGTAGGCAAAGAAATTGTGGCTCATACTCTCCACCGATCCTCCATCCGTTGCGGAGGGCCCTTTGTCGCGGTCAACTGTGCGGCCATCCCGGCGGATTTGTTGGAGGCGGAGATGTTCGGGATCGGCGAGGGGGTGGCGACGGGAGTCCGTAAACGACAGGGAAAGTTCATCGCTGCGCAAGGTGGGACTCTTTTTCTCGATGAGATCGGAGACATGCCCTTCGAGCTCCAGGCCAAGCTGTTACGCGCCCTTCAGGAGAAGGAGATACAGCCCGTCGGTTCCGCCGCCTTGCCGGTTGATGTGTGGGTGATCTCCGCCACCAATACCAATCTCCGGCAGCGTGCAAACGACAACACGTTCCGCCGCGATCTCTACTACCGGGTTGCGGGCTCGGTACTGCGGGTGCCGGCGCTCCGAGAGCGCACCGAAGACATCCCGCTACTGCTCGAGCATTTCCTGCGGCGAGCGACGGCAGAGGCTGGCAAGATGATCCGCGGCGTGACCGTCAAGGCGCTGCAAGCGCTGATGGTCTACCCTTGGCCGGGTAACGTGCGCGAGCTCGAGCATCTGGCGAAACGACTCGCTCATAGCTGCGGCGACGGGCAGGCGATCGACTCGGAGATGTTGCCGGAGCTCTTCACTTATGTCGAGACAGATGAGTTGGTAAGCGAGCCGACCTCGCCGCGTCTCGAAGATCATGTCCGGGTGGCAGAACGTCGAGCCATCGCTCAGGCCCTGGCGAAGAGCGGTGGCAGTCAGCGTCAGGCCGCGCTGTTGTTGGGGATCTCCCGCAACACTTTGGCGCGCAAAATTCGCCAACTCGATATCTCGGTCTGACCCGCTGCGGGTGGCTCCGCGATGAATCTGGTGGCTCCGCGATGAATCTGGTGGCTCCGCGATGAATCAGGTGGCTCCACGATAGCTCTGGTGGCTCCCCCCAATAACCCACGGCG
>JAJCXQ010000582.1 GCA_029263355.1 Acidobacteriota bacterium | reverse complement strand
GCTGAGTCCGATTTTGCCGTCCCATCGACATCGCGTTGTCCTCCGCTGGTCTGCGACCAGCTTACCGCGTCGGACCGGCTACACCAACTTGGTGTAGCCCCCTCAAGCAGCCATCTCTCGACTTTCACCACGGCCTGCTAGTCTATAGCTGCCCAACACCACGACCCAGGGACCATGCAAACCGAGGCTGTGGTAGCCTCGGCTTCAGTGCAGAGGAGATTGAAGCCATGAAGTGGAAAGAAGTCCGTGAGCATTTTCCCCGAGAGTGGTTGTTGGTCGAGGCGACCGAAGCTCACTCCAAAGACAACCATCGCATCCTCGACGAACTAGCCGTCATCGAGACGTTCCCTGACGGAGGCAGCGCCATGGATGGCTATGTCGAGCTCCATGAGAAGGCTCCCCGGCGCGAACTCTACGTTCTCCACACGGATCGGGAAGAACTCGATATCGAAGAGCTTCGTTGGCTGGGGATCCGGCGTGTTGCTTGAAATCAGGCAACCCGGGAATTGAGCCTCGAACCCGAGCCACCGCCTCTACTGATCCACGACATATGTCGACAGCAATTCTCGCCAAGGACCGGTCGCCCGCAGCTTACAAAGGTTGCCGAAGTGGCTTGTCAGGTCCTACCTGGCACTGCAACCGGCGGCGCCTGAGGCCATAAAAGCGTCCGGGAACCCGATCGTCCCGCGCTCGGGGTCCCAAACCCCGTTCGGGAGCCCGATCGCCGCGCGATTGGGGTCTCCTGCGCCGCCAGCACACCAAACGACCGGCGATTCGACCTCTCGACAACTGCGCGGCGGTCAACGACGATCGTTCCGAGGTTGACAGACAGAAGAATCGGCAAAACGAGGGTTGGTCGACCTGCGAACAGTTCCCGAGACCCGGATCGCGCGGCGATCGACGTTCCGAGCGATGCTGCAGACCACAATCGCGCGGCGCTCCATATGCTGGCGGATCCGGGGACCTCGAGCGACCGTCGATCCGGCGCTTCTCGGTTACCGGCAGCTCCAACGAGGGTCGATCGGGCGGTCGCGCGATGGTGCAGACCCGAATCGAGCGTGTAGGGTCCTCCGGGCACTCTCGCGAACTGCAATCGAGGGCCGATTGGCCCGATGACCGGTCTGATCGAGAACGGGATGCCATCTCTGGGGATGAACACGAGGGTATGGGGCACGTGTTGGACGGGATCTCTGAATCCGCTCCGCCCAAGCACACCGGCGCGGTGACGATCGACCTCACCCAACTCTTCGCCCGCCGGGAGGTTCGCCGGAGCCACCGCGACGGCGATCCGGCGGGCGTTGTCTTTGCAGGGTCGAGCTGCGTCTCTTCACTTCACGGTGAATCCAACGCCCTGGAAGCCCAGGGAACAAGCAGGCTGGAGCGCAACTTCAGTCAATCGCTCCTATCGGTAGGCCTCTTCACCCCAACAGATGTAGCAACCAAGAGCGAGACCCAATGAAAGACATCCCTGGAATCGACGAAAACGGCAATCCCAAAAACGGCCCCTTTAAACTGCTCTTCAAGAACGGCCTTATCTCTTGCCAGGGTGAGTTCGACAACGGAAAGAAATCAGGAAAGTGGAAGTACTTTCTCAACAATGGTCAGATGCAGTCCTCCGGCAGCTTCAAGGACGGAAAGATCGTTGGTCGGTGGAAATGGTTCTTCAAGACTGGTGAACCGCGGGGGACGGGCGGCTTCGACGATGAAGAGCAGAAGCACGGTGCATGGAAGCGATACCATGCCAATGGCCAACTCTGGGACGAAGGTCGCTTCGAACACGGCAAGAAGAGGGGCACTTGGAAGGTTTACGATGAGGCGGGCGAGCTTCTGAAGACGCAAACATTCAAGTAGCAGAGCGGGCGCCCGGCTAAGGGCCGCGGCAAGAAATAATCATCCAGAAGTTTTCATCCTCTGAGTAGAAGATTGCTAGAATTCTGGCCACGACGAATGTACGGATAAATCCGATGTAGAGGTAACGGCCTTATGGAAACATACCGCTTCGCTGCTCCAGGGCAGTGAGAGGCGCCAATTCATGGGCAGGGTGGTTGCCCTGCTGGGCTGAGGAGGCCAGAGCTTCGCCGAGAGGGTCCTGGGATGGAATCGTGGCACGATTCGTAAGGGCTTGGCAGAGCTTCTCAGCGGGCAAGTCATCAAAGATCGTTTTGACCAACGAGGCAGACGACGGGCCGAGGAACTGCTTCCCTATTTGCTCGAAGATATCCGATCGATCGTCGAGCCCTCGGTGCAGACGGATCCGACCTTCCGCAGCACCCGCATCTATTGTCCGCTCAGTGCCAAAGAGGTACGCAACCGGCTGATGTCGCGGTGTGGCTACACAGATGCCGAGTTACCGTCTGTCCGCACGCTTCGCAACAAACTCAACGACCTCGGTTATGAGTTGCGGAAGGTCCGGAAGTGTCGTCCACAGAAGAGGATACCGGAAACAGATGCCATCTTTGAGGAGGTCCACGGAATCAACCAAGCGTCGGATCAGGATGAGAAAGTGTTGAGAATCTCCCTGGATACGAAGGCGACAGTGAAAATCGGGCCGTTCTCCCGTGGCGGCTACAGCCGGCAAGGCGAGAAGGCCTGTGACCACGACTTCCAGCCTGAGACGACGCTCACGCCGTTCGGTATCCTACTACCGCAAACAGGAGAGACCCATTTATGGTTCTGCCAGAGCAAGGTCACCGCAGACTTCATGGTCGACCGGCTCGAGGAGAAGATACCGCAGTGGAAGCAGCGCTTCGACTTCCACACGTTGGTGATCAATGCCGACAACGGTCCGGAGAACAGCGGTCACCGGACCCAATGGTTGAAGCGCCTAGTTGAGCTTTGCGATGCTCAGCAAGTGACCATCCAGTTGGCTTACTACCCGCCTTACCACAGCAAGTACAATCCGGTGGAGCGGATGTGGGGAGTGCTGGAGAACCATTGGCGAGGTGAGATTCTCGACTCCGTCGCCAAAACGTTGGGGTTGGCACGAAGCATGACTTACCGGGGTATCAAGCCGACGGTGCGAAAGATCACAAGGACCTATAGAAAAGGTATCTCGGTGGCGAAGAAATTCATGCGGCACATTGAGGCACGCCTGGAGCGTACCGAGGGTTTGGAATACTGGTCCATCAAGATCGTTCCGCAGTCTCAAACGGGATGATTATTTCTTGCCGCGGCCCTAACTACTCATTGCAGCAGACGGCCTGCTGCGCAGCCCGCCCCTGAATGAGCACTCGTTGTGCCGAAGAGAATCTAGTTTCATGCCTGAACCCGATCCAGCGAGAATCATGACCTTTGCAACGCCGAAAGATCTCGGCCGGTGGCTCAAGGTGAATCACCCCACCGAAAGTGAGCTGTGGGTGAAGATATTCAAGAAAAAGACTGGCATTCCGAGCGTGACTTGGGACAATGTCGTGATTGAGGCACTGTGCTGGGGCTGGATCGACGGCGTCAAGAAGTCAATCGATGACCAAGCCTATTTCCAGCGAATTACTCCCAGGAAAGCGCGAAGCAACTGGTCAAGAAGGAACAAAGAACATGCGGAGCGTTTAATAAGCGAGGGCCGGATGACGGAGCCAGGGCTCGTGCATATTCGTGCCGCCAAAGCGGACGGCCGGTGGGAGAACGCCTATGCTGCAAGTGAAATGAAAGTGCCAGCAGATTTCCTGGCAGCACTGGAAAGCAAGCCGAAGGCGAAACAGTTTTTTGAAACGCTCAACAAATCGAGTCGCTATGTCATCGCGTACGAATTGACAAGTGCGAAGAAACCCGAAACAAGACAAAGGCGATTTGCAAAATTCATGGACATGCTTGTCCGCGAAGAAAAGCCGGGTTTTGGCTCCGAGAAGACGAAAAAGGCATAACAATGCAATGCGCCGGAGCCGCGAAGCCGGGCGTTTTCAAATGGACAACCACCCGTCGCGGCCCGGTGATTGCGGGCGTTGCTCATCAACCGATCTCGGCGCGAAAATCTCAAACGCGTTCGGACTCTGCTGAAGGCTCAGCCTGCGAAGACGATCACCGCTGAGAACGAGACACGACAGGACCTGCTCGAGCGCCTTACCGGCGCTGATCTCAGGCGCTGCTCAAAATGCGGCCGCGGGCGTCTCAGACTCAGCCGGGAGTTTCCGCGTCCTCAATCAGCAATCACAGCTGCGCGAGCCCCTCCATGAAACCTATGCCTTTCTCGTCAAACGGTAGCAGCCCGAGTCGCCAGGCAGGCGACTGGTGGGATCCGTCTACCCTACAGCAGCGATCTGGCATATACTCCCTACCTATGAATTCGTATTTGGCTACAAGGAGGGCTGCAGACTCCGCCAATGCACTGTGCGGAGCGCCTGGAGGCTTTCATCGCTCGTATGATCGGACCCGGACCGGAAGCGTTCGTCAGTCCGCCGAGCGATTCAAACGCCATAGCCTTCCTCGCCGCTCGGGACGCGGCTTAGCTCAACAACTTCCAATCCGAAATCCGTCTCTGCGCCGCCGCTGAAGACTGTGGCAAGGTAATCCCCATTTTGACGACAAGCGTTCTCGACCGGACTTCAGATTGGAACCTGCCATGTTACACGGCAGAAATGAGACCTGAATTCTAAGCTGAAGGGCGAGACTATGGCGATTCTGGAAGCACTTGTAGGAGGCATCGTAGGAACCGTTTCGACACTGCTGGCTACCGAAGTGCGTAGATCGTTCACTGAACGAGAAACCGCTGTTCTAGCGCTCGGTGCGGAGCTCAGTCAGAATCTTCGCGTTGCTTGCGATATCCTCAATGTAAACACAAGCTACTTCGGAGAATCCTCAGGATCAGATCCCTGGTGGGAACTTGTCGCATTCTCAGGCTCTAGCTGGAGCTCAGTGGTGAGCGGAGGTTTGATCTCGCGCATTGACTCCTCCGTAATCGAGCCGCTCGCGAAGTCCTATGTGGAACTGCGAAAGGCCGACTATAGCGCTGGCAAGCTGCAATCTGGTAGAGTCGATTTTAGAAAGGCAGCGGAATATACTGTGAGAGTCTACGATGCAGGTGTGGCGACAAGTGCTGCGCTGTTGTCACTCCGAGAACACAAGGGCTATCGAGGTCATCTTGAGAGGCTTGCTCAGCTTGAGAATTCACTGGCATTGTGGACGGAGAAAGCGGACACGTGGAAGGAGAAAGTCGATAGTGTTCGGCGGAAGACAGGCTGATGTTTATGGCGACCGTGTAACCAGCGGCTCAAGCACACGCCAAGCCGGTGCTTAGCCGTGACCGTTACACGCCTCGGTGCTCTCAACTAATCTACACGGTTCTGACCAATGGTAACAAACTCAAGTCTGATGAGAGTTGTTCCCCGCTCGGCTTTCGTCGACTTCAATTCTCTTGTTGTACCGCCAGGGACTCCGGCCACCGCTGTTGTGGAGTTGCGAATCGCCTTCCGGTCGGAGATGGTCGTAGCCCGCGATCTGGCAGCCTATCTGGAGATCATTGATCGTGTCTTCGGTCGATTCGAAAGTGAGTCGCTGCTTCAGTATAGCCTCAAGAAAGATGAGCATCTCCGGATTTCCAAGATCCAGTCAGGGTCCGTCGAACTTCTGCTCAAGGCCTTAGCTAGCAACGGAGGCGAAGTCACATTTCTAGTAGTCCTCGGACTTTTTCTGAAGTATCTGCCGGAGATCTTCAGGTCCGCGGCCGCAAGCTTCAAGGACTATCAAGAAGGTGCAATGCTCAGAGAGCAGCGACGCCAACTGCACGAAAAGACCAAAGCCGATCGAGAGCTCAGCACGCTTGATGATAAACGACGTAGGCAGCTGGTCGCATTGTTAGACACACTTTATGGCCAAGAGCACCGTCGTCTTCCAGCGGCGCGCCGCTTTGCGCAGAAATCCGTCAATGAGATCAAGATTGGGATTGCCGAACGAAGAGACGACATAAGTGGGAAAAGTGGCGTGTAACCCTGCGCCGAAGCGGACGGCAAGCCGCCGCTTGACTTGGGAAGTTGGGCGACAAGAGCCTTGAATGGGGAGAGCGTAAGATAGTGAAGTGGAGGCGAGCAAATGGTAGCTTCCAGCTAATTCATTGAACACGCCAACCATGCACGCCTACACCGCACGCTTGGCTTGACCGTTGGAAAGACTTCCGGAGACACTAATATGAGCATTTGGGATGATGCCCCTAAGAATAGTCGAGAGCTGTTCGACTATCTCGTCATCTTGGCAGGCAAGATGCGGACCGAATCCTACGGAGAGATCGCGAAGGGTCTTGAGTCGAAAGAAGGGCGCCGAGTCGCTCCTCTTTCCCTCAGTCGTCCGCTTGGGTTCATTCGAGATAAGATCTGCCGAGAGAACGGAATTCCGTGGTTGAATGCTTTGGCTGTAAACGGCAAGAAATGGCTACCAGGGGACAGTTTCTTGCCTCCTGGGGTAGCATTTGGCAAGGACGAGGAGATCCTGTGGCGAGGAGCGGTTATGGCAGTCTTCGGTTATCCATGGGAGAACCTAAACTTTGAGTAGTTTGGGTGGCCGACGCCGCTGCCCAACGAAGTGGTTCTTGAGTGCCACCCTTTCTTGAGCAAGCAATGATTGTGACGACATGGAGTGAACCGGTGGAAGTTTGTGGGACAGGATCGCCCAACAAAGGCATGAAGTGAGACTCGCTTCGCTCGCTGCTTATGCTGTCCGTTGGGCGGTCTCACGGTCGAGTCAGCGAAAGCAGGCGCTTGTTTAAATGCTAAGTAGATTCGCGAAGCTACTCCTGGTGGGCACCTCGTTTGCCCCGGTACTGGTCGTGATCTCTTGGATCAATGCTGTTGAAGGCCGTCAGGTTAGGGCGATCTCATACCTCGTAGCTGCGATTCTCATCGTCATCGTCTGTATCCTCATTATCAAGGAAGCAACTCGTCGACTTGAGGTGATCCCGTTTACACCGAAGGCAGCAAAGACTGCAGACACGGCAATTCTTGGCTTTGTCTTGGCCTACCTGCTTCCGCTCGTAAACTCTAGTGGAGCGGTCATAAAGCCAGAAATCTTCTGGTTCGTGCTCGGACTTCTCGGAATCGTTGTTTGGACGACTCACTCTTACCACGTCAACCCATTGCTTGGGCTGTTGGGCTATCACTTCTATGAGGTGACGAACGAGGGAGATATTTCTTTCATCATGATTACTCGCAAGAGCGTCAGGCATGCAGGCCAAGTAGAGAGAGTGATCCAGCTAACGGATTATATGGTCCTGGATATAGGGAGAGAGTAATGGACCCGAACCATGTGTGGAATCTTTTTGCAGTACTCCGCGACCAGAATCTCATTCGAAGAGTGAGCCTAGAGCAGGGAGTCCAGAGTCAGGTGGTGACGCTCTTTATGAGTCAGCACGATGCTTTACGAATCGATGATCGAGAGCATGTACCCTTTGACCCAAGTTTGAGGCCGGACAGATCTGAAATCTTCATCCTGCCAGCGTTTGAACTTCCTCAAGCTGTCGCCAGTGCGGTCCAGGAACCTCTTTCGCTTGAAACACTCAGCGATGATGAGAGCGAGCTTGAAAAGGTCAAAGCCCTCTTCTTGGCGAGTCGCGAGAGTGATGCGGTTCTATTCCAGGTCTTCGACAGGAGACAGATCCTGTCGAGAAAGCGCCTTACCTTGATTCTTGGGTCGGGCACTTTTGGGCGTCTAGATTTGTCTGGGTTCTCGGTGGATACAAAGCTAGTTGCTGCATTTACTGAGGGAGACTTCTTTTTTGAATCATTCCATATGGCTCGTCGGGTGGTGGATCTGACTTCGCACTTTAGAGAAGCTACCGATGGCGAGATCCAGGCTTTTGCCGAGCATGCAATCCTCGAAATCGAGGCGGACGAATTGCTCGAACTAGCT
>JAJCXQ010000581.1 GCA_029263355.1 Acidobacteriota bacterium | reverse complement strand
GTGACGGTTGTGGAAATGGAGGATGGACACCGGATCATGTGTCCATGTGTTGTCTCATCTGCTGGTGTCACCAATACGTTCAATGGTTTGCTTGCAGAGAGCGAGAGTAGGGCACACGGGTACAGCAAAGCGATGTCCAATGTTCGCCCGAGCATTGGCCATCTGGGCGTCTATATTGGATTGAAAGGAACCGCAGCGGAACTGGGGTTACCCAGGACGAATTTCTGGATTTATCCGAAGAATGATTACGACGGTGCTTTAGAAGAATTCTTGCACGACAAGGATGCACCGTTCCCCGTGGTCTACATCTCATTCCCGTCGGCAAAGGATCCGGACTATCTGGAACGCCACCCGGGAACGGCAACCATAGAAATCGTAGCGCCAGCTCCATATGAATGGTTCGAAAGGTGGAAGGGCACGACCTGGGGGAAGCGCGGCGACGATTACGAGGCATTCAAAGACGTGCTCGCCGCAAGGCTGATGCAACACCTTTACGAAAAGTTGCCACAACTTGAGGGGAAGGTGGACTACTACGAACTTTCGACGCCTCTGACCACGGAGTGGTTCAGCGCCTATGGTCGGGGAGAGTTGTATGGGCTGGATCACACGCCGGAGCGGTTGCAGCAGGACTGGCTGACGCCGAGAACACGAATTCCGGGTCTGTGGCTCACTGGTCAGGATGTACTGACCTGTGGTGTGACCGGCGCAATGATGGCTGGAATGCTGACGACCATGGCGATGGTCGGCGTAAGAAAGATGTCGCCAGTAATGAAACAGATCTACGGCTAGCAATTCACCCGCCTGCGCGGAAATTGGGTAAGAATACGTTTGCGGCTGGTATTCTCGTAACATTGAATCTTGATACTGGAGTCCTGCAGCCTGTCCGCTGAGGGATAGACTAATGATCACAGTAAGACGTGCAGAAGATCGTGGTGCTGTAAACATGGGCTGGCTGAATGCGAAGCACAGTTTCTCCTTTGGTAATTATTTCGACCCGGACCACATGGGTTTTGGTAGCCTCAGAGTCATCAACGAGGATCGTATTGAACCGGCGCAGGGGTTCGGCACGCATGGCCACAAAGATATGGAAATCGTTACCTACATGATCGACGGGGCGCTTCAACATAAGGACAACATGGGCAATGGATCTGTCATCCGCGGCGGTGATGTACAACGAATGTCTGCCGGCACCGGTGTAATGCACAGTGAGTTCAATCACTCCGCCGATGAGCAGGCTCACCTGTTGCAGATATGGATATTGCCCGAACAAACGGGTATTACGCCGGGTTATGAAGAGAAGGCATTCTCTACTAACGAAAAAAGAAATCAACTCCGTCTGATCGTATCCCGGGACGCACGCGAGAGTTCTTTAAAGATTCACCAGTTGCTTGATCTTTATGCGACGGTTCTCGATGAAGGTGCGGTGGTGGCGCACGAACTGCTTGATAGCCATAGCGGCTGGGTTCAGGTAGTGAGCGGCCAGGTGAGACTGAATGGGGAAACATTGAACGCCGGTGACGGGGCGGCGATTGAGAATGTGCCCGAGCTGAAAATCCAGGCCACCAATCGGTCGGAATTGCTGTTATTCGATATGGCGTAACTGACGTTGGCAGCCTGGAACACTGATCTGAAGGTGTCATATAGGTCGCGACCCTATAATATTCCGCAAGTCGTTAAATTAATCGGAGCGCGCTATATGAACCGCGGAATAATTTTTGCCTTGCTGACCACTATCGCTGTACCAACTTATGCCGCAGAACCGACAACCGGACCCTACGTAGACAACGGCGGGCCGGCTTTCGCCGTAGAAGACCGCGATGTTCCGTTGAGAGAGGGCTTTAAATACCGGGTGGTTTTCGAGGCAACGGAATACCCGGGAGAGGTGACATCGGTCAATCGGGAGTTGACTGTCGTTGCACGGTTTTTGAACATGCACGGAAAAAATGGCGTTCCGCTTGAAGATATGGATATTGCCGTTGTACTGCATGGCAAAACCTTGATGGCTGCTCTGAATGATGACGCTTATGCAAAACTCAACGATACGAAAAACCCAAGCCTCGACCTGCTGAATTCGCTGGCGGATGCTGGTGTGAAATTTTACGCGTGTGGCCAGTCGCTGGGTTTCCGCGGTTGGAGCAAGGACGATTTGGCGGAGCCGGTGCAGGTTGGCCTGTCTGCGATGACCATGCTGGTTACCTTGCAGGCGGATGGCTACTCTTTCTTGCCATGAAATAGCAACGCCGGGGAATCGCCATGGCAAGTGACAAGAACGTCTCGCCGAGAGCGTTGCTCGTTGCGGTAATCACGGCGCTCGTCGTTGGAATGCTGGGGTCACTTGCGATTCGCGGGCCGGGAGAGGTCAGCGAGCGGCAGCAGGCCACAAATGAGAATTCCGGCATACAAGCACTTCGCTGGCGGGTGACGTCTTCGTTTACGAACGCGATGCCCGTCATTGGCCAGACCCCGACCAGGCTCGCTGCGGAACTTCGAGAAATCTCGTCTGGTGCGATCGACCTTCAGTTATTTGAACCCGGTGAGGTCGTTCCTGCATTCGAAATCACGGAGAGCATCAAGGAGAAGA
>JAJCXQ010000580.1 GCA_029263355.1 Acidobacteriota bacterium | reverse complement strand
TTCGTGATGACGACCCCCTACGGCAAACCCGATCTCATCGATGTCTTCGGCTGCGACGCGGTCGTCGATCGCCTGCTGCGCGCGACCTTCAGGGTCCGACAGCATCAGCCGCCCAGCCTCCCAGCTCAGCCATCCACCGCTCACTCGAATCCGCCTTCGAACGCCGTCTCGCTCGGCGGATACAGCTGATCGGCAACCAGCTCGCCAGCGGCCCGACCAAGGAGGCCGCCACCGATCGCTCCCCCGATTCCACCCATCACGGCTCCGATCGCTGCGCCAGGTGCAGCTCCGGCGCCGCCAAACCAGGCGCCGATTGCTGCTCCGGCCATGCCTCCGAGCTTGGCGCCACCCCAACCTCCCGCTGCGGCTCCCGCCAACCCTCCGACTTCCCGCAAGGCAACCCGCGGCCGGTCGACCTCGGGAGCGCTGGCGACGTTCCATGCGCTGACCCCCACATCAACAGCAATCATGATGCGACCCGCGATACGCAAGCGCCCAACCCACCGGTTGACCCGAGGGTTGGTCTTCGTTACGCCTTTGATGATCTCCTGATTGTTGCGCGGCCGGATGCCCCGCGACGGATCCCCATACCTGAGCTGCTGGTGACTAGGACCTAGGGGATCGCCGTAACGTTGCGTATTTCGGTCTTCGGCCAAGATCCGCAGGACATCGAGATCCCAGCGCCGGATCTGCGCTTTCGCCTGATTACGGGCTTCGACAACCCAGCGAGCCACGGTCTCTCGAGCGGTCGCCGGATCCGCTCCTTGAGCGAGAGCCTCCGAAATCATGTATTCGGCCTCACGGGCGATCGCGGCATCGGCACGCTGATAAAGAGTACGGAGCACCGCCTCGACCTCGATCGTAGTGCCGGCGCCCATCGCGAGATCCCTGGCGGGGTCCAGCGCAGCCGGTGCGTCTTGCGGCTCGTCTCGAGCCAGCCGGCTTGCCGGCTGCGGTTCGGCCATCATTCGCCCGAGTTGAGCATTACCCGCCGTTTGCTGGAGGTTGTTGGCCAGTCGCGCTCGCTGCACTCCACCCGTCCCGCTTGCTGGGAACGGAAGAATCTTCGCTGCCTGCTGTGCCCCGGAGCTCAGATTCGATGGCGCCATTCGGCCAGCTGCGCCAGAGCTCAGGCGCCCTTCCAGCTCCTGGTTGTTTTGAGGCAGCCCGTTGTCGACAGATCGCGCAACGGACGTCCCCTGGGTATCAGATTCGGCCAGGGTCTTGGTTTTGATCATATTCCCACCTCTGTTCGAGCGTGCCCTTGCTGTCGGTCGGAGACTTCACGGCATCGTTGACCCACCCCGAAGTCCCAGGACAGATTCTAACGACTCACGTCAGCCTTCGACCTCCGTAAAGTCGGCGCCGGTCATCTCGGCGCCGGTGAAGTTGGCATCTTTGAGTTTGGTGAAGGCGAAGTTCGCATCGGCCATCTGGCAACCGACCAACGAAGCGTCTTGGAGATGGCTGCCTTTGAGGGTGGCTCGCGTCAAGTCGGCGCCGTCGAAGCGAGCCCCGTGACCGAAAAGGCCTCCCATCGAGGCATCTGTCATCACGGCGCCGGTAGCGTCTGCTCCAGCCATCTTGGCATTGTCCAGCTTGGCGCTGGTAAGGCGCGCGCCGCGCAGCGAGGCACCGTCCAACACCGCGTTCCGCAATCGCGCTGCCTCGAGATTGCACCCGTCGAGCTTCGCATCGTTCAGCCGGGCGTTGTCGAAATCGACGCCAGCCAACGAAACGTCCGTAAAATCGAACGCGCGAAAGTCGAGAGATTCGCCAACTTCTGATGTCAGGGCAAATCCTACGAGGATCTTAGCCAATTCTGCGGGGGAATCGAGGTGCGCGAGAATCTGCTTCCGGCGCGCCTTTCCGTCTTTGGTCAACCAACGGGTGCGAAGCTTGGATCGACTCATTTCTAACTCCTTGGCAAGTCGTAAGGATTGGGGATACATTCGCCGACTTTCAAATGCGTGGGCTGGCCCCTGCAAGATCAACAAGCGACAGCTTTAGTTGGCTCAGCCATAGTAGAATTCCTCGAGACGCATTAACTTGAACCTATCGGAGGTTGTTCATGACTGTTGCGAAAAACTCGATCGAAGCGTTCATCGCCTCTCTTCCGAAGGCCTCCGAATCGGTCGAAGAAAAGCTCCTCTTGAAAATGCGACAGTCCGAAGCGATTGCCCCGGCCGTCGCATCGTTGGCGCAACGCGGCTATCTGGGATGTCTGCCGTTCGCTCATACCAAAGCCGATGAGATCGTCTTGCGGCTGTTGCCGAATCACAAGCTCTCTGAGTACCCTGTCGCGATCGCATGGTGGGACTTCACCGAAGGAATGACGATCGCTTCCGATCTCGATCACTTTGTCGCGGGTCGGCTCGCACAGATGGACATCACAACCGAGGCGCCGCTGAGCTCGCGGGAAACCCGAGACCTCGTCGAATTTGCTGCTGACTTTGGCGATCAAAATTTCACCCCACAGATGCTTGGAGCAATTGAAACGATTCTTGCCACCGACACTGACGACTCCCATTGTGCAGCACTCTGGGCAGTCGCCGATCCCGATGACGAGCTGTGCAGCGTCCTGAAAGCGGCTTGGACCCTATGGGGGACAGACCTGAACGAATGGGTTTCAAAAGCAATCGACGATATCCCCAATTCCGAGATTGTTTGGCGACTCTATGTTTCCTCGCACATCATGCACGGTACTGGACACGACGTTTCTGAACCGGCTCTCAAACTTCTCAATTGCAACAATGTCTTCGACTCAACCTATTTGGGACTCATCCCGGGACCGTCCTTCCAATGTTGGGATATGGAAGCGCTGGTCGAAGCCGTAAAGTGGCTCCAAAACAACAACCCGGAGGTCGCAGAGCGTTCCCCGGAAATCTGGAAAGCCGCCCGCAGCTACGCTCGCAACCCTCTCGATTATGATGGTAAAGATCATTTATCTGCCGCCGAAGCCCTAGCTCAGACGGATTCCGAGCTCGCTTACATTCATGCCTCTAATGCCGCGGCCTTTCGCGTCAGGGCGACTGGAAAGACACCGGTGAATGAAATCAATCTGGCACATGAGCTGGCTGGTGTGAATCATTGGAATGATCTACAGCTTGCCTTGGAATGGACGAAAGCAGAGCTCGGTCTCTAGTTCTCATCAAAATCCTCGAAAAGCCCAGTAAGCATTTTCTTCTCCCACTCGGCACTAGCTGTAGCCTCGAGGGTCGTGAGTGCACTCTCCCGCTCATTCGCCGGCCCATCCACGATCGACTCTCGGACACCGATCTTCACTGCTTCTACTGATTGAACGAATGCTCCTTGATAAACATCACGAGTGATCGCCGGGCCATGGCGCTTTACCGCCGTCACGACTCGCTTCAGACGCTTGTCTCGCTCACGAGCGACCGAAACGAGCTGTCTCTGAAAGGCTTTCTCACCCGGCTTGACGGTCAACTTCTTCTTGGTCGTCGTCAGCCGCCTGTGGAGAGGGACGCCCTCAGCATCCAATCGTGCCGCGAGCTCTTCCTTGATCTCGCTACCATGGATTCGGGGCCCCGCCCCACCTCTGAGCCGGTGGGTGTTCTGATGTACCAGGATGGAAGGCAATGTCTTGCCGTGCTGAGCTGCTGCCCTGGACAGTTTCATCGCTGTACCGATGAGCGGCTGTGCCGCTTGTGGATTCTCAGCGATGAGCTCTTTTCCGGCCTTTTGCAAGGCTCCAGAGAGCGTCACCGCCAGCTCGACGGGTGGCACATGGTGCGCCTCACGGCCCTTGCCGTCCGCCAACTTCTCTTCCTTTTTCCCTAGAGCGGTCATCTTGCCGTAGGGACCAACCTCGGGCGCCGGGAACTCATTGGCCAGCACGTCGCCAATGTCCTTGGCGTCGTATTTCTTGGCGTACCCGACAATCCCACCAACCAAACGCTCCGTGCCCGACGTAATCTTCGACTCGTCTGCATCCGGCTTGGCTGCGGCCTTTTCCAGCTTCTTCGCGGTATCACGCAGCCCTCTGAGGGCAGCGAGTCTCTCCGCCGGCTTGGGCTGCTGTTTGCCCAATTTCTTGATGGCACGATCGATCTTCTGGTGTAGCCTCTCAGGTCGATCCGAAGCCATGACGATGGCAGCGGAAGGCCCCGGATCGAGAGTCAACTGATGGGCCTCTCCCGCCATCGAAAACGGCATCTTCAGAGCATCTGAATCTTTGCCGCCCATGCCTTTCTCGGCTCGTTTCTTGACTGCCGGTTTCTTACCCCGCTTGAACAGCCCCTTCACCTTCGCAATCAACTTCTTCAACAGCTCGAAGACAAACTCTTGCGCCGATTCGATCTTCTTGCGCACGACTTTGGTCAGTCCGCCGAGCCCCAACAAATTAGCCAGCAGTGAGATCGCCACGGGGATCAACTTTGCCAACTGTTGCTCAATGATGTTGGCGACCGGCGCAAACGCTCCCTTGACGATCTGGGCAATGCCTCCGACCACCGCCTTGACCACGCCCCAGATGCGCGCGATGTTCTCGCGCAGGAAGTTGAACAAGTTCCAAGCTGTCAGCACCACTTGGACGATGGCACTGACCGGATTGAACAACGAGGCGATCTTGATCACCGCCTGCTGAACAATCTTGGTGATGAGCCAGCCCTTGATGCCGTCGACGACCATGGTCCACAAGCCCGACAGGTCGTCCTTGAGCTGCTCCCACAAGCCCCCGACACCATCTTCCATCAAGGCATCGAAGTACTTCAGGACGAAGTCGAAAACCCTGCCGCCGGCACGTTCGCCGAGCACCGCGACCACCGCTTTGCGGACGCCTTCGCGGTTCAGTCCTAAGACGCCGAGCACCAACGAGAAGATACCCTTCAGGTCCCAGGACTTGGGCAAGCTGAGGCCCATCTCGCCGATCGGGCCGACGATCCACGCGAAGAAGCCCGCCTTCAGGTGCTTCAACATATTCGAAGCGAACTGGCCGAAACCAGTCTTGACCGCGGTCAGCAAAGTCAGCAGGAACTTGCCCGGCGCCTTGACGATACCCAGGATGGTCTCCATCGGTTTGCCGACGAAGCCGTAGAAGGCTTCGGGAGAAATGCCGGCAACGCTGAGAGCCCCCTCGAGCAGAGCCCGGAATGCTCCGGAGAAGTCTCCGGTCACCACCGCCGCGGCAAATTGTAAGCCGGTAGTGATCGCGGTCTTGAAGACCTGCAACGCCTTACGAATGGCCTTGCCGAGACCATCGACAATGGCGTTGACCGTCGACTTCAGCTTCTCGCCAATCGCGGTGACCGCAGCCTTGGCCGAAGCCACCGCTTGGTCGATGAAGGCATTGAGCCGCTTGGCAAGACCGGGAAAAACACTGCCGACCAACGTCGAAACCAGCGTCTGGAGCACCCGACTCAAGGTATCGAGCGCGCGGGTCGCAAACTGAATTGCGGCGTCAATGATACGAGTAGCCGCTGCCTTGACCTTGTCGAGGATGGCGGTGACGACCTTGGCCAAGACATCGAAGATCGCAGTGACGACGGACGCGATCTTGCTGACGAAGTCACCGACCGCGGAGACTGCTCGACTCCACAAGGACTTGTCTTTCTTCTGCTCTTCGGCTTCCTGCCGCTTGCTGTCAGCCTCCTGCTCGGCACGCTGCTTCTCGGCCTCTGCCTGCTGACGCGCATCGTCGTATCGACGAGCAATCTCAGCATCGTCCTGCTGCTGACGCTCGGCAATTTCCTGCGCGACGCGCTCGCGCTCGGCTACAGATCTGTTCCCGGCCTTTTCGACCTCCAGTTGCTCCTCGGCGCGAACCTCGGACTGTTGTTGCTCGATGTCGGCGCGTGCACTCGCGATCTGTTGGTCCTGCTCGTGACCCGCCTCCGCGTTAGCCTCTGCGATGCTGGATTGCGCACCTTCGATCGCAGTCGCGCGCTCCACGTCGCGGTGCTCGACAGCGCTCTGCAGCTGTTCGTTCGCCCCTGCAAGATGCTCTTCGAACTGTGGCTGCAGGATCTGATCCGCCTGCTGTCGCACATCCTCGCCCACAACCTGGGCGGTATATTCATGAGCGCTTTCGGGCAGCGTCGCTTCGGGAATTGGCTCGATTGCCGACGCCGGTAGCTGAGCGGACTCGTCGAGCTCGATCGGCTGAACCTGCTCGGCCCCTGGGCCTTTATCCACGGCATCGGTCCATCCAACGTGAGCTTCAGCGATCTTTGCTTGCGCATCTGCCGCCTGAGCCGAAGCCCGCGCCGGGTCAGAAGATCCCGACAGCTCGACGGTCGGCGGTGGTCCCGGATCGGTTGCGACGTCTTCGTTGTATGGACTCCCACCAGCCTGCTCTTCAGATTCCGTGGCATCGAGCTCGGGAGGCGTCGCCTCCGGACCGACGATGCCCGAATCCAGAGCCACATCGCTCGAAGGCGGTTGAAACTCACGCGCCGCGGGCACCTCAGCCGAACCGGGTAGCAACGCGCGCAACTCCGGCCCCTGTTCATGGGCCGCAGCCTCCTCCGACTGAGCTGACTGGGTCAGCTCGGCTCCGGCCGACGCCATACGGGACACGAAGGCTGTCGGCGTCGACGTGACCAGACTGTGAATCACTCCTTCGCTAGCGGCTGCCGCTCCGGCCACGCCGCCGCCATCACCACTCCCGGGCGCCCCGCCTGAGTTGCCGCCCCCATTGCCGACCGGAGGTGGTGTTGCGGTAGCACCGAGGCCAACCATGGGGCCGGTCGTGGCGGCCATGCTCGCCTCAGGCCCCACCTCGCCCGAAGACACTGCCTCGCTCAAAGGCATTGTCTTGCTCGATGAGCCTCCAGCGGGATGACCTGATGACGCCGACCGAGCTGGCCCCAGCGAGTTGGTCATCCCTCGCGCCAAAACCTCAGAAGCTCCCGAGGCCGGCGTCGTCACCGCTTCTGAGTCGGGTACTTGACTAAGTCGCTCCATCGCTTCTGTCGGTGCGATGGATTCGCTAGCCGTTTCAAGAGCTGACGGCTCTTCGAACATCTGACCCATTCGAGCGTTGCCGACCGTCCGCTGCAGCCCTGAGGCCATCCGAGCACGCTGAGCTCCGCCGACGCCGCCACCCGGAAACTCGAGAAGCTTGGCCGCCTGTCCGGCCGACGCCTCGCCCGCTGGCGGCGGCGCGGGTTCCCGCGTCTCGGAAACCCGAGCGAGGACACTCGCCGGCGCGTTCGACTCCAGATCGACCTGAGTCGAAGGCGCCGCCTTGTCAGGAGCTTGATCGAGGGCTTTGGTCTTCGCCATCCGATACCCCTTACAGGATCTCCTGGTTGATCCAGTCGAAATCCTCAGCCCCGAAATCTTTCGGCGTCAGCGGTTTTCCGGTCTTCTGATATTCCCGAGCGATGGCCAGGATAAGATGCTGCCGAGTGATTGCCGGCGATCTATCGCCTTCCGCCAAGGCACGAAACGCCGCGTCGACGACGATGTTCTTGATCTCGCCGCCGGAGAATCGGAAACGCTCTGCCAGGCTACGGAGCTCGTCGTCAGCAGGACGCTGAAGGCCCTCGGGAAACGTCTTGCACCAGATCAGGAATCGCAGCTCGGCATCGGGAAACGGAAACTCGACGATCAGCTGCAAGCGACGCATAAAAGCGGTATCGATGTTCTGGCGCAGATTCGAGGTCAGGACCACAACCCCGGAGTACTCCTCCACCCGCTGCAGCAGATAGTTGACCTCCATGTTGGCCCAGCGGTCACGAGCATCTTTGACTTCACCTCGTTGCCCGAAGAGTGCGTCTGCTTCGTCAAAGAAGAGGACCGCGTTCGCGTCCTCCGCCTGGTCGAACACACCGGCGAGGTTCTTCTCCGTTTCGCCAACGTATTTGCTGACCACACTGGACATGTCGACTTTGTAAAGATCGACCCCTTGCTCTCGCGCCAGAAGCTCAGCCGCCATACTTTTGCCGGTGCCGGAAGAGCCGGTGAAAAGAACAATCAGACCTTTACCCAAACTCAGTCGGCGCTCGAAACCGAGGTTGTTCAGAACTTGGCCGCGATACCGGATTCGATGCAGCAGTTCCTCAATCTGACGTCGATTTGCAGCCGGCAAGACAAGGTCTTCGAAGCTTCGATCCGGCGGCGGCTCGATCCGCCGCGCAAAGTTCTTCAACCGATGGGTCGACTGTCGACGGCAGGCTTCGTAAAGATCCTCGACACGGACGGTGGGATCTTTAGGATCGCGACGTAGCGCATAACCCGCAGCGCCTGCGATAGCGTCGGCAATCTGCCCGCTGTTGAGCTGGAAACTATTCGCCAGGGCCAAAGCCAAGGTCTCTTGCTCGGCAGCCCCGTCGATCAAAGTTTCGGCCGAAGAAAGACTCGCTTGCCAGAGCCGACACCTCTGAGCGTAAGCAGGCATCGGAAAATTGAGCCGTAAAAAGCGCTGTCCGAGGCCGGTTCCAGCAGGCTCCCAAGCCGTGGAGCTACTGAGAAGACTCAGGTCGGGATGTCGATCGCAGGCATTGACGAGCGTTGTCCACAGCGGCGCCGCCTCACGGTTCTCCAACAGGGTTTCGCATCCGGTCCAGCACACCGCGGCTCCAGTCAACTCCGCTTCACGGAAAATCAAAGCCACAGTCTCGGACCAGCTCTGACGCGATTGCCGAGCTCGATTCACATCGATCGCCAATAACGGCCGGTCGGCCAACTCGCAGATCCAACCGGCCGCCGCCAAACGCCCACAACCGTAGTGACCGTGTAACAGAACCGTTCGCCCTCCCCCCGCCTCCGACCTACGCCAACTGTCAGCAACGGCTTCGAGTCTCTCCAAATGTCGCCGCTCCAATTGGGGCGGCTTTGTCCGATCAATTTTTCGCGGATCCAGCCAGGCGTTTAGGCGAGCATCAAAACCGTCTCGACCAAGAAGGTAAGCCACGATGCCAGGATCTAAACCGACCGGCCGTGTCGACAGGGCCTCTCCCATGAGACCACGTTCCAAGATCAACAGGCAGTGGGTGATGAGCGGCGACGACACCTCGAAGGCCAACCGCCCCGCGCCTGATGTATTGACCGCGGGTTGCAGGATTTGGAGCACCAACTCCACGGAAGGCAAGATCCGGGTGGCATCGTCTTGGAGATATCCGAATAGGCGCCGGTACCGCCCGTCAATCTCAGGCAGCAAGCAAACGAGCAAGATGTCGCGTTCGAAGGCCGAAAGTGTGAGGCACCGAACCAAATGATCGAGCCGGAGAACCACTTCTGGAGGGGTTTGTGCTCGCCGTTGACGGATGGCCCGGCGCCGGGCTTCCGCCGCCTCCCAATGGGGCTCCATGAGTCGCTCGACATCAGGTGAGAGCTCATGGGGTAGTGCGTACGCGCTGGCCAGGTAACGCTCGACTTCGTCGTCGCTGACAAGAGTCATTCCCCACAAGTTCTCCGGTTTGGAAGCCGCTAGGGTCATGCGCCAACGGACGGTCTGCGCCCGCACCAGCTGATCGATCCGGTCGAGCTCATCCCGCAGGTGTTCGGCGGCATCTTGGTAGGGTCCGAGCATCTCCTCGCTGAATGGCGCCATCTTGGACGGCGCCTCCACAATCTCATCTTCTGGCCAAAGGACGGATCTCACGAGATTTTCCTCAGCCTGAAACGGATCGTACGGTTCTCCAACCAGCTCACGTGCTCCAGAGGCGCCATGTAACCCGCCATTTCGAGCACGAAGTCCATGGGGCCGGGCTCCAGCTCGACCATGAGCTCCTCTTCACCTACGAATAACACTCCGGACCGATGTAGAAAGTTGTGCAAGAGGTAAGACGCGCTCGATCCGGAGAACTGCCTGAGCCATCTTGCCCAAACCCGCAACACCGCCAAAGCGGTCAACCCCACAGTGAGGTCTATCTGCGGTCGTCCCAGAACCCCTCCGTGTAATCCGTCGAGAGAACTGAGAAGAAGCCCACGAGTACGGCGATGGGCGGCTCGAGCTCGCGATTCGTCGTCCGTGTCCGGCGTTTCACCCTCTTTCGCAATACCGTCTATCGCGACGATTGCCGGGCCTCCCTCACGCTCGTTGAGCCGCTCCTTCAGCGAGGCATCACAGGTCAACCCGGCCGGCGGACGGCCGGTCGCGGCCTCGTAGCTCTCGATCCATGACGCCAACAACTCGTCGAGCTCGCTCTCTGGGCGTAACACCCTTCCTAACGGCCAGATGGCGGCGCCATCGGCCCCGGCAACCACTGCCGGCCCGTTTCCCGCAATTGGAACCTGAAGGAGTTCGAGGCTTTCACCACGAATCACACGTTGGCCTGCCAAGACCCGCAGAAGAGCATTCTGGAACCGATCGCAGTCGTCTGCCCCAACCTCACCCCAAACAGAGCCGAGCTCACGAATCGACGGAGGATCGACAAACCCGGCCAACAAACCGAGGCCCGGGTCGACGTTTTCACCCTCCGAGCCCACTTCCCCTGCCCAGCGCAACCCCAGCGTCAGCAACAACGTTCCCAACTGCGAACCCAGATCACCGATCGGCAAACGACTCTCCGCCACCAAGGATGCAAGGCGGATCTCCTCGACGGCCCGAGCCAAAAGGAACAAGCCGGCACAAGGGCTCTCGATCTTGTCTCGGGCACTCCGCAGGCTCGCTGGCCTGGCATCCTTCGTCGACTGCGGCGACGAAATCGTTCTGTCCGACGATGCAGACTGAGACGACGGGCCGAGGAGTTGCGCCACAACATCTCTTCCCGGCTCGCCGAGACCGGCGAGGAATCGCAGATTCTCCACCGCATTTTCCCGCTCCGCCTCAGGCAACAAACGCAGAGCGTCCTCGACCCGACCTTCTCGCAGGCGCAACAGAGCCATCGGCACTGAACTGGCTGTTTGTAGGTGGGCCCACGCCGCCAATAACCCTTCGATCATCGGCTTCACCAAGGAGTCGCCACTCCAACGCGGCGAATCGGCGATCAATCCTCCGTAAAGGCGCAAGGCATTGGAAGCGGCTTTCGGGTGCGACCGTTCCAAGCTCCCCAAGCTCCGCACCAGCGAGGACCTCAAATCGCTCAGCAAACGCCGCTGCCGAGGTGTCGGGCCGGAGGTAACCGGTCGCGCAGGCAGGGTATCCTTTTGCCGCTGGACGGACGGCGACCTCATCGAAGCCGACGCGCGTCGCTGTTGCCCATCTCCTCCGCCCGACCTGCCTTGCGTGAGGGATTCATCTCCGGAGACCGAAGCGGCGTGGCCAGACTGCTGGCCCGGCTCGGCACGCCATTCGGTCTCCGGCAAATCTTTCGAGCGTGCTTCCGCAGCCGCGCCTGCCACCGGATCCCCCCCTTGTTCCCGCACTCCGGTCCGTCGACGAGACGGCTTGGGCGAGAGCTTCGACGAAAGCTCCAGCCGCGACTCTCGAGCTTCCGGGGTAGATCGCGGAGTGACCGCGGCGCCGTCACCCGACGCCGGAGGTGCAGCCACGCTCTCCTGCTCCGAAGACGACTCACCAGGATGCGTTTGCGCGCCGTCTTCTACATCCGCTGCACCGGATGCATCACCGTGAGCCAGTTCAACCGGCCTCGTCTCCGGACCAAACTCTGAAGCACTTGCACGGGGTTCCGAGCTTTGCATTGCAGGTTCCGTGGCGCTTGGCGGCTCCGCGGCAGCCGGCGGCCCCGAAGCGGTCGGCGGCGGTCCAGCAACGGTCGGCGACTCAGCCGTCGGTGCATCCACTGGCATCTCTGGCTCGTCGACCGTGAGCTTCGGTTCGGAGAGATTCGGTTCGGGGAGATCAACATCCGTTGAACTGTCTATCCCCGACGTCACTGGTTCCAACGAGCTCGCATCAGGGGTTGGCCTCAGGACAGACGTCGAGCCCACTTTCTGCCTGGAGTCCTGCGCACCCAGATCACCCTGTGGGACAGCTCCCTCATCAAGCTTGAAGTCCGCTTCCCGAGTCGCTCTCTCTTCGGCCAGCTGCCCCCCCTCATCCGTCAACCGTATGGGCGTCTCGATCGCCGGGTCCAGTTTGTTGCCCAATTTGTTGCCTGTGGCCTCGATCGATTCTGTCGCCCAGCGGTTTAGCTCGCTCGCAAGCCAAGAACTGTCGAGCCAATCGAGATCTGCCGCGGCACTAGCAACCGCGGACGACAACATCGCGCCAGGCGTCAGTGATCGCCTCAGCCGCCCTTGATCCGCCAGGAATCGCCAAGCTTCGAAAACCCCTCGCGCCAGACTTTGACGATCACGCCAGTCGACCGCTGCTGGCCGACTCGAGACATATTCGCCAAAAAGGGCATGGGCGTTCGGACGAGACGGACCTCCCAGGTCAGACCTAGCCCACATATCCAGGCGCTCGACGAGGTCGATCGCGGCTGCGAACAACGGCCGAGTGGCGCCCGGATCGTCTACTAGCAGGCCAACCAGACCTTGACGCCAAATCTCCACCATCAGCTCTGTCCCCAGACGATCCAAAACTCTCTCGAAGGCCGCTCGGCGCATCAACTCGGCCAGGATCGCAGGGAGCTGTTCCCGATCCTCGAGTAACACCGCCTGCATTGCGCGAGCCACCCCGAGCTCGCGATATTTCTCAAACGAAGCGTAGAACCAAAGATCCCAGGCCCGACCGTCGAGCAGGTCGAGAATAAAACTCGCGCGAAAATCAACCGGGTCCGCGAACCGCATGATTCCGGCGCCTGGGTCGGCACCTTTTGCCAATTGCCGCAAGATTGCACCGGTCAGCTTCGCGGCCCAGCGTTGTGCCAGGTCGGTATCCGCAACCACGCTGGAAACATGCAGCGCCAGGCTGACATCGAGACGTTGCAACACATAAACGGCTGGGTCGTCGCGCAGCGCCCGGTCCAGAGACGCCCCGAGCATGGGGGACAGCTGGTGCCGACTGACGCGATCGAGGCGCTCAGTGATCCGGGGCACTGCGTCGCGCCGGGCGAGCGGCTGATAGCGACTGTGCAGTCGTTGGATTGTGCAATCCATGATCAGCGAGGACTCTGACCGTCCTCCTCCAATGCTTTGCAGAGCTGCCGCCCAAGATCTCCCTCAGTCCGAAGAAGGTTGACGAAGGTCCGCAGTCGGGAAGGATCCGTCGCGAGCTCTTGCACCGCGGCGACGAACGGATCGGGTTGGGCTGCAGCACTCGCGGTCGGCGCCACTGGCGCCGCGAGCCGTGGCGCACCGTCCAACAGTACGTTGCTGGCACTGACGCCGCTGATGAAGTTCGAGAGCAGCATCTGCTCGGCATCGCTCGTGAAGCGCTTGGTGACCTGCAGCTCCTTCCCCTGCTCATGAATCTTGCCGAGAACCTCGAGGTCACCGTGGACCGTTACATCACCGTTGGCAGAAACGGTCAGGCAAGGAACAAAACTCTCATCCTCGTCGGACCAGGTACCAACCACCACGTCATTGGCGCCAGCGCCCACCTCGATCCGCAGCTCTTCTTGGCCGGTCTGGGTACCGGTCAGAGCTCGGTAGATGCTCCAAGGCCGGGCGATTTGCTGAGGCGCCGAAGGAACACTGAGCTCGAGAGCTCCATCACGCACTTCGAGAGAGCCCTCGATCTGCATCTCACCTCGGACATCGAGATCACCCTCACGATCGATCGACAGAGCTGGCTCTTCGCTGTTCGGAAGGTAGACCGCGAAGCCGACCTCATCAGGTCCTTCGCCACCGATCTCCAATCGACCACGCCCCTCACCGGGGGCGACAACCGCGGCCCCAACCAGTCCCGCATAGGGGCGCCCGGTGCCGTCAACGGTATACGTTGCTCCGTCTTCGCTCTGCTGACGCCGCACTCGGCCGAGAAACACCGGCCAATCTTGGCTAACTTCGTCGGTGGGAATCCGGCTAGGGTCGAAATCGAGATCACCCTCGGGAACACTCGGCGGCTGGCGAAAACGGGCACTAGCATCGATCTGGTCGAGACGCAAAAGAGGTGTCTCACGCCAACGATAGAAAGAGCCCTCACCCTGCCCTGGAGGGACATAACCGGCTGGGGTGGGCTCACTCCCGACCCGATCGTAAAGCAGCCAGACATCGAGCTCATCGGTGTCTCTTTCATCGAATGCGGCCACCCCGAGACGCGAACGCTCCGGCAAAATCAACTCGCGGCCATAACCGTCCACCGCCAACCCTTCGGCCACTGCCGGCCGAGCATCGTCGTCGAGAGTCAACTCCAGACCACTGACGATGCCCCAGGTGTGATGACCAATGTTGTGACGGCGACGCATCGCCAGGTGATAGTTCTGTTCATCGACGAAGTCTTCGGTTCGCAAGAACTGTCGGTCGAAGTAGTGGACGCGGGCAATGCTCATCTGGGTCATATCTCGTCTCCACGGATCGCTATGGAATCGGTGGCGCAGCTTGCGCGCTGAAGACCTTCACCTGCGCTTCGGCCAGACCCCGGACGGCGACACCACCAGGAATAAAAGCCTCGGCTACGATCCGCAACAGAACCAAACCGGCCCCTGTCACAGGATCTGATTCACCTTGGAAAGGCAGCCATTGGTCTGGATCAAGGCGGATCACCGGCTGATCTTTGGGGTAACGAGTCGGGAAAACCTCTCGCCGTTGATCACCTTTGGTCGGATACAAGGTCAGAAAGACGCGACAGTCTTCGAGGCTGGTGCGTCCCGGATTCCTCAACGTCACGGTGAATGGCACTCTTTCGCCTTCGGTGACAAATTCGGGTACAAGTAGGTCGAGTTGAATGATCTCCGGATCCCGCGCCGCCTTGCTGGCGACGGTCGCTCCGATGGTGTTGAGCCAACCCTCGGTGACCGCGGCTGCAAACCGAGGGTCACTGGGATCTGCCGGGATCGGCCCTTGCCGAACACGACCCTGGACGCGCAGATTTGCGACCCAGGTCTTGCGGTCGGCATCAACTCTCAGAGACGGCGCATTCGGTGGACCGATACACAGCCTGGAAGAGACCGGTTCCTCATCTTCATTGGGATGTCGAAGGGTTACCCGCAGTTGCTGACGCCCGCTCTCGTCGTCGGCATGGCGATAGATCTTGCCCGGCGCCGGAGGTGTCGACGGCGCTGAAGGCCCGCCAAAAACGAGCCTGGGTGCCGCAACACCTCGCGCGCGACAATGACCTCTGACCTCGGCCCTAGACCCTTGGTCGAGACTCAGCCGCTCAGCAAGTTCCCCACCCGGGCCGCGGAGCGCCACACCGAAGGGTTTTCTTGCCTTCGGGTCAGCGATCCACACCCGACCACGATGCCCAGGATCCCTGATCTCCGTGCCGGCCAGAGAGGTGAGAGGACGGCGCGATAGATCGACCAGAAACTCTTTCGAATCACCGGGCCCAAGCTCGATCGCACCGAGATAAACCGGCCACTCGACGGCCGGATCGTCCTGTGGCGGTCGATGAGCTCTGGGCCCGAAGTCGTCATCCGCGACGCCCGGGGGGCGCCGAGGGTCAACGGCGACATGAGAGGTCAGTCGCAACCGGCATTCTTCATGCCAGCGACGGTGCCGCCCGTTCGCCCTCGAACCACTCGACTCCCCTTCGGGTCCTGGACGACGACCGTACAAGATCCAGAGTGCCAAGACCTGACGATCGGCATCCAGCTCGACGAGCTCGCTGAAGGCCTTTCGTAGCACCTTTTCCGAGAGCGTGAGCCGAGCCGGCAAAAGAATCTCACGGCCGTAGCCATCGATTCCCAACCCCGGCTCGACCACCACTTCGGAAGCCGTCGGCTCGAGCGCCAGACCGCGGACGATACCCCAACCGTGCTGGCCGAGGTTGTGACGCCTACGCAGGTCGATACGGTAGTCCTGCTCGGTTTGTAGGTCGTCCGCTTGTAACATCTGACGCTCGCGCCAACGCATCCGTAGAAGGCTCATGGTGCCCCCCTCTCTCTCAGGGTGATCACGTCACAGACCTCATTTCCGCTCTGTGGCG
>JAJCXQ010000579.1 GCA_029263355.1 Acidobacteriota bacterium | reverse complement strand
CTCGATAGAGGCCACCAAACTGAGGGACAAAACCTATTCGACCGCCAGGAACTATTCGAGAATGGTATTCTATGGAACCGCTACTAGGCGGGGAAAGACCAGCTACAAGCTTCAGCAGAGTTGACTTTCCGGAGCCATTCGAGCCATGGAATATCACATTCTCTCCAAAAAACACACTCAGTTGATGAACAATAATTGCGCAGTGCGAACCGTAGTGCTTCGCTGCACCGGAAAGAGAAATCGCTAGCTCGCGCCTCACTCCCATCGCTATATCTCCGATTTAAAGATCCCTTTCTTCATTAGATCTGGAAAGGCTTATGTGTAGAGACAGATCGCTGCCCTGGCCTCTCGTTACAACGTTAAATGATAAGAATGTGTGAAGCTCCAGATACTGAAAGGCTTCTCGAAGTGGTGTCCCATGTCCGCCTTCATCATCCATCACTATTTCGTCTTGAATAGCGCCGAGGTCCAGAAGTAGCTCGATTTTGCTCGCTGGGTCTGATCGTGGACGATTCATAGGGGGCCACGGCGTAGAAGTTTCGCGGTTCTCCAAAAACGAAAGATCATCTCTGAGCGAAGCTGCCCATAGAACACCATCCTCTAGTACTGCAAACGCGCGATATCGGCCGTCATGCAAATCCTCAATCTGCTGAGCTCGAAATGCTTCTTTATCCTTTTCCAGGCAGATCCAGTCGTTGTCTGTAAACGGTGGGGCAAGACTATGGATTTCATGTCCATATGCCCGAGTAAGGTAGGCGGGGGATCTGAAAAGGATTTCGTTAGCAAGAGGACTCGTGATGGAACCGTGTGAGATATCCCATCTGTCCAATGACGAGTCCTGCATGCCGGCTGTCAATGTGGCAGACTGCCGCAAGTCCTCAACGCCAGCAGGGAATCTTCCGAACTTAGACTCGTACTCATAGATTGCGCAGCTTAATATTCTCCGATCGCGAGCGTGTTTCATCGCCCTCTGACTTTGAATTAGGAGTTCCTTGAGTGTAGATCCAAGGCCTTCAATTCTCAATACTATCTGCGGCACTGCATGGGGAGTGACATATAGTGCTATGCTATCAACAGTACGCTCCTTTGCAACAAGATCGAGCAGCTCCATTAGGGACTCTTCTTGTAGCTCCCCAATATCGATGTTGCGTCTAATCAGAGAAAAATACGCACTCAGCTCGCTGTCTCTTAGATGCACCTCAGCCAACGTGCCAGATGGCGCTTGAGGCGTTGTTACTATTCGCCTAGGTGGCTCCAGAAAGCGATTCAGCGTGCTGATCTCCGCGTCGTATAAAGTTACATGGATGTCTAGGTCGACTTGCGACGGCTTAGATTTGAAAGATGCAAAGACGCTTCTTATCGGCGGCCGCAGACTAGTACTACCATCCACTACTTCCGAGAATTGCAATGAAGGTGATCGTAAGTACAGAAGTCCAGTCGGCCCGGAGCCTGGGCGGCGGCGATAGTGACGCTTAAGGAGTCCAAATAGGCGATCATCAGCTCGCGCATAGTAGAGATTGCTCTCTCGATTCTCGAGAATCATCCGGCTGCTACTGCAACTGTCGGTCAGGAGAGCGGTACCAGGCTCTGGGAAAGCTAAAGAAACATTACCTAGATCTAATGTACTCTCGTCCTGGCACTGCGATGGCTCGCCGTCGGTGTCGTGATCGAACATTTGCAAGAAACGCTCTTTATCGGAAACTGGCACGGACAATGAAAAGGAATAGCGTTCAGAATTAGTGGCTTTCGCGCTGGGAACCTTTGGAAATATGCTTAATACCATGCCGTTGTCTATATCCCAGCCATAATCCTGAAGAGCTAGGAGAGTGGGCTCTGTGAGAAGTCGCCGGAAAGGATCTTCAGAGTCGTCATTGTACTCCTCGGCCAGGTCTTCGAGGAGTAGATCCAAGTGTGGCCTCAGACCTTCCCACAGCGCTCTAAGCTCACCCGTTATGAGAACTAAGTGGGCTTCCCGAGGGACATACTGGAAATCGCGAGGTATCATAAATTTTCGGATTTGTATATTATAAACGAGAGCGATCAAAAGAAAAAGACCAATCGCTGCCAAAGCTCGCTCTGGCTTGAGAGTGCGCTGCCCCAGCATCCTTAATCTCATTGGGAAACACCCAAAGCGACAAACTGAGTCTCGACCTTGTCTCGCCGCAGAGAGGCAGTTGTAGTTTGAAGATAGCTCTCTCCATAGGAATCTATCAGTCTTTTGATTAGGGCGCGCTTTACCTGGCTGTTTGCTGCGTCATTCACGGGAGGAAACCCTGCGTCTATGACACTCGTTCTAAGGGCCAGTAAGTCTTCCATTTCGTTGATGAGCGCATCAAGAGCATTCGACTCATCAGCCTGTTCTAGTCGGACAACAGGCTGACGCTCTGGAGCTGTGATAAATGCGTGGGCGAGCTTCACGGCGAGAAAAGCAAGGTCTGCTTCGCTGCCATACTCAACGTGTCTCCATAGAAAGTCTGCCTTTAGGCTAGATTTTGATGAATAGAGCTTTATGAGGGCGCTAAATACTACCTGTTCGCCAGCCTCCTTGGTCCTCAACCTCCCGAATACTGCCGCAGTGGGCCTTGGGGATATATTTGGGTACCTCAAGCCGAGGGAACGAGGGTGCCATTCATCGAAGGCTTGCTGCGTGTATGGTTGCGACGGAACAACTTGGATGCTGGGCGGAAGGAGTTCGTCGAGAAGGTCACGGAGTTTTGTTGTGATTCCCAGCGAAATTTCGGACAAATGGCCATCAGATTGCTCGGGCGCAAAGGATGTCAACGCTAGGACAGTGCCGGGCTTATCTTTTTCGCGCACCAGGCTCTCTGTTCGCACTCCGATGTACGGCGCTAGAATTATGAGAACTCCGAGAAAGGGGCGAGCTGATTTTCTAAAGCGGCTGTGCAGAATCAAGGGCGCACGGTCGGCGAGCACAACTATCGTGCTTGCTACTACCGCAGATAGAAAGTTTCCGCTAACAAAGAGATAGCAAAGCGCGATTCCAACATAGAAGAGCGTGGCTGCCTGGAATATGTCAAGCTTGAGTTTCTCAAGTGTCCTCTTGAAGTCTTCTTCTGTCCTTTTCCATATAGTTCTAAGGGCCAGCAAAGCTAGTATCGAAAGGCTTGTGGTCATCGCGCCGTCAAAGGCGGCATGCGGCAACTCTAGGCGATCTATTCCTGGGAGAAGACTACTAAGCTTGTCCACGTTAGCGCTCCAATATGTCTGCCTTCTCAGTGATGATGTAACACCTTGGTACTTCGCGATCAGTTTTTCGAAATGGGAGTGCTCCTGGCAGCTCCTTGCGAGCTCTGCGAGGTTCTCGTTCTCGTCGAGATTAGATGTTAAACACTCATCACTCCGACTACTGGCCTGTTGTTGGTAACTTCGACTCCAACACGCTGCTGTTTTGAGTTGCATCTGCCTTCGTGACGGCGAAAATTTCCGCGCGGAGGCGGCTCGAACCAAGCCTCAGCGCTATCGGAGCGGACAGCGCGGATGAAATAGACCAGACACTCGATGGGAATGTAGTCCAGGTATCCCGCCGCGTGTGGGCGCGAGGGCAATGAAATCGCCCCACGACAGCGAGGACAATTCGACCAAAAAGCGCGTTGATCTCCAGATCGCGCTTGTAGAGGCCGCCTCTCATCGTCCTCTTTCTCAATGGTGTGATCACGACATCCCCCAACATCCTAGGTCCCGGCGGTGCGTCGGCACTTCGTAAAGCGCCGCCGATGGCAGGAATGATAGCAGACACTGGATCGGACCTTGGAAGGGCGGGTCAACCGCCCTGGAAAGGGGGGATCACGGCGTCTCAGAGGCCGAAAATCCCGCCGATTTCTTCCACGTGCACATTCTGTAAGTGATTGACCGGTCAGTGTTTATTCCCTTCGTGCCCATGATGGGTTTAGCTTAGCATGCGGGGGCACTGCGGTGTTGTACAGCCGGGGACATAGGTGACACTTTAGACCGGCAACATGGGTAACACTTTTGGTAGGTTGGTTTTTGTGATCAGCCTTACGGTTTAATGCTACACGAGGATAGATGTCGTTGGTTTGGGATTCGGAGGTC
>JAJCXQ010000578.1 GCA_029263355.1 Acidobacteriota bacterium | reverse complement strand
GCTTCGATGACAGCGCGGAGATCAGGCGTGTAGTCGTTGTGGATGTAGCTCGGGATTCTGCGATCGCCGTAATGTTCTCCCGACTGTTTCAGAATACTGACGACTTTCGAGACATAGGGGCGGACGTCTTCGACCCAAAGTTTCTCGCCAAAGCTGTAGCCGTGGACCAGCGTGATGTCGTGTCGCCGCGACAGATGTTTCAGGAGGTTGGCCATCCAGACGCCGCCGCCGTGGCGAAGACAGGGAACCTCCCAAGAGACGAACAACACTTTCAGTCGGTCCTGATCTTGGACTTCGTCGATCTGTGAAGGTGTGGCTTCGATGTTGGCAAGAGAGACGCTGGGCTGATCGATCGTTTCCGAGATTTCGCGCAGCATCTCCAAGAACTCTGGGGTGTCCTCGTTCTCGCGCTCGAGAAGGGTCCGGACCAAGTGATCCGCCATGATCCCGAGTCCCAACCGTCGCCGAATTCCGAAAGCTTCGAGAAACTTTTCGAGGGCGATCGATGTCTCGGGCGGCAGAGCGACATGCGCGAACTCGATGGGCAGCATTCCCGAGTCATACAGCGTACGTCCGCGAGCCACGAACAACACGCGTATCGTGTAGGTTCCGGCCGTCTCGGGAGTGAACGTGAGCTCGAAGGGCTGACGCGACGAGATTAGTTGCTGGTCGCCGAGCTGTTCGTCGACAAATAGGGTTGCGACGACATCTACAAACTCGGTGACGACCTCTCCGCGCAGGGTCACAGAATACAGGAACGTACGTTCGATCCCGCGATCCAGGTTGTCGAGGTCATCAGAATTGATCAGAAAGCCCGTCGAGGCGGACTCCGGCAAGGTCACCGATTGGGTCCACACACCGGGTGGACCTTCGTCTTGCACGGCGAGAAGTTTGATCTTGTGCTCACCGGGGGGCAGGTCGAGCTCAATTGCGGCCCGGAATCCTTGTTTGCGAATCAACGAGTGCCCAAAATAGTCCGCGACATCTTCTCTAGGTTGATCCAGAGGCAGGATCGCCAACTCCTGATCGTCGACCTTGACGGACAGGTGGCTGACCAGGAAGTGATTCTTGACCCAGCCTGCCAGGTTCAGTGTGTAGCCTGCCTGACTGTGGGGCGGAAGCGTAACATCCAAATCTTCGGTGACCACGATGGGCTCGAGAAGACCAACTTGATCCTGCCAGCGGCAGAAGATCTCGAACTGCTCGTCTCCTGCCGGTTTTACCGCCAAGGCGAATTCCCAAGCGCCAGGGGGAATGGACGTCAGTTTCTTTTGAATCTCGAACCACTTGATGGCAGGGACGGCGCTCGGGCTGGCGAAGGGCTCCTCGAGAATCACTTCGTTTTCGCGTAACAAGACGACAGATTCCCCGGCGGAGGTCGAGAACACACCACCCTTGAGGTGGAGAGAGACCGCGCCCTGCTGGGGGTCGTAGTCGGTGATCTCGCGCTTGAGGAGTCTGTGGGGGCGAGTCTGCGCGCTCGTCAGGGTCTGAAAGTGTTTCCATGTCGACGTCCAGCCATTCTCGAACTCGAATTCCAACTCGAGAGTGTGCTGTGGCGCCTCTGCCTCGTAAGGGAGGTCACCTGCGACCAGGATCCGATATTTCAACACGCCGTTGGGCAGCCGTGCCTTCTCGACCCATCGAGGCGTCAACACTGGCTCTTGGCCATCCCAGGCAACCCGCATGGCCCGGAGCGGATAACTGCACTCCAGTTGGCCCTCCAGCGATATTGGAATCGGCTGTCCGAGATACGCTGAGTCTGGGATGAAGAAACGTTCCGAAACGAAGTTGGAGCGCGGAGCGACGTGGATACGTCCGATCTTCTCGGATAAATCCGTCCCTGGTACCGCCCATTCGAGCTCGTATCTCCCTGGCGCGAGGGTATCGAGCGGTGATCGAATCTCAAAGCCGCAGAGCTCGTTGCTGAATTCGGGATGGGACGCTAGGACGTCTTCTCGAGCGATCTCACAGTAGCCTCCGAGGGTTGGTCCGTCGGAGAACTTTAGAGAGATCTCTCGGACTTGGGGCTCGGTGACCACCCAGCCTTCGAGCCGCAGCTCTTTGCTGTCTCCGTGGACAACCATCTTGGGGGCAGAGAAGCGCTCGATGTTGAAACAAGGCTGTTGGGTGACTTCGGCTGTTCTCCAGCCTGCCCATTGCCACTCTTCCTTCTCGAGCTTTGAGACCAACCCGGGGGGGATGCTTGCTCGCTTCAAGCGATCGACCAAGCGATAGTCATAACTTGCGACGCCATGAGCCTGGAGACGGGCCGACAGCAACTGCTCTCGCAAGATGGCCGAAACTTTGTTTCGGAAGAGCTCGAAGGTGCTTTCATCGAGGTCGAACTGAGAGTGCCAGGCTTCTGACAACTGGATGTCAGTGGGGGCCGTGGTCAGCCACGCCAGCAGCAAGCCCCGGAGATCTGGGCTCACCGGCGCTGAATCTCGGAAGGGCTGGGATGGACTCGGACCAAAGATCTGCGCCGGTTCGATCGAGGTCGTCAGTGGGCCAAGTCGATTGAGGACCGCAGCGGGTACAAAAAACAAGCTGGTGCGCATCCAGTGTTCGAACGTGTAGCCGAGAACCGCGAGCTGGCGGCCAAAGCTATCGAGCCAGCCAATACATCCTTCGAGCCCGAGACAATGGTCCAAGGTCGCTGTGTCGACAAGAGCCAGGTAGTCTTCACCATAGGCAGTGAAGGCGTCGGTTGCGAAAGCGTAGACATCGGCTCGTCGCCTGCAGCGCGTCAGAAACTCCAGCCCGCGATCGAAGCCTGTGAACTCCCAGCCGGAATTATCTCCGCCGATGTGAGTCAAGTTCGCCGAGACCTCGTGGTACCAGTGGCCAGGGTGTGCGTTGTCGACCACCACGACATCGAGCTCAACCGAGCGCATTCGGACCAAGACGGCGAGAAGCTTCTCGATAGCGAGCGTGTACTTGTGGCGGTCGTATTGAACGAATATTACGGCGAGCCGGATTTTGCCTCGAGTCATATGGGACATTATGAGATCTCTGATCGCCCGGTTGGGCTGCCGGTCGAGGTTCCGAAAGTGAGCCTAGATCGGCGCGACTTGGGGCGCAGGCGGTTCAGAAACCAACGCAGTGGCGCCGTCATGCGCCAAGAAGTCGATGTGCTCATCATTTGAGCCCGTTCCTTGGCTTTCTGGTGGGCTCGGGTGGACATCTCGAGCTGCCGACGGAGGCGTTGGATCTCTATCTCCCGACCCTTCAACCGTTCCATCTCGCGCAGCAGTTGTTCACTTGCCTGCTGTTTCTCTTCTATCTCACTGTGGGTTTTGCTGGCCACATGCTCGGAGGTTGCCAAGGCTTCCTTCAATTGCTGGATTTCGGTGGCCAACTTTTGACCATGCGCAGCTTGTCGTTCAATTTGCTGGCGCAGAATCGGCACGTCCCGGGCGTTCTCACGTCCGGACTCCTTGAGCAACGCGATCTGCTCGTGGTACCCAGGAATCGCCTTTTCTTGTTCCCGCAGCGCAGTGATCTGAGCTTCGAGAGCATTGATCCTTCGGTAGAGCTCGGGCAGCAGCCGTTCCTTCTCTTGAAGAGCGGCAATCTGGTGCTGCAACCGTGGAACCTGCTGCACGAGGTCGGAAGTCTGCCGTTCGGTTTCCTCGAGAGTCCCGAGCCGTTGACGTAGGATGGAATTCTGCTCCTCGAGCTCTTGGTTCTGCTGCGCACGTTGGCGCTCGGTTGCGAGCTGACTTTGGAGAAGGGAGATCTGAGCTTCGAGATGAGGTTTCCGCCGCCATAGATCGTCAGATTCTCCCTCATTATTGTCTAGGACAAGGCCTCGACGATGCGGCCTCGCGGCGCTGGCTTCCAGGTCCAGGGCTCGGGGCACATCCTCTTGGTAGAGGTCGATGAGATTGACGAACCTGTCCAATGTTGGGTCTGACTCCTGAATTCCGCGACCCGCGGACGTTGCCAGCGTCGAGATCGGCTGGGACTTGCCAACCGTGTTCTCTCCCGGCGACGTCGAAGAACACGCGAGGGTCCTTCGGGAATCGTCGCGATCGATCGGGGCATCTGGGAGCTCGGCTCTTCGAGCGCGGCTTGAGTGTGTTTCTTGCACGGCAGTACAGATTTTGGCCCAACGGATGACGCGGCAGGTAGTCGAAGTATATTCCAATTGAGGATCTGTGTGCCTTTAAACTGGTGAAGATGACTGGGGTCTTGCGACGTTTTCCAAGGCTGTCCCTATGCTACTGTTGCCGGCGTCTGGGCCTTGGCGGACTTTGAGACGGGGCCAAGGCTCCCACTTTCAACGCATGAATGAGCTTGAGATGATTCGATCGGACTCGAAGAGTTGTTTGTTGCTGTTGGCACTGTCGTTGACCTGGCTCGGGTGTCAAAAGAACGATGGTGCTGAGGAACATACGGCCGAACGGTCGCCGCTTCAGGAACTGCAGGCGAGCTTGCCCGTTCAACAAGATGCCAACGTCATCGTGGTGAGCTTTGATGCGCTGCGCGCTGATGCTTTGGGCCTCTACGGATATCCGCGCCCGACGTCGCCAGCGATCGACGCTTTCGGCCAAGCGAGCATCGTTTTCGACAAGGCCTACACTGTAGCTCCGGTGACGCCGACTTCGTTCGCGTCTGCCTTCACTGGCTTGTTGCCGACGAGGGTTTTCCACGCCTGGGATCTGGTTTACCGCGACACCCTGGCGCAGCGGTTCGCCGATGCCGGCTATCAGACCGCGGCGTTTCTCAACAACATTCAGTTGACCGAGGAGAGACATTTCGACACCGGCTTCGCGGTTTATGAGGCCCTCAATGTGGCTGAAGAAGCCGTCGTCGAGAAATCACTAGCTTGGCTGCGCGAGAACCGCGGAGGCAAGGTCTTTGCCTGGATCCACTTCATCTCTCCCCATTCACCTTACGACCGGCGCGAGATGGCGTCGCATCTCTACGATGAGAGCTATGCGGGAGAGTTCGTCGACACGACTGGCCACAAGTTCGAAACGGACGATCCAAGGGAGATTGCGCGCATCCGAGAGCTTTATGACGGCGAGGTTCTCTATGCGGATTCTCTTTTTGATCAGTTGATCGCGGGGCTGAATGAGCTAGGCTTTCTGGACAATTCGGTGATTGTCGTGACCGCAGATCACGGCGAGGAGTTCAAAGAGCACGGCGGCTTCCAGCATGATCGTTTGACGGAAGAGCACGTTCGCGTTCCTCTGATCATCCGGCATCCAGCGGTTGAAACGGCGCTGCGCACGCCGGTGTTGGTCAGCAATCTAGATTTTTTTCCTACCCTCCTGAGTCTCGCCGGTATCGAGCACGATGTGTTGCTGGATGGTCGCGACCTGCTGCACATCTCACAGGACCCAGATTGGTTGGTGGGTGTGTCGATGACCGGTGGTAAACACCGTTGGCTCAGCAAGTTGAAGGGCCGTTACAAGCTCATTCAGACCTGCATGCCAGAGACCGCACAAAGGCTCTTCGATTTGGTCGACGATCCTGGAGAAAGCCGAGATCTCAGTCAGGAGTTGCCTAGCGTCACCCGCGAGCTTTACCGTGACCTAGGAAACGTCCTCGGCGGAGAACCGTGCGCTGTGATGCGTGCCGCGGTGCGAGGCGTCGATCCGACAGTTGGCTTGTCCGCAGAGAATATCGAGATTCTCAAGTCTCTCGGCTACCTAGGAGATTGACCCGGCCTTCAACCGTCAACTACGCCGATGTGGCGAAGCCAGCCCTCGAAGGCTTGCCCATCCTCGTGTTGGTCGTTCCATGCCGCAACCTCGAGTCTGGCGGCTTCTGCTGCCTTTTCGAAGCTGCCACGGGCGAAGTACTGAATGTGAGCGGGGGTGTGGTTGTAGGACCACGGTTCCCATTCGGTAATGGCACTGCCGCGTTGCCACCCAGCTGGGCGATGTGGGGCGGTGATGAAGATCACACCTTTGGGAGCGAGGAGACCGCCGAGGCGTCGAAGCATGGCGACCGGCTCCGCTAGGTGCTCGAACACATGGGTCAGGGAGATGACGTCAAACGGACCGTGAGGGTCGAACGAGGTTCCTTCGATCATGTCCTCGACGATGTAATGGTCGACCCATCGACATTCGCTGATCGCCTCGGTGGTCAAATCTTGGGCCACCGTCAAGTTGTCCCAGTTGGCGATCTTCGCCGCGCGGCACATCCAGCTCAAGCCCGCGCCCACTTCGAGCACTTTGATCGGTGAGTCTGTGCCGATCCTTTGCAGTCTGAGAATCGACAGGAACTGACTGGTGATGTACTCGAGGACGGCAATCGCATGCTCACCTCGGTATGGACTTTCAACCGAGTCTTTATCGGCGAATTGGGCGCTCTCGGCATACATGGCAAGGATGTCTTGGCGCGACGGCAGGGGCGAGATATAGACCAGCTCACCGCAGTCGCAATAGGTCAGATCGTAGGCTTGGACGGCGAGACGAGAGCGGCTGGTGTGATTTACAGCCAGTGTGCCGATACAAGCGTCGGCATTGGGGGCGAGGTCGCAGACCGGGCAAGAACGGCAGGGGTGCGGCATGACGTAAGGTCCTCCCAACTATTCCGTGCTGATGCCCAACAGCTGGAATGCAAGGTCGCGGATATCGTCGGATTGGCCAAGCTCATGCAGATTACAGGTTGCGCTGCAGTCGACACGGATGTTGGTTTCGGCGCCGGCCTCCAATGGGGTGCTGAGTTGCCACTCGAAGGCGCCGACATCTAGCGGCCGCTCGAAGCTCGCGGAGCCGACCGTCGCAGTGAGTCGCCGACCTGAGGGAAAGAAGTCCGGAACATAGCCGCTGATGCGAATCGTAGTGATCGGGCGCTCACCCTTGAAACAGAAGGTCAGAGTCTGGGTCACCCACTGATCTTCCCAGATTCCTTCCGCTTCCCCGAGCTGATGCACGTAACCTTTGATTGGCAGCCGCTGTCGGATGATCTTCTCCAGACGGTCGACACGGGCCGAGAAACCCTTCTCCTGCTCGTAGAGGTACCGCATGTGGTGATCGCGGCGAGCGATCAAATGCGATAGCTGCTCGACATCGCCGTGCGTCAAGGTGGTCCCGGCTTGGAATCGCTCGGGCAAAGGCCTTTGGACGTAAAACGTTGCGTGCGACGGCGCAATCTCTTCCGAGGGTCGTTCCTTGGTATAGAGGTAAATTGCGAACGATCGGCGAGACAGATCTTGTTTGTCAGCTGGAAGCTGTACTTTGTTGAATCCGTGCCAAGAGACCTCGCTGGTCTCGAAGATCACACCGCGATTCATCAGTGGAGGTATCGCTTCGACCTCGTCTTCGGCCGGCGACCAAGGATCTTTGTGGAGCTCGAAAGCACCTCCCCAGCTCTCCTCCCACTCGGGATTGAGAAAAACAATGAGGTTGAGGCGACGATGCCACCCTCTTTTGGGGTGGTAGTTGAAGTCGATGTGAATATCGAGCTCTGAGCCATCGACGTTGTCGTGCGTCCCACCACCGATGTACTCAGGGTCGTGAATCAGATCCCGGATTCCAGTGATGTCGCTGACAAGTCCTAGAAAACTCGGCGAGCGAATGTGCTCGTCGAGCTGAGCATAAGTGCCGCCGAGGTGGCGGATGTCTTCGCGATAGGCTTTTTTCCCGACTTGGCCGTACTCGTTCAGTGCGTCTTCTGCTCTGAAGTCAGGAAACTCTTGGACCAGGCCCTGACAGACCTCCGGAGTGAAGAAATTGTTGATGACAACGTGGGGGTAGAATCTCGCCGCACGGTACTCGTCAGCCAGCTCCCGCCGCCGTGCAGCGGTTTCAGGGTTGAGGATAGTGTTCATATTGAGAATGGCGCTCCGCGAAGTTGAAGAATTACCAGAGGCATCGATGGTTCCGCTAGGTCTCGATCGCGAGCTGGTCGAGATGAAAGACGACACAGTGTTGAAAATCCAGTCCAGCGTAGACGTAGTCGTCCGCGAGGAGTCGGATCGAAAGAAAAGGCCGTTCAAAAGCCGTTGCTGGTAGTGGCCAGTCAACATCGATCGTTTTACCGGGATCAAGCTGGATGTGTCCAACTTCTACGGCATCCACGAAGACTTTGACTCGCCCGCCATCCAGCTCGGGTCGGTAAAAAGTCCGTCCGCGGAGCCGCAGGCGTTTCCCGCTGTCGTTTCTCAGTAGGAAAGATGCAAAGGGTGAAACACGTCCCTCGCGGTCGACACCGCCGTGGATTTGAGCTGCTGCCTGTGCGTCGAGCTGAGTGAAGTCGAGACTCGAAGCGATCCTCGGGT